>DYKY01000003.1:29384-63656 GCA_020722365.1 Thermoflexus sp.
AGAATCTGGAAAACGATGGCCGGAAAGATCACAATCGCTGTGAATTTGCCCGATAGCGCCAGACCGAGCACGACCGCTGTGATCGCGGCCCAGCCTAGCGTGCCGTTTTCGCGCAGGCGGGACATCGCTACCAGCAACCAGACGAAGGCGCAGGCCACGTAAATGTCGGTTTCCGTAAAAGCCGTTTTGGCAAAGGAGAGAAAGAACGGGCTGGCGGCGAGAATGGCGCCGGCGAGCAGTCCCGTTTTGCTGTCGAAGTCGCGCTTGCAGAACACATACACGCCGATGATCGTCAGCGCGCCCACAAAGCAACTGACCAACCGTGCGGTCAGCAAATCATCGGTGTGCAGCAGGCTGTACACCACGGCAACGACGGCCATGGGCAGGCGCGTCTGGCTGGGATCGGAGTCCGACCCGCGCAGCCAGCCGCCGGGCGCCAGATAGGCGCGCGCAATGTCAATGTCGGTCTGCTCGTCCCAGGAGATGCCCTGACGGTTCACGGTGGGCAGGAGAAGTGCGGTATAACCGATGAGGACAAGGCACAGATAAATTGCGGGCCGATTAGAGACGGTGATGCCTTTGATTTGCATAGCTGCGGCGCCTCTGTCTGTACTCATTGTATCATAGGCTGCTTCTACGTTCAATTGCTCCACAAAGCACTCTCCTTAACCCATATATCGGTGGTACAATAAGAGAGCAACTGGAATTGGCAGATATAGACTTTATTCGACACATAGCAAGGAGACACGCATGGTAGAGATGACAGTGCGAGTACCCCAGACTTTGATGCAGCTGCCGGAATCGGAACGCGGCAAGCTCATTCGCGCCGGTTTGCAGGAAGCTACACGCGCCAGAATCCGTCAGCTCCAGGCCGACATTGCCGCGAGTAAGGCAGAGATTGCCCGTTTCGAAGCGCGTTATGGCTTGTCGTTCTCGCGCTTCGAAGCGCAACTGCTTACACAGCAGGACTCTTTACAAATCCACGAAGACTATAATGACTGGTTCTACTGGCAAAGTGTGTTTGAAGAGAAGCAGCGACTGCTTGCCGATTTACAGGCTTTGGACCACGTATGATCCCCGATATACCGGAACGGTATCCTGCTCTCGTCGTTGCCGTCAGCTATCTAACCCATCGATTAGATAGTACCGTCGAACAGTTCAAAGCTGAAGTGCAACTTGTCGATGGCTCGCGTCTGTATATCAACGAGGTATACATTGACGGAGAGTTACGCAAATACGCTTACTACCGGCTCACACCTGGCGGCGAGATTCTCCAGGGGGGGGATAACGCGCCACATCATCCTGAGATCGCGTCTTACCCCCATCATCTTCATCAGCAGGGCCTGGTTCAACCTTCGGCGGTGCGCTCGCTTGACGATGTGATGACGTTACTTGAAACGCACATAAAGTAAACTTACTGGCCGCGTGGCATCGTCAGCCGGTAGACATTGCCCCCGGCTCCCGGCAGAACGCGAAAATGCTCCCGTAGTCCGGGATAAACCTGATCCACGTAGACCGGACGGTCGCCGGCGCGCACGGTTTCGATCATTTCCTCTAATAGACTGTCGGCAATCTGGCCGTTGCTGCCGAATGGCGTGGCTTCTTTGATGATGATGGTGGGACGTAATCCTTCGACGTGCGCCAGGTAGTACATCGTATACAACGCGCGCCAGTTCATCACCAGAAACGCATTCTCAGGTAACATCTGTAAGCGCATTGTATAAATCAGGCGCGGCTCTCTCAGGTTTTCGAGCGGATACGGATATGTCTCCTGCACGAAGGTCCCTTTGCCGGCCTTGAGCGCCTCCCAGCGCGGACCGGCGTAGGGCGTGAGGACGACCAGCGCGCACAGGACTATTGCCAGCGGATAGAGATGGCGCGTCCAGCTTTTGCGCTTCGCCAGGAAACGTTTGGCCCATTCCAACGTCCGCCCGATTCCCACGCCGATGGCTGTGCTGATGAAGATATACGTGGCGAGGTAAAATACGTATTTGTCCCCCGGATGATAGTTGAGGATGAACGCTAGCATCACCAAGATAGCGATGACCATAAAGGTGCCCAGGCTTAATGTCGGGGCAGCGGGGATGGATTTGATGAACGCTTTGACGCGGGTGGCGGTGTCGTCCAATTCGGGGTTCCCGGCGTTCGCAGCGAGTTTCCGTGCGGCATAGCGGATCTCACCCAGGCCAAGCAGGGCGAATCCGAACATCCACAACGTGAACTCTTGACTCAAGACACGGGTAAGGTATTCGCTGATCGCCACGGCGAAACTGCTGCCCTCCGGGAACATTGCGGCACGCCACTGGACGCTCATCACCGTCCGCCACCAGTGTTCAAACACCCCGTCCACGTCGGTAGCCTGCAATCCCCAGATCGAACGCGAAGGGTACAGCATTACCCCGATGAAGCTTGATGGCGGACTGTTGAGGTCCAATAGGATGAAGGCTGCAAAATAAAGGCTCAGCCCAACGCCGAACCCTGTTATTGCAGAGCGCAAACACGGCCCCCATTGCGTCTTGGGTTGGAACGCCAGCACCCACAGGACAAACATGAGCGCGGACGGGGCAATCAACACTGCCGAGAGGTGGACACCCAGTGCCAGACACGTCAGTGCCGTAGCCCACGCCAACGCGTGACGACGCGCAAACGGCTCACGTTGCCAGTGGGCCAGCAGCAGCAGTACCGTCGTCAATACTGCCGTCCCCGGCGTGTACACTTCGGCGATGATGGCCTGCGACCAGAACGTGTACGACAGCGCCAGCGCGACGCTCCCCAACGCGGCTGCGCTGCGGTTCGGTGTGAAGTAGCGGATCAGCAGGTAGACGCCGCCCACCGTCCACGCCGCGCACAGCGCCGAAACCAGGTTGACGCGCCAGGCAGGCGAGGCAATCGGCAGGAATCCCACCAGCCGTGCAAACAGCAGGTAGATGGGGTAGCCCGTTGAGTGGGTCGTCCCCAGCGTATAGGCTAGCGTTTGGAACTCTGCGCTGTCGCTGTACAGGATGTCCGGCGCCAGCGTGCGCACGTAGAGTGCCAGGGCGAGAACGCCGATCAAGAGAGCGAGGTAATAGTCTTTGCGATCAGGATGGGACATAGTCGTTAGTCTTCAGTCTGATAGTAAAAGCTGGAACGTTCGAACGCACCGCGTGAACGCGCAAACGCTCGAACGTTCCAACGAGGAGGAGGCTAAAACCGTTGTTTGCTCAACGCCGTCGGCGATTCGGTCGCTTGCGAGAAGGGACGCAGTCTCACGCTGTAACGTGTCTCGACCGGTTTGAGTTGGTATTCTGGCCGGCGACCCGGCCCGCAGGCTGCGCTGCCCAGGCCGGATTGTGCATAGTCCAGGTTGAGCGTGATGTCGTCGCGGCGCTGTAATTCGTAGGTGTGCGTTGCCTCGGTCAGGTTCTCGGTTGTGTAGTGATGCGCGCTCACCTCCGATGCGCCCGCTGCCAGGAGGCCAACGCCTGTATCGTTCGTCAGCGCGACCCAGCGCACGTCGGTCTTGTTGCCGTTCTCCTCGGGGACGATGTACGGCACGTATTGCTCGTCCACCGTGCCGCTGTAGACGCCGACTTGCGCGCCGTAGTTGCGGTCAACGTACGTCTCGTGCGGGCCGCGCCCGTACCACGTGAAGTGCTCGTAGCCGCCCGGTAGCGTCATTTGCAAGCCGATGCGCGGCAGGAACGGCAACCCGGGTACTTCGGGGATAACGTGATGCTCGATGATGATGTCGCCACTGCCGTAGATTCTGTAGGTGTACGTATTCTCGAAGCGCGCCGGGGCTTTGGCTTCGGGCGTCGCCGGTGGCGAGAAGAGCGCCGCCTCAAATTCAGGGCGGATTTTTTCCGGCGCGGTCTCTTTGAGGAAGTTGTAGAGCCCGAGCATCAACTCTGGGAGCCGGTTTTCCGAGGCATACTGCCCGATCAGGCTCTTGAGCTTGGCCGACTTAATCGTTCCCGGCAAAGTGTCGTAAGGAACGTTCATGCGCGCGCAGAAGACTTCGAGCGTTTCCTTGTCCAGCATCCACGAGAGGCCCTGCGTCATCATCTCCGGCTGCTGTTCCGGCCCAGGGGAAGGCGGCTGTGCTGCAAAACCGGCGTCCGGCGCGCACGCGGAATGGACTGTAATTTCGACGACTTGCGGCGCGGGCTGTGTCACCGCCACCGCCTCGATGTGCTCTTCCAGGTGATCCAATCCAATCTCACGCCAGCGCACCGCGGCGCGCTCGTCGCCCCATCCTGCGAGGTCGTTCTCGGTGGGGGCGCGCCAGAAGTTGGCCTGTGGGCCGCTCTCGATCAGATTGTATCCTTGATAGTTCAACGTCGCGATGTCCCCGGCTTTCTTGTCGAAGACCAGTTGGAAGTTGTGCCCCGCCAGGGTTGCTTGCGTGTCGGATTCGACCAGGGTGAGAGCGGGCAGCGTCGCCACGTCTACCGGCTGAACCTCCGGCGTAGGGAAGGGGACGGCGAACTGCGCCCAGGCGACTTCGTGTCCGGCGTCGGCCCAGGACGTGGCTTCCGCCAGCGTGAAGCTGAGGGTGAGCCAGTATTCTGCCCCCCCTTCCGTTTCCCCCGTCGGGGGGGAGGTAAACGGGATTGTCACGGTTTCTCGCGCACCGGGTGGTGTGCTCATGCGTGGAAGCTCGCCTTGCTGGATGACTTCCCCGTCTTTTTGTAGCGTCCAGCTAATGTCCAGGTGGCTCAGATCGGAGAAGTTGTATTTGTTGATGACTTCCACTTTACCCGCCAGCGCGTCCATGACCTCAACCTGCACCGGCTGGTAGACCTTCTTCACTTCCCATAGCGCCGGATGGATCGTCCGGTCGGGGAAGATGAGGCCGTTGATGCAGAAGCTGCCGTCGTGCGGGGATTCACCGTAGTCGCCGCCGTAGGCGAACCATTCTACGCCATCCCTGGTTGTGCGCCGTAGTCCCTGGTCTACCCAATCCCATATGAACCCGCCGCGCACGCGCGGGTATTGCTCGATAATCTCCCAATACTCCTTCAGGTTGCCGGGGCTGTTGCCCATCGCGTGCGCGTACTCGCACATAATGAAGGGCCGTGTCTCGCCTGCTCTTTCGGCCAACTCGATGAGGCGCTCCAGGGAGGGATACATCTTGCTGACGATGTCCACGTAGGGCTCGTGATCCGCTGAATCGTAAAAGACCGGTCGTGTCGGATCGTGGCCGTGAATCCACTCCGCCATCGCTGCGTGATTCGGCCCGTGCCCGGATTCGTTGCCCAGCGACCAGATGATGATGCTCGGATGATTTTTGTCGCGCTCCACCATGCGGCTGCCGCGCTCCAGGAACGCCGTCCGCCACACGGGATCGCGGGTTGGCTCGTCCCAGACGCCGTGGGATTCCAGGTTGGCCTCGTCGATCAGGTACAGGCCATACTGGTCGCACAGATCGTACCAGCGCGGATCATTGGGGTAGTGGCACGTGCGCACCGCGTTGACGTTGAAGCGCTTCATCAGCAGGATGTCCTCGATCATCGATTCCACGCTGACGGTGTGTCCCGTGTCGGGGTGATGCTCGTGGCGATTGACACCGTGGAAGTAGACCGCCGCGCCGTTGATGAGGATTTTGCCGTCCTGGATTACGACTTTGCGGAAGCCGACGTTGCAGCGTTCCACTTCGAGCACATTGCCCGCTGCATCCTTAAGCGTGAGCAGCAACGTGTACAGGTGGGGATGTTCTGCCGACCATTTGAGGGGATTAACGACGGACAAGGCAAAATCAATCCGTGATTCATGATTCGTGATTCGTGATTCGTGATTCGTAATTCGCTGATTCGCGGCATCGAAAAGTTGGACTTCAACAGTATAGCCATCCAACGACGTGTCATTGTAGGCGCGGAGGTCGGCGCGGACGGTGAGCATAGCGTCGCGGTAGTCGGCGTCCAATTCGGTCTGCGCCCAGAAGTCGCGGATGTGGACGGCGGGCGTGGCAAAGAGGTAGACGTCGCGGTAGATGCCGCTCAGCCGCCAGAAGTCCTGGTCTTCGAGGTAGCTGCCATCGCTCCAGCGATAGACGCGCGCGGCGAGCGTGTTCTCGCCGGGGCGCAGGTACGGCGTGAGGTTGAACTCCGCCGGCAGGCGGCTGTCCTGGCTGTAGCCGACGTATTGCCCGTTCACCCACAGGTAGAACGCCGAATCCACGCCATCGAAGACAATGAACACCTGTTTCCCATCCCATGCTTCGGGCACGGTGAACGTGGTGCGGTAGGAGCCGACAGGATTGTTATCCTTCGGGACTTCGGGCATGTAATCGGGCGGAAACGGGTACTGGACGTTGGTGTACATCGGAACGTCGTAGCCCTGGAGCTGCCAGTTGCCCGGCACGGCAATTGTGTCCCAGCCATCATCGGTGAACGGTTCGGCGTAGAAGTTCTCCGGCGCGGAGGCCGGGTTCGGCGCCCACTTGAATTGCCAGTTGCCGTTAAGCAATTTGAAATTGGCGCATACCTCGCGGTCGCCCTCAAGCGCACTCTGGGCATCCTGATAGGGTAATAGGGTCGCATGGGCAGGCTCTTTGTTCTGCCCGACCATCTGGGGATTTTCCCAATCATTAGGCA
The DNA here is from genome assembly GCA_020722365.1 of Thermoflexus sp. GTDB lineage: Bacteria > Chloroflexota > Anaerolineae > B4-G1 > SLSP01 > DSWT01. The sequence goes on from DYKY01000003.1 coordinate 35,963, forward strand.
TAGGTTGGTCCTCCTTAATTCAAAATAGCAGTTGTAGAGCCAACTGTTAGTTTGCTGCTGCCGAAGATTGCAGGCTGACAGCTTGCGCTACATCTTATCCGAAAATTGTGCCTGCGAGACTTGCCAAATCGCCCTACAGTTCCTGTGTGGAATTCAGGTTAACGTCAAGCTAGGTTCCTTACGCCGCTGAGGTTCAACTCGGCAGCGCGATGGCATTTGACGAAGTGCCCGGGACTGATTTCTTCGAACGCCGGCTCTTCTGTTTTGCAGATGTCCTTCACATACCTGCAGCGTGGGTGGAAATAGCATCCCGACGGCGGATTGGCCGGGTTGGCGACCTCACCGGTGAGCAGGATGCGCTTTTCACGCGGCGTGGGGTCGGGGCGCGGAATGGCCGACATCAGCGCCTCGGTGTACGGGTGCTTGGGCGCCATAAACAGTTCGTGTGTCGTTGCCATTTCGACCATCTTCCCCACATACATCACCGCGACGCGCTCACTGATGTGGGCGACCACGCTCAGGTCGTGGGCCACGAATAGGTAGGTTAGTCCCATTTCCTCCTGAAGCTCCTGGAGGAGGTTGAGAATCTGCGCCTGCACCGACACGTCGAGCGCCGAGACCGGCTCGTCGCATACCAGGAATTTGGGATTTGGGGCCAACGCGCGCGCCAGGCCGATGCGCTGCCGCTGCCCACCGCTGAAGGCGTGCGGATAACGCCGCATATACTCCGGGCGCAGGCCCACCCGCCGCAGCATCTCCGCCACGCGATCTTCCAGTTCCTTGCCCTGCGCGATGTTCATAGCGCGTAGCGGCGCGCCCACAATTTCCAACAGCGTCATGCGGGGGTTAAGCGAGGCATACGGATCCTGAAAGATCATCCGCATATTGCGGCGTACTTGAATAAGCTGTTCGTGCTCCAGTTCAGCAACGTTGATCCGTCCTATCTGTGGGTCTTGGAACCAGACCTCGCCGCTGGAAGGCGCGATGGCCTTCAGGATGCAGCGCCCGGTCGTGGTTTTGCCGCACCCGCTTTCGCCAACCAGGCCCAGTGTCTCGCCTTCGTTGACGTAGAAGTCGACGCCGTCCACGGCTTTGACATGACCGACGACTCTTTTGAAGAATCCACGCTGGATGGGGAAGTACTTCTTGAGTGCCTTGACTTCCAGCAAGGGCGGTTGGGCTTGCATTTGTGATGCACTATGGATATTCGTTTGTTCGGTCATCGTGTTGTATCCTTAATTCGCTCGCGCTTTCGTGGTGCGGGAAGCATACAGGTGACATCTGACGATGTGTCCCGGTTCCACTTCGATGACGGCAGGTTCGACCTCGTTGCACACGCCTTCCATAAACTGCGGGCAGCGAGGATGGAACGAGCAGCCCGGCAGCACGCTGTACGGATCGGGCACCATGCCCCTGATCGTTTCCAGCCGTTTCTTCTGACCGGCGCGCGCCATCACATCATCAAGCTGCGGGATAGACCGCAGCAGCGCCTGCGTGTAGGGGTGCAGCGGGTTCCTGAAGATGGATGCCACGTCCGTCTGCTCGACGATTTTGCCCATATACATCACCGCGACTTCCTGGGCCATTTCGGCGATCACGCCCAGGTTGTGGGTGATGTACATAATCGCCATATTGTATTGCTGCTGTAATTCGCGCATCAGATCGAGGATTTGCGCCTCGGTCGTCACGTCAAGTGCTGTCGTCGGCTCGTCGGCAATGAGCAGGTTGGGATTGCAGCTCAGGGCCATGGCAATCACGGCGCGCTGGCGCATCCCGCCGCTCAATTGGAAGGGATAGGTATCCACAATCCGGTCGGCATTGGGTAGCTTGGCACGGGCCAGGATGTCGATGGCGCGCTCGCGGGCTTCGGCCTTGTTCACCTGCTGGTGCAGCATAATGGCCTCCATGATCTGCGCGCCCACTGTGCGCACGGGCAGCATGGCTGCCATTGGCTCCTGAAAGACCATCGAAATCTGGTTGCCCCGGATGGCGCGCATCGCGCGGCTGTTGGGCTTGAGTTTGGTGATCTCGATCACATTCGATGTCGATGCCGATTCCGTTTTGTGGATGGTCTGGTAATAGGTGATCTCCCCCTCCTTGATTTTGCCTGGGGAAGGGACCAATTGCATCAGGGAAAGCGCGGTGATGCTTTTGCCACACCCGCTTTCCCCCACGATGCCCAACGTGCGCCCGGCCTTGATCGTCAGGTCAACGCCATCCACGGCCCGGACGACGCCCTCGGCCAGATAGAAGTAGGTATGCAGATTCTTGATTTCGGCAAGCACATGATCCGACATGATAGCGCCTCCTAGCTCACGTAGGGGTCTGCGGCGTCGCGCAAGCCGTCACCCAAGAAGTTGAACATCAGCACGGCGAGCACCACCACCGGCACCGGCCAGAGAATCCACGGGTAGTGGGCCACATTCATAATGTCCTGGGCGTCCTGCAACATCACGCCCCAACTGATCGTCGGCGGGTTCAGACCGATGCCCAGGAAACTCAACGACGTCTCGCCGAGGATCATGCCGGGCAGCGACCCGGTGAGCGAGACGATGATGTAGCTGAGGAAGCCGGGGATCATATAGCGGGCGATGATGGCCGCTTCGCTTTCGCCATCCAGCCGGGCCGCCAGCACGAAGTCTTCCTCGCGCATACTCAGCAGCCGCCCGCGCACCGTGCGCGCCAGGCCTGTCCACCCCAAGATGGAAAGGATGAGCGTGGTGGCAAAGTAGATGCGCAACTGTGGCCATTCGCGCGGCAGTGCGGCAGCCAGGGCCATAAATAACGGGATCGTGGGAAGCGTCGTGATCACTTCGATGACCCGTTGGATGATTTCGTCGACGACGCCGCCAAAGAACCCGGAGATGCCGCCCAGGAGCAGCCCTAGCACGAAGCTGATGGCGACCCCGATCAGGCCGACGCTCAGCGAGATGCGCGCGCCGTAAAAAATGCGTGACAGTACGTCTCGCCCGATGGTGTCCGTTCCCATAAGGAAGAGGGGCATGGCCTCATCACCCCCACCAACGCCAAACAGATGGACGTCGCTTGGAATCAGCCCCCAGAGCTTGTACGGGTCGCCGCGCACGAAGAGTCCAATCGGATAGATGATGCTCGAATTTTCCTCGTAGATGGGCCTGAACGTGTTGGGATCGCGCCCCATCTTCATGCCATAGACAAACGGTGTGTGAAACCGGCCTTCCGCATCGCGGATGTGGATCGCCGTCGGGGGGAAGGAAAGGTAGTCTTTGAAGCGGTGCAGGGGATCGTGCGGGCTGACAAACTCGGCAAAGATGGCAATAAAGTACAGAATCCCCAGGACCACCATCGCTATCTGCGCCAGCTTGTGTCGCCTGAACTTCCACCACACGAGCTGCCACTGCCCGGCCCGATAGAATTCTTCCTCTTGTCCCTCCGGTATTTGACGCCGTGTTTTGCGTCCCAACTGCTTTTTCTGTAACGTTTTCTTGCTCATGCGCCCTCCACACCGCCGAACCGGATGCGCGGATCCGACAAAGCCAATAGAACGTCGGATAAGATCGCGCTGATCGCGGTCAAGGCTCCGGTGATCAAAATATAAGCGCCGGCCATATACATATCCTGATTCCTCAACGCAGCATACAAGGCCGGGCCGGCCGTTTGCAGATTGAGGACGATCTCCAGGATAATACCGCCGGAGAAGAGCCACGGCAACAACCACATCACACTGCTCAAAATCGGGTTGATGGCCAGCCGTGTAGGATAACGCACAATGACGTTGAATTCGGACAGTCCCTTCGCGCGCGCCACCGTCACGTACTGCTTGCGCAGCTCGTCCAGCATCATCGCGCGCATGGTACGGATGGTGCCGGCGACGCCGCCGGTGCCGAGGAGAATGATGGGGAGCCACATATGCTTCAACAGGTCCACAAACTTCCCCCAACTCCATGGCAGCACCATGTATTCCTGTGAAAACAACCCCCCGGTGCGGATGCCAAACTTGGTGAGCGCCACATACATGATGATCATAGCCAGGAAGAACGCGGGCACAGCCAGGCCAATAAAAGTGACGAGGGTTACGATATAGTCCATAATCGAGTACTGCTTGACCGCCACATAGATGCCGATGGGGATCGCCACCGTCCAGGTAAAGATGTGCGCGAACAGGGCGATGGCAAAGGTGTAGCCCATGCGCTCCATGATGACCTGGGCCACGGGTTTCTCGAAGGTGTATGAATAGCCAAAGTCAAACTTGGTGATGATATTGCTGATCCAGAGCAGATAGCGTTGGTACATTGGCCTGTCCATGCCGTACTGTCGTATCAAGGCCTGGGCTTGCGCTTCGCTTACCGTAACCCCGCTGGCTTGCAGACGTTCTATCTGCCGTGTCACAATATCGCCAGGAGGCAGTTGGATGATGATAAAAGCCAGGATCGAGATCAACAGCAATTGGGGTATCACTCGAATAATGCGCTGAATGATATAGGCAAGCATAAGGGTTCACCTCCTATGCACATAAGCTCCTGTAAAGCAGAATTTGTAGGCGCGGATTCCATTCCGCGTTTTGACTCGCACGGTATGGATATCGTGGCTACATTCTGACCGTGCCCGCAACTAAGACTGAACCGGGCTGCCGGCTTCAGACCAGCAGCCCGGTCGGTGTATTTATGAAAGTTTTACGCCCGCTCGCCACCTTCGTAGAAGAAGGCTGCCGGATGGTAGGTATTGACGCCGTAGGTGTCCCAGCCGAAGGGTACTTTGGGCCGCGGCACGTTGCGCATATTCTTGTTGAAGAGGATGGGGCATGGGCTTTCCAGCACCGTCCCGATCGCCAGGGGGGTATCGGCCAGGTAATCGAAGATCTTCTGCCCGATCGCGACACGCTCGTCATCGTCAACGACCAGTTTCATCTCGTCAACCCAGGCGAACAGTTGTTGGATCTCTTCCGGTGGTGTGATGAGACCCTCGGCTTCCTTGTCCGTAGCGGCGTACCACTGCTGCCAGGCGTAGGAAACGCCACCCTGTTGGCCGTCGGCCACCGGCACGTACCACTGCATCTGGATCGGCAAGAGCATATCGGTGCAGCGGTCGGCGTGCCAGATACCACACTCAACCTCGTTGGCCATCATCCGCTCGTTGTACAGCGATTCGTCGATTTCCTTGACCGTCGCGTCGATGCCGATCTCGCGCCAGTAGGTGACGACCATCTCACAGAACTCGGCGACCGAGGCGCCCACGCGGATGCCGGCGTGCTCGATCATGTAGCTCAAGGGTTTGCCATCGGGGCGCACGCGGATGCCATCAGCGCCCTTGGGCAGTCCCATCTCGTCCAGCAGTTGATTCGCCAGCGCAGGATCATACTGCGCCCATGCTGTGCCATACTTCTCCTTGAAATATGAAGAGTTGGGCATTGGGGCCATCTGTCCCATGCGGGCCAGACCGTAGAAGAGGCTCTCGTTGATCTCGTCGCGGTCGATGGCGACCGAGAGCGCACGGGTCCAGTTGGGATGGTTGACGATCTCTTCCAGCACCGGATCCTTGGGGAGCGTGCGGCGCGGATAGAGCGTGTAGCGGTCGGTCATACAGGAGAGATAGTCGCCGATCGTGTACTTGCCCTTTTCCTCATTTTCCTTGTACAGCGGGTACTTGGCAACGGTGACGTCGTGCATTCCCAGCCAGTCCAACTCGCCGCCGATGAGCTTCAGTTCCATCGTCTGGGTGTCGGCCATGTAGTCCAGGCGTAGGGTGTCGAGGTAGGGGAGTTGGTTGCCCACCAGGTCAACCTTCCAGTAGTAGGGGTTGCGCTCGAAGATGATGAGACCCTCCGATGGATACTCTTTCGGAATCCATGCCGCCAGGGTGGGGAAGCCCTTGGCCCAGTCGGGGAACTGCCAGGTGTTCAGGCCCCACTGGCTGCAGAAGCGGTTGGTCACTTGTTGCCATGTCTCCATCCCCCACTCGGCCATCAGCTTATTGATAGCATCCTCGCCGGCGAAGTCGGGGTGGTAGTCCTTCAGGAAGTGCGCGGGCATGAACGGGCCTTCCTGCGGATAGCCGCCCATGTTACGGGTGAGCATGTGGGGGAAGAGGCCGAAGGTGTAGTCAAATGTGCAGCGGAAGGTGTAGTCATCGAGGATTTCAAGCTCGCAGCGTTGGCTCTGAATGCCATTGAACGGGTTGGCAACCCATCCCAGGCCCTCCACGGTGGCCCATTTGTTCCACCAGAAGTCGACATCGGCGGTGGTCAGATCCACCCCGTCCGACCATTTCATCCCCTTGCGCATATGGAAGGTATAGGTTGTGCCATCGTCCGAACTTTCCCAGCTCTCGATCATATTGGGGACAAGCGTGCGGAAGTCCGCATCTGAGTATTGCATTATCCGGTCGGTCATCCAGTCGTAGGTATCCACCGACCAGACGGTGTCGAAGTGGATCTGGCGAACCTCGCCGCCGTAGACGCCGATGGCATCGCGCCCGCCCACCACGAAGGGCACCATCGGGAGCCGTTCTTCGACGGGGGGCAGTTGTCCGGCATCAACGAGGGCTTTCAGCATGGGTGGCTCGGCGCGTCCCTCCGGCACTTCGACCTCGACGATCTTCTCGACCGGGACTTCGACCGTCTTTTCGACTTCGACGGTCTTCTCGACCACCTTTTCGACCTCAACCGTCTTCTCGATGATCTGCGGCGTCGGCGGAGTGCAGGCCGTCGCTACCGCACCAAGTGCAGCTGCTGTGGTCAGATGCAAAAATTCGCGGCGTGTCAAATTCTTCGATTTCATAGCTTCCTCCTTCTCTGATAGAATGTGTAAATGAAATGCTCTTCACGGAGAGGCAGCCCCTCCATGGTTAGAGTCTACGAAGTGTAAATCAGGGTCATAAAAAGCCTTTATGCGCAGGACTGTTATTCTATACTTTAGCACCCCTTTCCCGAAAAGTCTTCCATTTTTCGGACAGATTTTGATACTTTTAGGACAGATAAGCCTTCAGCCTTCAGCCTTCAGCTTTCAGCTTTCAGCTTTCAGCTTTCAGCTTTCAGCTTTCAGCCTTCAGCCTTCAGCTAGCCGCCGCTGATTGCTGACTGCTGATAGCTGATCGCTGACAGCTATGCCAGTTTCAGCCGCATCAGGTAGTTTTCGGACCGAATTTCCATCTGCGGAGCGCGCAGCTCTGTAACAGAATATGGGTTTTCGTAATGTTTGAACCCCGCGAGTGGTTCCGGCTGGTCATTTCGCAGCAGTGAGCCTTCCCACCCGAAGGTCAACGTCTCGCCTCGCAGTGTGGTCAAGGTGACCGCCAGATCGTCGAACCTCACCGGCAGCGCGAGCACGCTTTCCTGGAACGCTTCGAACTCTCCATCCAGCGCGGCGCGTCCCATGTGACATAACCAGACGTTGTGCTGTCCGGGCGAGCGCAATTCGCGATAGGCGCCCGGTCCTTGCGTCATCAGCGTGAGTCCATGGGCCGCGGTGAGTGCCAGATAGCCTTTCCCCTTTTGCACGAAGGCCCAGGAGCGCCCTTGCGCATCCTCACGTACGCAGTAAGCGTCGAAGGCAGCGGTGGGGAAGTAAGCGTGTGTGAAGCCCATCCAGTCGTCGTCCGGCAGGCGGTACACGGCGATAAGGACGTCTTTCCACTGCGCCACGCGCGGCAGAACGCCGTTGCCGCGCCAGAAGCCGGGCGCGTGCGCTTCTGTCATGCCGCTGTTGGCCGGGTGGTTGGTGAAGACGACCGCTCCCGGTCCCAGCGTGGCTTGCCAGATGTGCTCGTGCGTCCCCGGTGCGCCGGGACGGTAATCCTGCGCCGAACCGAGTAGATAATCCGGCGTCCGGTAGGTGACTTTGTTGACGCTGCGCGCCTCGTGAGCGTCGTCGCCGGCGGTCAGGATGTGCTGCTCGCGGTTCCACAGCTCGTCCGAGGCCGCCGTCGCGATTTCATCAAGCAACGGCAGCAGCTCGTAGTCTTCCATGCACGCCAGGCTCACGGGGCCGGCCAGGTGCTGGTTGAGGATGCCCATCCCCCACAGCAGCCGCATGACGTCACCCAGGGGCGAGAGCCAGCCGCCCAGGACGCTCGCGGCGTTGGCGCGGCCTTGCGTCCCGCCGAGCACTCCGTGAAAGCTGTTGAGGGCGATCGTGAACAGCAGCTTGTCCAGCACGACGGTTGCCATTTCCCAGAGGGCCTCGTTTTCGACCAGGTCGATCAGATGGGCCAGCGCCGTTAAGTCTGCCTCGAAGGCTGGCCCAGAATCCCATTCGCCGAATCCGCCCATCGCCCGCGCGCGCAGCCAGGCCATGGCCCGGCGTTTGCCTTGCGCGACGTGCCATTCCCCGGTCTGCCCGCTGCGCTTGAACTTCCGTTTGGGATACAATTGCCCGGCGAGGATCTCGCACGTGTGGAGCAGGAGTTGTTCGCTCTCCGGGACTGCGTCCAGGTGTTGGTCATAATCGAAGTTGAGGAGGCAGGCCCTGAGAGCGCCTTCGAGTGCCTTGGGGAACTCCGGGGCATCGCCCCAGCGATACTGCATGCCGAGCAGACCAAGCAAATGCAGGGCGCTGCCCGCCGCGCGGTTGTTGATGCGCTCGATGTGCTGAAGGAGTAAGAGGGTCTCAACGCCACTCCACATCCCTAGAGCCATTTTCGCCATCTCGCCGAAGAGATTGCCCTCGCAACGGGCCGCGTGTTGCAGGGCGTCCATGCGCCGTTTGGCGTAATCACCCTCAGGGACCTCGTTGTAGCGCGCCAGTCCCATGCCCCAGAGCGAAAACGTGCGACGTATGCGGGTGTTCTCGTCATAGTATGCCTTGATGGGCGGCATCACGATGATGCGCAGCGGACCCTGCGGCGCTTGGTGCGCCTGGACGAGCGGCCACTTGTCGCCAGGTACAACGGTGGCGAGCGATTCCGCGTAGATGCGGCCTGCCGGGGTTTGCAGGCGGATAAGCGCTTCTTCGGGGGTGTCCTTGCTCTCTGCCCAGTAGAGGGTCGGACGTTCTTCCCAGACGAACACATCGCGGTCGAGATAGGCAGCAGCAAAGATACGCTCAAGTTTGTTGCGGTAGTTTACGTCGGTAATGAGGGTGGGGAGTTGCAAGCGCACGTCGCCCGGCGCATCGACAAAGCGCAGAGCGAACGCGTGCGGGAGTTTGTCTGGGCCGCCGGCGAATTGCTCGAAGCGCACCGCGATGGCATTGTGACCTTCTGTCAAGTCGACGGTGAAACTGTCCTGGTGAAAACCGAACGCAGTGTACCTGTGGCAGAGGACATCATTGATCCATACGTCTGCCGGGCCATAGGTGGTTAGAACCAGTGTCGCCGGTCCGGCCTGCGCCGGCTCGACTTCGATGTAGGCCCACGCGCGTGCGTAATGAGGCAAGGGATCGGGGGCCGTGAAAGCAAGCAAGCTGTCGCCGTCCACAAAGTGATCCTCGGCGCACGTCGTGTACGCCCAACGCCCGGTGTAGTCGCCGATTGTGAGGTCGGCTTCCGGCAGCGGTCCCGGCTCTACCGGCTGGCGTGTGATGCCGGAGTTCTCGGTGTGAAGGCGCTGCGCGAGACGTAATTTGGCGTCTGCGTTAAAGAGGGTGTCTGGATTGTCAAGGGTAAGGGTCTGAGGCCCGGCAACAAGCCACTGGTGAATGTAGCCGTTCTGAAGTGCATACGTGATGTAGGAAACAGGCATCTAAAAGTAAGCTCCTTGTTTAGGATGAATCGAAAGTCAAAAGTCCAAAGTCAAAAGTCCAAGGTCGAAAGTCCACAATCCACAATCCACAATCCACAATCCACAATCCACAATCCACAATCAACCCACGTTGACGCCGACTTCGGTGAGGGCGGCCTGGAAATCGTCGTAGAGGATGGGTTTGCGCAGGTAGAGTGCGGCGCTCACATCCAGATCGTGTTCGGCCTCGTCAGTCCACGAGCAGAGAATGACCGGAATGTCGCACGTTAAAGGGTGGGCCTTAAGCGTTCCCAGGATGGCGAGTCCCTTGTCGCCAGGGCTATCCAGTTCGACGATGACCACACCCGGGTTTTCGTGCAAGGCGATGCTGAGCGCGTCTTCGCCAAAGTGCGCCAGCACGATCGGGCAAGCGGCTTTTTGGGCGTACCGCTGCATCAAGTAACAAAAACTCGCATCGTCGCCGACGACCAGCAGGGGTGATAGTATTGAAGCCATACCATCCTCGTGAAACGTGATGCGTGATTCGTAATCAGTAATCGGTAATCGGTGGTTGGGATGGAATTACCAGTTACCCGTTACCCGTTACGAATTCCTAATCCCCCCTACTGTAGCACCGTGTGCGAAAAAAGTCTTCCACTTTTCGGACGACTTCTTGCATTTTTCGGACAATTCTACGCGTTCTACCACAGAGACACAGAGTGCACAGAGTTTTTCTCAATTTACCTCTGTGATCTCCGTGTCTCTGTGTTTTTTCTTTGGGTTTGTGGTTGTCTGGTTCAAGTCTTGTTCTGAAATTCGCGCGGGGAGACGCCCATTTCCTGGTGGAATACCCGCGTAAAGTAGCCGCCGCTGGAGAAGCCCACCGCCATCGCGACCTCGGTGATGCTCATATCGCCAGCGTCCAGCAGCGCCTTGGCTTGCTGGATGCGATAGCGGTTCAGATACGTCATCGGCGTCACGCCCACTTCTTGCTGGAAGCAGCGGGTCAGGTGGCGCTCGCTCAGCCCCACGTGAGCAGCAATCTCGCCGCGCGTGAGTGGATCCATATAGTGGGTATGGATGAAGGCCATGGCTTTGTGCACCAACCGTTGGACGTCAAGGACAGTCTTGCGGCGGCGCGCTAACATAGCTTCGATGTGTTCCAGGGTTTCCTCCGCGCTGAACAGCCCCTTGCTGAGGATGCTGACCATCCCGCGATTGAGCCGCACCATATCCGCTTCGGTTAAGACCTGCGCGGTGAGGATGACCACCGGGATGTGCTGAGTCGCCGGGTCGTCGCGCATGGCTTCCAGGACGCTAAACCCATCCAGTTCGGGCATCATCAGGTCCAATAGAACGAGGTCGGGCTGTTCCTGGCGCAGAATGTCCAGCGCTTCCCGCCCATTATGCGCTTGCAGCACGTGATAGTGGGGGGATTGCGCCTGGACCATGCGTGTGTGCATGGCCAGAATGTTGGGATCGTCGTCGACGACCAGGATTTTGCGCGTTTCCGACGTTCCCCCTGGGGTGTCCAGCAGCCCTTGTCCGAGCAGCATCTCGGCCAGTTGGGTTCTGCCGAGTGGTTTCATCAAAAAGTCCAGAGGCAACAGCGCCCCCTTGCCGCCATCGCCTGAAAGGGTGTAGCAGAGCACCGGCACATCGCGTGTGTGGGGATGCTCTTTCAGCGTCTTCAAGATGTTCCACCCGTGTGCGGATGTCACGGCCTGATCCAGGATCACAGCGTCAGGCGAGCCGCTGCACAACAGGGCGCGCCAATCTGTTTCTGTGCTGACCGTCCGCATGACAATATCGACGCCTTTGTGCGCGAGATGTTCCTCGAGGCGCTGGCCTTGCGCTACATCTTCCGTAAGGAGCAACACGTGACCGCGCGCGGCATCGTCACATTCGCCGGTGGCGGAGGTCTCGTGTTCCATGACCGGCAGCGTGAAGTAGAATTCAGCCCCGCGCCCTTCTTCTCCGGTGGAATGGACGCCGATGGCGCCCTGGTGCATTTCGACCAACAACTTGCAGATCGCCAGCCCAAGCCCCAGGCCACCGTAACCGCGCGAGGTGGTGCGCTCTGATTGCCGGAACTCGTCGAAGATCAGGGCTTGTTCCTCAGGCGAAATGCCCAGACCGGTATCGTGGACGGAGATGGTCAAGGTCCTGGGTGTGTCGGCAGCCTCGGAAGCGTCAGCATCGTTGCCCACAGTCACACGCAAACCGACTTCGCCTTGCGAGGTGAATTTGACCGCGTTGTTGATCAGGTTCAGGACTATCTGCCGCAACCGCGTGCGATCTCCCCACACGCGGGGCAGTGAGTCGGGGATGTCGGCCTGCCAGCGCAGCGCCTTGTCCTGCGCGAGTTGGCGGGCGATCACGATGACCGGCTCGAGCATCTCGTTGATGTCCACCACTTCGTAGCTCAACTGCAATTGCCCCACTTCGATCCGGGTCAGGTCCAATACGTCGCGGATCAGGCCATCCAGATGCTGCGCGTTGACATAGATGCGCTTCAGGTCCTCCTGCCGGTTGCTGTTCAGCGCCGTTTCGGGCGGCGTTTCGCGCAACAGCAGGTCGCTCAGGCCAGAGATGAGATTCAAGGGTGTGCGTAATTCGTGGCTGACCATCGACAGGAAGCGGCTCTTGAGCCGGCTGGCATCTTCAGCCATCTGCCGGCGCTCTTCCGCCAGGCGCTGCGCTTCGACGGCCTGCCGGTACAGGCCAATGCCCCGCAGTGACGCCGCCAACTGCCGGACGATGTGAGCACACGGTTCCAGGTTGCCGGCGTCGAAGGCGACAAAACCGGATGCGCCGCCTTGAATCCGCAGGGGTAGAAGCGCCAGGCTGAAAGGTTGGTCGTCGGGATACAAACCCGGTGGTGGAAATTGCCGGCTGAGGAAGCGTCGTTGACTTTCATCGCTGAGGAGCGGCGCTTGGACGACGCTCCACGCGGCCGGGTCGGCGCCTTCTGATTCATAGAAAGCCACGACGGCATGGCGAATGCCAATCGTCGGGAGCGTGTCCGGCAAGATGGCAAATATCTCTGCTTCGTCCTGCGCGGCGAAAAAGCGGGCCGTCATCCGTCCAATCTGGTCGGAGATGTCGATCTGCCGCAACATGTGGCGTGTGTTCTGTTCGTGAGCAATTTCGCCGATCACGAGTCTGGCCCGATCCAAAATGTTCTCTGCATGGCGCCACACTTCGGGATCGGCAGTCATCCCCACAAGCGCCGCGCTATTGTCCCGCAAAAGGGAGATGGCGGCTTGCCAGGCATTGGGATTTCCTCCTAACGCGACTGCCTGTTGGAGAATCTGCCGCAAGGTCACATACAAGGCCCGGTTGTCGCGCTGTTGTATGTCTGTTACGAAGGCTTCCACCAACCGCTGGCACAGAAGGCGCACCTCGTCTGCGTTCAACCGCTGCATATGGATATTCATCGTCGCCGCTATCGCCTGCGCTATGCTCGTTGTCGCCGACTCATCCTGCGCGACCTGTGCTGTCTTTGCCGCATCGGCGGTCGTCGGAGCGCCGATTGAACAGCCGCACGATTCACGAACGATCAATTGTGTAGGCACCTGAACGGTTTTAACGCCTTTTACTCGACCTTCGATATACTCCAGCACGAGCAAAACACCTTGGTACCCCTCTTCGAATGCCGGGTAGCGGACGGTAGTCATGGGCGGTACGTGCGCGGTGGCTTCGAGCCGGTCGTCAAAACCGATGACGGCGACATCGCGCGGTACGTGCAGGCCGTTTCTGTTGAGGACCTGCATCGCGCCGAGCGCGGAGAGGTCGTTGCTGGCGACCAGCGCGGTGAAGGGGACGTTGGAGGCGAGGATCTGCTCCATCGCCCGCCGCCCGCCGCCGGTGCCGTGGGAGCCGTAGGCGATCAGGCGCGGGTCGGTTTCCAGGCCGTATGCTTGCACGGCGGCGTGATAGGCATGGATGCGGCGCGCGCTGTCGCCGTCGGTGTCGCGCTGGTATCCGGCGATAAAGGCGATGCGCCGGTGGCCGTGCGCGACCAGGTGTGCCATCGCTTGCTGGATGCCGCCCTCGTTGTCGGCCATAACTGTTGGCCCTTTCTCTCCGGCGCCGACGAACACAATGGGGTACTCCTCGGCGACAAGGCGTTGTAGATAACTCGCCATTGGTTCCGCGGTGAACCGTCCCACGATCAGCAGCCCATCCACGTTCCACGGGCCGACCGGGATGAAATCGACGTCCGGCAAGGGGACGGCCCAGGCCGGGCGCGGACTTTCCTGGCCAATGCCCAGGTCTACGCTGCACGAAAGCAGGAGGTTGCAGTCCATATCATGCGCGGCGGCGCGCGTCCCTTCATACACCGGGCCGAGGAACGTGTCGAGCGTCCCGGTATACACGCGCCAGCCTGCCAGCACGCCTATGGTGGGGCGATTGTGTTTGTACGTTGTCTCCCTTCCATCATGATGCATCGTCTGTATCCTTCATCTTCAAGACTATCACCATCGGAGCGATTTGGCAAGTCATGGCGGGCATTTCGCTGCTGACCGATAGCGGTGCTCGGCGCTTTCACACCCGCACCAGATTCGATTGGTTCGTGCCGCAAGGCATCGTGGCCTGGGTGGGCATCGAGCTGATCCGCATTTTCATCCCCATCGCCGGGACGTGGGGCTTCGTGGCTTACACCCTGCACAGCCAACCGTGGCTTATCCAACCGGCGAGCATCTTCGGCATCTTTGGCGTGAGCGCGCTGATCATCCTCGTCAACTATGCGCTGGGTTTGGGCGCGCTCCAGTTGTGGGATCGCCGTTGGCCGCTCGAGGAGGCCCCGGTCACGCCCCAACGCCCCCTGGTGCGCCGCTGGTTGATCGTCGCTGGTGTGACGCTGGCCGTCTGGACCGGATTGAGCCTGGCGCTTCTTCTGCCGACGGATGGCCCTACGGTGCGCGTAGCGGCAGTCCAGCCGGCGGCCTCGCCCATCATCTCCGCGAATCAGGACAAGGCAGCGCTCGTGGCGCAATTGCACGCGCGCATGGTCGAACAGACCCGCGAGGCGGCGGCGCAGGGCGCGCAGGTCATCGTCTGGCCGGAAGGTGGATTGCAGTACGATCCGCAGGTACAAGACCCGCTCGGCCTGGCGGCCCTGGCGCGGGAGACGGGGGCCTATCTGGTCATCGGCTATGTGGTGGATGTGACCGAACATGTCTTCCGCAACGAGGCCACCGTCATCAGCCCGGAAGGGGCGTTCCTGGGTGTGTTTGGCAAGGATCATCCGGTCGTCTTCGGCGGCGAAACCAGCCCCACGCGCGGCACTTATCCGGTCTACGAGACCCCGTGGGGGGTGATGGGCACCATCATCTGCTACGACCTCGATTTCACGGACACAGCCCGCAAACTGACGCGGCAGGGCGCGCAGCTCATCGCCGTGCCCTCCAACGACTGGTCCGGCATCACCTACAAGCACTACACGCACGTCGTCTTCCGCGCCCTCGAAAACCGCGCCGCGATGGTCAAGGCCGACGGCGGCTACGACTCGGCGGTGGTCGATCCGCGCGGGCGCGTGCTGGCGCTGGCGACGCATCCTGAGGGCGGCGAGGCGACGCTGGTGGCCAACGTGCCGCTCGGCAGCGGCAACAGCCTTGCCGCGAGCCTGGGCGACTGGTTCGGCTGGCTTTGTCTGGCGGGCATGGCCTTCTTCACGGTGGGGGAGGGCTGGTTGGTTAAGCGGGCGGAGGGGTAGCGGTCAGTGATCGGATTGTCCTCATGGCGACGAATAGATGCCAGTTGACTTTTTGCCCTTCAAAGATTATCATAGCGTTGTATCGTTTCACCATACCATTTCACAAGGAGGGTTTGTCATGCGTAAGTATCTGTTTATCATGGTTGGGCTGCTCCTGGTAGCGGCAATGGGCCTTTCCGGTTGCGGAGGGGCGAAATTGGGAACGGAAGAGAACCCCATCATCTGGTCTTTTGTGCCATCGCAGGATTCTGAGGAAGTGTTGGCCGGCGCGCAGCAGGTCGCGGATATGGTCACGGATAAAACGGGTCTCGTCATCAAGGCCAATATCGCCACTGAGTATGCCGGCGTGATCGAAGCGATGTGCAACGGCGAGGCGCACATGGGCGCGCTCAATACCTTCGGGTACGTTCTCGCTCACGAGCGCAAGTGCGCGGATGTAGCTATCGCGTCGGTGCGTTACGGCACGGCCTTCTACACCGGGCAGCTCGTCGCGAACGCGGATGCGGGCATCACGAGCATCAAAGATTTGGCCGGCAAGACGTTCTGCCGCCCTGACCCTTTGTCCACCAGTGGCTGGATCATCCCCAGCATTATGATGCAGGCTGAAGGCATCAACCCGGACACGGACCTGAAGCAGGTTGTGGATGCCGGTGGGCACGATGGCGTCATCACCTCCGTTTACAACGGTGACTGCGACGCCGGCGCGACCTTTGTGGATGCGCGCAGCAACGTCGAGGATGAACTGACCGATGTCAAGGACAAGGTCATCGTCTTTGCCACGTCGCCCGAGATCCCCAACGACACGATTTCGTTTGCCAAGGATGTGCCGCAGGACATACGGGATCAAATTACGCAGGCCCTGCTGGAAATTGCTTCGGATGAAGCCTCTCTGGAAATCTTGAAAGAGACGTATTCCTGGAATGGGCTTGAAGCCAAAGACGATAGTTTCTACGATCCCTTCCGCCAGGTTCTCGATGCTTCGGGTGTGGATGTTGAAAGTTTTATGAAGTAGGCTCACATAGCCAGGGGGAGCGCGTTGTAGCCTCCCCCTGGCTCTATAAAACGTAAAACGTAAAACGTAAACGCGCTGTATTGCGTCTTACGTTTTACGTTTTATAGTGCTTTTCGTCAATGAGGAGGCTTGATCTATGCTTATCGTGGAAAACCTCACCAAAATTTACCCTGACGGCACGAAGGCCCTGGACAATGTGAGTTTCACCGTTGAGGATGGCGAGTTCCTGATTGTTATCGGTTTGAGTGGATCGGGGAAATCTACATTACTGCGCTGTATCAACCGGTTGGTGGACCCCACTGCGGGGCGCATCGTGTGGAATGGCAAGGACGTCACTGCCGCCGCCGGACAGGAATTGCGCCTGATTCGCCGGGAGATCGGGATGATTTTCCAGCACTTCAACCTGGTCAGGCGGCTTTCGGTGGAAAAAAACGTACTGACCGGGCGATTGGGCTACACCAAACCCTCTTTAGCTCTGTTCGGTCGTTTCCCGCCGGAGACCCGCGACCTGGCGCGACAGGCGATGGCGCGCGTCGGCATCGCCGAGCTGGCGCAGAAGCGCGCCGACGAATTGAGCGGTGGGCAGCAGCAGCGCGTCGGCATCGCGCGCGCGTTGATGCAGGAGCCTAACATGATCCTGGCCGACGAACCGGTCTCCGCCCTCGACCCCGTGCTGGCCCACAACATCCTGCAACATCTCGAAAGGCTCAACCAGGAGGGAATGACGATTTTGTGCAGCCTGCACTACCTGGATTTGGTGCAGCGTTACGCCTCGCGCGTCATCGGGCTGCGCGAAGGCCGCGTTGTCTATCGCGGCACACGCGAGGAAATCCGCCGGATGACGGACGAAGAATTCCAGAACATCTATGGCGAAGAGGCCGTCCGCATCGAAACCGGCCGCAGCATCAGTGGAGGTTAGGCTATGGCAAGGCGCACAGTAACCCAAAAGGAACGCACACTCCGTACCGTCTCGCCTGTGGTTGCAGGCGTGCTTTCGCTGATTCCCGGCCTGGGACAGATCGTCATCGGCGTGTGGGAGCGCGGCCTGATTTTCCTGGGCAGCATGGCCTCGCTCGTGGGCCTGATCATCTGGCGCGTCAGCGTGATCGCTTACCGCCAGGCCACCTGGGCCGAGCGCATCCCGGTCGCCTTCCGCCGCCAGCCGCTTTTGTACGTGCTGGTCATCGCAATAATTGGCTTGTGGGCGCTTATCATCCTCGACGCGGTCAATACGGCGCGTCGCAAGAAAACGCGGGAGACGCTGGCTTACATCATCATCGGCCTGGTCTTTTTCCTGCTGGGCTGGCAAATCGTCGAGATCGACATGGTCAAGCTTTTTACCGAACTGCCCGACGCTTTCCCCATCATCACGAAAATCGCCTGGCCCTGGCCCAGCGCCTTTGTCCGGGACGAGGAAATCTACCAGGGTATGGAACTGCTGTATACGGATTGCGAGGATAAGGTCATCCCCGACCCCTTGCCCGTGATCGACGGACAGCCCTATCTGGAAGTCAGCCCGCGCTGCGGGGTGCTTTCCGGCTATGAGGTTGAGGGCACGATGCTCACCGTCGAGGGGCATGGCTTCCGGCCCGGACAGGAAGTGGTGATGTGGTGGGCGGACCCCGTCGGCAAGGAGTTCCGCGTGCGCTACGGCGGAGAATTTATCACGGTGACGCCGGATGCGAACGGCGACTTTTCTGCCGCGTTCCCAATGCCGAATCTGCTCATCCCGCCCAGCGCGGGGGAGGGGCCGCACGAGCACAAACTCCTGGCCCGGCAGACTACGTCTGTCGGCGGGTTGAAGCCCAGCGAGGGGCTGCTGCTGGCTATCGAAAAAATGGTGGAGACCATTTTCCTGGGGATGATGGCTACTCTGTTCGGCATCGTCTTTGCCATCCCTGTCAGTTTCCTGGCCGCGCACAACCTGATGGCAGGCTCGCCGTTGACGTTGGCCATCTACTACATCACCCGCTTCGTGCTCAACATCATCCGCTCCATCGAGCCGATCATCTGGGCCATCGTCGCCACGCTGTGGGTGGGCCTGGGGCCGTTTGCAGGCGTGATCGCGCTGCTGGTGCACAGCATCGCGGCGTTGGGCAAGCTCTACTCCGAGGCCATCGAGAGCATCGACCCCGGCCCCATCGAGGCGGTCCACGCGACCGGCGCGAACTGGATTCAGACCATCGTCTATGCCGTGGTCCCGCAGGTCATCCCGCCCTTCGTCTCGTTCACCATCTACCGCTGGGACATCAACGTGCGCATGTCGACCATCATCGGCGCGGTGGGCGGCGGCGGTATCGGCTTCTTGCTGATGCAGTGGATCCGGCTGACGGACTACCGCTCCGCCGGCATCGCCGTGTGGTTTATCGCCATCACCGTCGCGATCCTCGATTTTGTCAGCGCGAAGATTCGCGAGCGTTACGTGTGACCAATGGCGGCTGCCGACCACAACTGCCGACCACGAATGACGGAACGAATAAACGAATGAGGTACAGCGGGGATTCGTGGGTTTGGCGGGGGGGTGAGGCTTGACCGGAACCGTGTTTGCGCGTATACCACAAATCAACGCGAGTTCTCGAAGAGCAGGCATCCCATTCGTTTATTCTTTGAAGGATTCGTGGTTGGCATTCGTTGAGGGATTCGTGGTCAGCAGTCGTAACCGGCAAAGGAGCGCACAATGTCCAAACTGATCGTAGATGCCACCGGCAATGATCTGACTTATCGCATCATCGGCGCGGCGATGGCCGTGCATAACTTCATCGGGCCGGGCTACAGGGAGAAGGTTTACGAGCGCGCGCTGGCAGTGGAGCTACGCGACCGGGAGATTGTCGTGGAGCGGCAGTATCCGGTGGAGGTTGCTTACGCGGATATGCGGGTGGGGCAGTTCTACCTGGATTTGTTCGTCGAACAAACCGTGGTGGTGGAAATCAAGGCTTTCCCGCACGCGCTAACCGATGATGAGCTTGGGCAAGTGATCAATTACCTCAAGGCAACGCAAGCGCCCGTGGCTTTGCTCTTCAACTTTGGGCGACGCAAGCTGGAATGGAAGCGCCTTTTTCCACCCGAAGACGACGGCCCCATCCAGCGCATCGGGCGGGATGATGTGCGCAAGGCGCATCGCAAAGAGGGTGAGCCGCCGGAGTATGTCCCGGCGTCGAAGCGGTTGCCGACCACGACTGCCGACCACGAATGACGGAACGAATAAACAAATGAGGCTGGGCTTGCCGACCACGAATGGGGAATGTGTTATCGTTGTGGTGTGATTTTTGTCAGTACGAATGCGTATGCCGCTTGAGCTTGCCGGTAGAATTGTTGTACCTGGGCTGCGGTTGGGGTCAGCGGCAAATCGGTTGGATACCGTACCTCAACGGCGTAGGGGGTCAATCCGGCAATATGGACTTCCAGTTCGGTAAAGCTCGCATCGACTTCCAGGCACAAATCAAGCAAGTATCCCAGGTCATGGCGGTAAAGAAACGAAACATCCCGAGATGTCAAAAACGCTTTGAGACTTTTCTCCACGGCTTGCTGGCAGTGGAAGGCTGCTATGTTACGAGGGTACACCTCAAAGGTCAAAAGCAGCGCAACGGCTTGTAAATCATCCCGCGCTTTGGATAACCATTCGTCAACTCGGTCGTTCATACAGCACTTTTCCGGTTTCTAAGATTTGCTGTACAAAAGAATGTGGGCGGGAGAGACATTGCTTTACTTCGGCGGGGGTGTAGGCCAAAATATCTACGGGCGTCTTCCGGGGACGTAAGGCGCGGCTAATGGCCTCTTGGCGTTGGTCGCGCGCAAGGTTGGAGTCCCATATCACGAGCAAATCAATGTCACTCTGCGCTGTGGCTGTGCCATCCGCGTAAGAACCAAAGACCACCACTTTTTCAGGGGTCAGGTTTTGCAGTAGCTTCGCGAGCAGTCTTTGTAATTGCGTCTCGTTTTCGTTCATCAGCTTCTTTACCTGTGCTTCTGAACAAATTGTAGCATGGTTTAATCTGGAGAGCAAACGCGCCGCGCAGCTAGAATGTCGGTTTGTGGTCGGTGCCTACGTACCCGTTGTTGCCCTGAACGCCGCTGCCCCCGCCGCCAGCAGCCGTGGAATGTGCGTGTACACGTACCGGCAGCCGTGCTTGAGATAGTCGGCGATGTCGGCGTCGGAGCCGGTGGAGCCGGGGACTTTGCCCGCCGCGACGATGGCGTCGAGCGTCGCGCGGATCATCTGCTGCACGACCGGCGTGTCGGTGCGTCCCGGAAACCCCATCGATTGTGCCAGGTCCGATGGCCCGACGAAGAACACGTCGATGCCCTCCACCTTGAGGATCGCGTTGATATTGCGCAGCGCCTCGCCTTCCTCCAACTGCACGCAAACGAGCGTCTCGCGGTTCACCTGCGCCACGTACTCCGCCGCCGTCAGGCCGATGCCGTAATTGCCCGCTCGCGTGCTCGCTGCCAGGCCGCGTGTGCCCAGCGGGTGGTACTTCACCGCTTCGACGACCGCGCGCGCGTCGTCGGCGGTATTGATGTGCGGGACTTGCACGCCCATCGCGCCGCGATCCAGCACGCGCAGGATGTCTACCGGGTCGCGGCTCGGCGGGCGGAAGTCCACTGACTTCTGCTGCCATCACCAGCCGTTCTACGCTTTCCACGTCGATCGTGCCGTGTTCGCAGTCGATCAACACCCAATCGAAGCCCAACGCCCCGATCATCTCCACGATCTGCGGCGACGGGAACATCACCGACACGCCCAGCGCGGGCTGGCCTGCTTGGATTTTCGCTTTCATCTTGTTTGGTTTCATCGCAGCTGCCTCCTGATGGTTGGAGTAGGGAGTAGGGAGTGCGGAGTAAGGGTTCGTACTCCATACTCCATACTCCATACTCCATACTCCATACTCCATACTCCTTACTCCTTACTCCTTACTCCTTACTCCCTACTCCTCACTCCCTGAGAAGTGTACGCGATCTGGAAGAATAGGCAAATGCGCGCATCGTGAGCGGTGCGCTCGCGCGCTTGCCTTGTTGACCATAGTAGGAGTTGTGCCATAATTTCATTAAAGCCGTCAGCGATCAGCTTTCAGCGATCAGCGATCGGCGATCAAGAATCGAGTATCCAGTATCTAGCATCCAGTATCTAGCATCCAGCATCCAGTACGGAGGAAAACCTATGTTCATCGACCGACCGGACATTGAGCCGGGCATCAAAATCGCGGCGCAGATCACGCCGGAACCGACCGAGGACGATCTCGCGTTCATCCAGCAGATGGGGGTGGGCTACGTCGTGTTGTGGACCGACGCCACGAAATCGAGCTACGAGTATTACGCCAGCCGTCGCCGCTTGTTCGAGGATCGCGGCCTCAAGGTCTACGGCTTCGGCAACAGCGACGTCCACAACCAGGACGCCATCGTCCTCGGCCTGGAAAACCGCGACGCGAAGATCGAGGAATACAAGCAGCACCTGCGCAACCTGGGCAAGGCCGGCATCCCCTACACGACTTACGCGCACATGGCGAACGGCATCTGGAGCACCGAGCGCGAGACGACGCGCGGCGGCGCGCCCGCGCGGGCGTTCAACCTGGACAAGGCCGACGCAGGTCACTGGCACGGGCGGCAGTACGACATGCCCCTCACCCACGGGCGAAAGTACAGCGAGGACGAAATCTGGGACAACTTCGCGTACTTTATCAAGCAGGTGGTCCCCGTGGCGGAAGAGGCCGGCGTCAAGATCGGCATCCACCCCGACGATCCACCCGTGCCGGAACTGGGCGGCATCCCACGGTGCATCTTTAGCAACTTCGAAGGCTACAGACGCGCGCTGGACATGGCAGACAGCCCCAATGTCGGCCTCTGTCTCTGCGTCGGCTGCTGGCTGGAGGGCGGCGCGTGGATGGGCAGGGACGTCCTCGAGACCATCAAGTACTTCGGCGAGAGAAGAAAGCTGTTCAAGATTCACTTCCGCAACGTCAGCCAGCCGCTTCCGTACTTTGTGGAGACGTTCCTCGATAACGGCTACATGGATATGTACAAGGTGATGCACGCCTTACGCGAGGTGGACTTCGACGGCGTCGTTATCGCCGACCACATCCCGCTGATGGGAAACGACCACCGCATCAGCACTGCATTTAGCATCGGCTATATGAAGGCTCTTCTCGAACGCGCCAACGCTGAATTCGCCGTCTAGCGACTTGCGGCTAAAATTGTTTTGTAAGGGTATTTTTCGATTGCGCATCTAGCGCAATCGAAAAATACCTCCAATTATCTCAAGGAGCGAAAACACCATGTCAGACGAAAAACAATCCTCGATTTTGGAATTGCAGGCCCGGTGGAACAAGATTCGGATTGCGAATTTGTATGATACGCTGGATCCGATGGGCTACCCCAATCAATGTCTCGACCTGAGCATCCGCCCGCTGTTTCCTCACCAACATCTGGCGGGCGTCGCGGTGACGGTGCGCGGCAGCCGCGACCCGACTTCGTGGGAGGAGAAGGAGGCTGTGCGCAAGAAGGCCGAGGCAGAAGGCAAACCCATAGCGACCGGGCCACACCTGCACGAGTGCCTTTTCCCCGGATGCGTGGTTGTGGTGGATGGCGGCGGCGAGCCGCACACCGGCAAATTCGGTGAGATGACGAGCTGGGATATGATGCAGCGCGGCGCGAAGGGCATCGTCATCGACGGCTACATCCGCGACCGGTTGGGGTTGGAAGTCATTCCCGACTATACCGTCTGCGCCAAGGGGACGTCGCCCATCGAATCGGCCAGACGCTGGAGCATCGTCGGCGTCAATGTCACCATTGGGATGCCCGGCACGCTCACGAGCATGGTGCCCGTGCGCCCCGGTGACTGGATCGTCGGCGGGCCGGATGGCGTCATCGTCGTCCCGCAGGAAATCGCGATGGAAGTCCTCGAAAAGGCCGAGGAGATCGAAGCCCGCGAGCAGGGCATGCGCGAAGACTTTGCGAAAGGGATGTCCTTTAAGGAAGCCTACGAGAAGTGGGGGCGGGCATAACGATTCCAGATTTAGGAGTTGCGATTTTAGATTTCCAACTTTCGACCTTCGACTTTCGACCTTGACTATGGACTAACGACTGAAGACTATGGACTACATCAACTTTGGAAATACAGGACTGAAAGTGTCACGTCTGTCGATTGGAACAGGCACGCATGGCTGGGCCGGGCGTTCGGATCAGACGGCCTTGGGACTGGAGGGCCTGGCGAACTTGCTGCGCCGCGCTTTCGATGCGGGCGTCAACTTTTGGGATGTGGCGGATCAATACGGCTCGCATCCGCACGTAGCGCGCGCGTTGCAAGGGATACCCCGCGAGCAGGTGGTGATTGCGACCAAGACGATGTCGCGGAAAGGCCCCGACGTTGCCAGAGACCTGGCGCGCTTCCGCAAAGAATTGAACACCGACGTCATCGATATTGTGCTGCTGCACACGCTGAGCGACGCTAACTGGCCCAAGAAATGCGCTGACGCGATGGAGGTGCTCTCCCGCGCCAAAGAAGCGGGCATCGTGCGCGCTGTGGGCTTTTCGTGTCACGGTCTTGGCGCGCTGCGCGTTGCTGTGGAAGTTCCCTGGGTCGATGTGGTGCTGGTGCGCATCAACCACGCCGGCGTGAACATGGATGCTTCCCCGACCCGTGTCGTACCCGTTATCGAGGAGCTTTACGCTGCCGGAAAAGCCATCTACGGGATGAAAGTCCTCGGCTGCGGTGCGTTGAAGGGTAACGTGCGCAGTGCTATCGAGTACGTTCTGCGGCTTGGCACGCTCCACGCCTTCACCATCGGCATGACAAGCGCCGCTCAGCTTGAGGAGAACGTGCGGTTGGTTGAAGAACTGGCGCCGAAGTATCCATTGAAAAAGATTGATGGTTGAATGAGTGTAGATTTGCTATCTGCTAAATCGGTTGACTTCTTAAGGGGGAGAGATGGAGATCAATCTTACTGATGAGCGGGCCTTTATTTTTCAGGCGCAGCTCTCCGTCGATCAGGCGGAGGGGCGCGCGTGGAGCCACAAGGTGGATGCGTTTGGGACGATGGCGAAGATGGGCAGCTTGCTCCAACGTCCCAAGGAAGACGATTTCAAGCTGATGTACAAAGAGCAGCGCTACGAGCCTTTCTGGCATGTGGTGTGCGATGCGCGTTACGTCTACGAGCGGCGTGGGGAATATCCCCTGACCTTCAACGATTCTGTAGTCAAGGCGGTGACGATTGACGGTGTGCAGTATCAGGTCTGCAACGGAAAGATCATGCTTGCTGGATTGGAACACTGCCGGGAGGAATTGCACGCGGACGTCTTTTTCGATGGTTTGACGAGCGCGCGTAACCCGGCGCTGACCGACTATTTGAAGTATGCCGCCGTCGAAATCCCCGGTGACGACCTCGATGACTTTTCCGCCGGTGAGTCCGTCGTTGTGCCTCCTGCCGCGCGCGCTTCGGCGATCGTCCACGAAGTGCTGATCGAGATGATCAAGAGCGTGAAGGCCGAGCGTATCCTGGAGGACCGCATCGACGTCGCGCAGATCGACCTCTACTACCGTCCGGTGTACGCCTTCCAGTATCGTTGGATGTCCAAGGAGAAAGAGGCGATTGTGGAATACGACGGGTTGACCGGACAGTGGCAGGCCGGCGGCAAGACCTTCCAGCAGTACGTGGGCAAGATTCTCGATCCCGATTTCCTCTTCGATGTGGGGGTGGAAACGGTGGACCTGTTGGTACCCGGCGGCGGTCTCGCCATCAAACTGGCGAAGAAAGGTCTTGACGTCGCACGTGGATCAAAGAAAGACGGATAATCTCAGCGAGGTGACCATGGAAGACAACATACTTTTTATGATCGGCAATGCCCACATCGATCCGGTGTGGTTGTGGCGGTGGCAGGAAGGCTTCCAGGAGATCAAGGCGACATTCCGCTCTGCCCTGGATCGGATGAAGGAGGACGAGGACTTCGTCTTTGTCGCCAGTTCGGCGGCGTTCTACGCCTGGATCGAGCAGAACGATCCGGCGATGTTTGCCGAAATTCGACAAAGTGTAGCCGACGGGCGCTGGGGTTTGGTCGGCGGGTGGTGGATTGAGCCGGATTGCAACCTGCCCGGCGGTGAGTCCTTCGTGCGCCAAGGATTGTATGGCCAGCGCTATTTTCAGTCGCGGTTCGGGCGTATTGCACGCGTTGGCTACTGCCCGGACAGTTTCGGCCACAATGCAACGCTGCCGCAGGTCCTCAAACGTAGCGGTCTCGATTTCTATGTCTTTATGCGGCCCGGCCCGCACGAGCATCCCGACTTGCCTCATCTTTTCTGGTGGGAAGCGGATGATGGCTCGCGGGTGTTGACTTATCGCATCCCTTATGCTTATGGAACGTCGGGAGCGCACTTGGAAGCGCATATCCGGCGCAGCGCGGAGCTTCTGGCTGCCGATCCTCATGCATCGATGTGCTTCTACGGTGTAGGAAACCACGGCGGCGGGCCAACGCGAGAGAACCTGGCACTGATCCGTACGCTGGGCGAGGACGCGAGCCTGCCCCTGTTGAACATGGCGCTGCTGGAACCGGTCTTCGTCATCCTCAGCGAACAAAGAATCAGGCTTCCGGTCGTGCATGACGAGTTGCAGCATCATGCCAGCGGGTGTTACGCCGCCCATTCCGGCGTCAAGCGCTGGAACCGCCAGGCCGAACAGGCGTTGGCGACAGCCGAGAAGTGGTCGACGCTGGCGACCTGGCTCACCAGATTGTCTTATCCGGCGGACGATCTTGAGCGCGCATGGAAAGATGTCCTCTTTAACCAGTTCCACGACATTCTGGCGGGGACGAGCATCGAAACGGCTTACGACGATGCGCGCATACTCTACGACGAGGCCAGAGCGATTGCGGCTCGCGCCGCCAACGCAGCCGTGCAGTCGTTGGCGTGGCAAGTGCGTATCCAGCCGGAACCGGAGACGATGCCGGTCGTGATCTTCAATCCGCATGCCTGGACGAGTCGCGTTCTGGTGGAAGTGGGGTTGGATGCGTCCGGTGGCGGCGCTTACGTCGTTGTGGATGATACAGGAGCCACAATCCCGGCGCAACCGGTGCGCCCAGAGCCTGCAGTGCCGAATGTGTCCCAATTAAGTTTCCTTGCGGAATTACCGGCGTTGGGATATCGGACGTACCGGATAAAGAAATCGGTAGATGCCGGCGCTGCTGCGGGAAGCAAGGAACAGGAAGCTGGAACCAAGTTGCACCATGTCACGATTGGGCAGGCTGGCGCGGTCATACTCGACAACACGTGGTTCCGCCTGGAATTCGATGCCGCGGGCGGCGGTGTGCGGCTGTTCGACAAGCGCGTGGGGGCGGACGTTTTCTCGGCCCCGGCGGCGCGCGCAGTCGTCATCGACGATCCGAGTGATACGTGGAGTCACGGCGTTTTTCGCTTTGATCGTGAGGTTGGGGCGTTCGCGGTGGAGCGCGTCCGGCTATTGGAGCATGGACCGGTCAAATCCGTGGTGCGCGTCACGAGCGTTTACGGTGCATCGTGGCTGACCCAGGATTTCACACTGTACGGGGACTTGCCGCAGATCGATGTTCAGGTGACGGTGGACTGGCACGAATCGTTCAAGTTGCTCCGGCTGACATTCCCGCTCAACCTTGTCAACCCCACCGCAACCTACGAGATCCCCTACGGGCACATCGTCCGGCCAACGGATGGCGAGGAGGAACCTGGACAGTCTTGGGTGGATGTGTCTGGGATCCTGCGCGGGACCGAGACGGCGTATGGCCTGAGCCTGCTCAACGATGGCAAGTACAGCTTCAGCGTGGATGGCGCGGTGCTGGGCCTGACGGTGCTGCGCAGCCCGATTTACGCGCATCACATTCCCTTCACGCCTGACCCAGAGGGTGTCTATACCTTTATGGATCAGGGCTTGCAGAGCTTTCGCTACGCGCTGTTGCCTCACGCCGGCACATGGAAGCAGGCGCAGCCAATACAACGGGCCGCCGAATTGAATCAACCGCCTATAGTCTTGAAAGAAACGTATCATCCGTGGGGCAGGTTGCCGCAACGTGCCGCGTTTATCGCTGTCGAACCCGATAACATCATCGTCAGCGTGCTTAAACAGGCGGAAGATGGCGGCGCCTGGATTTTGCGCTGCTACGAAACCCACAACGTTGCTACACCGGCCACAATCCAGCTCCCATATTGGGATCGGACGATCCAGACGGTGTTTTGGCCGGGTGAGATCAAAACCTTCTTGATCCCCGGTGACCGGGTGTCGCTGATCCTGGAAACCGATCTGTTGGAGCGTGAGATCTATAGTTTTACAGAAATAGATTTTGGTTAGATTAGGCGGTCGTCTCGCCCAGG
>DYKY01000094.1 GCA_020722365.1 Thermoflexus sp.
GAGTTACAAGACAAAATCGGTGAACAAACCAACGACGCTCAGGGCGACGAGCGCGCTAGGCTCGAAAAGCGTTGCTGGCGCATCGGTATGGAAATGCTTGCCGAACGGATTGCGGAAATGGCGCAGAAGACAAAAGAGGAGGGTAAAGAGGGGCAATGAACGAGACCCTGATGATCACTGCTAAGCTAAAGACGCGCGCTGCATTGCATATCGGCGCAGGTAAAGGCGAAAATGAATTTGATGCGCTGTTGCGGCGCACCGCGGCAGGCGAAGTATTCATCCCCGGCTCTGCGTTGGCCGGGGCTTTGCGCGCTGTGGCCACGCGCCTCGCGCCACGACTCGGCAGCAAAGTATGTCAGGCGTTCGAGGCA
This sequence comes from Thermoflexus sp., assembly GCA_020722365.1. GTDB lineage: Bacteria > Chloroflexota > Anaerolineae > B4-G1 > SLSP01 > DSWT01. The sequence goes on from DYKY01000094.1 coordinate 372, forward strand.
AACAAACCCAAGACGCCTTGCGGATGCATGGTCTGTCATCTGTTTGGGGATGTCAACCCTCAGGAAGCAGATTCTGAGAAAGAGGGTGGGCGCGCTTCGCGCTTGTGGGTCTACGATGCAAAGTTGCAAACTGATGAAAAAACCTGGATTCGTGACGGTGTGGGCATTGATCGCGCCACCGGTGCAGCTGCGCGGCAAGGAGCGGTCAAATTCGATTTGGAAGTCCTGCCGGCCAAAGCCATCTTTGATCTGCGGTTGGAGTTGGAAGACACTAACGACGCAGACCGCCAATTGCTGGCCGTGACCCTGGCCGAGTGGAAGGCTGGACGTGGAGCGATAGGCGGGCGTGTGGCGCGAGGACTCGGAGCATTGAAACTGGAAGGTCTAGCCGTAAAAACACGGAACCTCAATACAAAAACAGCACTGATGAGTTACTTGCGCGGCGAGGCTGACGCAGGCTTGCAACCGATTGCGGATGATGCCAATGCCTGGATTGCCGACAGAGTGATCGAGGCCAGAAACAGCATAACTCCGGGGGACAAGAACGCGGACGTGGCGCATAGCTGGGTGGAATTGAACCTGATGCTACAAGCCACCGGTCCCTTGCTGGTCAACGACCCTACACAGGCCGGCCGCTCCGGCTTTGACCACGCGCCTTTAGTCGAAGGCAGGCCGGTGTTGCCAGGCTCTAGTTTGCGCGGCGTCCTCCGTAGTCACGCGGAACGCATCGCACGCACACTGGCAACCGAACACGCTGTGCATGGCAATGACTTCCTGGCAGCTTGCCCTGCGTGTAATCCCGTGGCGCGTCCACGGGGCAAAGAAGACCTGGCGCTGGAATGTTGCGATTCTTTATTGAAACGTCAAGAGCGGCGTGATCCAACCGATTCTCTTTGGCGTGATCCTGATCAGGGCATTGACACGCGCGATCTATGTCTGGCCTGTCGGCTCTTTGGTAGCCCGCGCTGGGGCAGCCGTTTAATTGTCGAAGACGCAACCCTCGAAGAAAACACCACGCCCGTCTACAAAGTGCAGGATTTCCTGGCGATTGACCGCTTTACCGGCGGCGGCAAAGATGGCGCAAAGTTCGATGCGGCGGCGCTGTGGCAACCGACCTTTACCACCCATCTCCGCTTGGAAAATCCCCAAGATTGGGAACTGGGATGGTTGGCTTTGGTACTGCGCGATCTGGCAGAAGGTTGGCTAAAAGTAGGATTTGGCGCAGCGAAAGGCTTTGGGCAAATCTGGGTCCCCAAGTGGACTGCGACGATAGGGTTCATCACCGATGGTGATTTCCCGTTGTATACAGACACTTCTGCTGAAATTGCGGAAAGCGTTGATATTTGCCCACTGCTCCACGCCGCAAGAGTTGCATCGTCGCCAGCATCTATCTACCAGATTGCCGAATTGAACGGCAAGCTTGCTAAGCCGGAATCTGGCCATGATTGGGGTTGGCAGATTGATTCAACAGAAAATTGGCAGCCGGTCATCAAAGCATGGATCACAGCGTTCAATACATGCGTAGAGGGCTTTAAGCGGAGTCCGGCCAGTTTGCCGGAATTGAAAATGGATACGTACTTTGATGGCGGCCTGATTGAGCGGCTCTATCCCAAAGCCAGCGCAGCGATAGGAGGTAAATCATGACTGAGTGCAACAACTATGTCCCTGGCACAATTCAGGGGGGCCGCGTCGACGTGAATGGCATAGAGGGTTTCCTCGCCGCTTGGGATTGGTCACAACTCGACATGCCCTGGCGCATCTGGGAATGGGTCAGCGACATAGCATTTGAGCACCAGACCGGGATGCCTACTCCTACCCCCGGAGATTTCCGTCGCCCGGCTTGGCTGGAACGCGTCAGAATTTTCGGCAACAGTGGTGATCTGGAACTACGGCGCGATGGGGCGCATTTCTTATGGCGTTTCATTGGTCAAGCTAATGTTGTTGTTCCACTTGGTTTTGAGAATGCTGACTACTGGCAGACTTATCCCAATCGTGTTTTATCATGCTATCCGCGCCAGGTCCTGTTGTGGGGTGAGGAAATCAAAGATGGCGCAGGTTCACCACAGGGCGTCTGGCAAGAAGATCGTGTGGGATATGCACGGCTGGTTTACCCAATGATGAAAGGTGATAAGCGGGTGCTGTTGCGCTATAACGAGTACCTCTACGGTGACAACGTCGAAGCGGTGTGGTGGTTAGGGCTAGAACGATGGGAGGAAGAAAATGGCTAAACAAGGAACTGTGGCGCGCATGGCCGGAAACGGTGCATTTGGCTTCATCAAACAGGACGAGGGTGGGCCAGACGTTTATTTCCGACCTCAATGGATAAGGGACGCTTCAGTCACAGTAGGTTTGCGCGTGGAATATGAAACCCGAGAAACGCCTCAAGGATTACAAACACGTTGGGTAAAAGCGGCGGGGCAGTCTCAGATCGCTCCCACTCAGAAATCTGTTTCCGATACGCGACTGCAACGGGGTATTTCGCGTGCTCAAATTAGCGAAGATTATCGTTTTCTCAATCCTTATAACTTCGTGCGACCATTAAAAGTTGCCAAGCCAAACGAGGCGCCGCTGCTTGGAAATTGTCCTCCACCCCCACACGATCGCTACCTAGGATTGAGTGGAAGGATCAAATGTAAGATTACGACCCAAACTCCTTTATTCATTTCGGATTCTCATTCGATAGAGAGTAAAACAGTTGGTGAAAAAGGAAAAGAAAAGGAGCATCCCAGTTATCGCTTTTTCAGATATAAAAATGATCAGGGAAAGGATGAAATTGCTCTGCCTGCAAGTAGTCTGCGCGGTATGTTACGGGCTACGTATGAGGCAGCAACAAATTCCTGTTTTTCCGTTTTCTCAGGATCTAAGCGGCTCAGCTATCATTTGCCGCCGGAGGATGCACTGAAACTTATCCCTGCACGAGTTGTTCATACAGGTGGCCAATGGTACCTGGATATCCTGAATGGGATGACCACGGTCAACATTGGCGAGAAACCGGCTGGCCCACAATATGCAGCCTGGATTATGCAATATACGCCGCTACGTTCCAGCCGCACTAAAGACCGTGCTCCACGCAGCCCATATTCTGTTCGTCGCGCTGTATCTCTGTCTAGACTTGGACATGAGGCTCCCTGTGAGGCTGTTATTGAGTTAGTGAAACACCCGTTGCGTAATTTTGAATTCTGGAATGTTGTGCAGATTGCTCCATCTGGCAGCCATTTGAAACCACGTCAACCCGATCAGAAAGTAGTTCAAGGGTATCTTTGCATTACGAATCAAAACATCCAGAATAAGCACGATGAAAGAGTATTCTTTGCCGCAGGAAGCCCGGTGAGAATTCCCTTGCTTGACACTGTACGGCAACGATATGCGGAACTCATCAAGGGTTACCAAGATCGCCATGCTGACGAAGTACAGAAGCGTCTCGAACGACATAAAAAGAATGCAAGCGTACCTTTGCCTGAGGAACCCGAAGGTGATGAAGCCGCCTTCAGCCGTTTTATTCTTAATCCGACTGAAACCGAATTGCATGATGGTTCTCTGGTATATGTTATGCTGGAACCGGCTGGCCGAACGGCTCGCGTCGCATTTATCGTTCCGGTATCGGTGCCACGCGTGGGTTATGAACAGACTATTGCGGACCGGCTCGACCCTACTGCCAAAGAGAGCGATTTACATAAATGTCATCGTTACGATGCGCTTTGTCCAGCTTGTCGCGTTTTTGGTTGGGTCTATGGTTCTGACAATCCATCGATGCCAGGACTTGCTTCCGAGGAACTTGCGGCGTATGCGGGACGGATAAGCTTAACCCATGGCAAAGCAAAACTCCCCGTAAAAACGTTTGATGCTACGCTGGCTATTTTGTCCTCGCCTAAACCCACTACAACACGCTTCTATTTGCGCCCTATGAACGGTACTGATCCACGAGATGGTCAGGATGATTTTCAGATAAGCTACAACGAAGAGGCCCATCAGCAATTGCGGGGGAGAAAATTTTACCGCCACCAAGGGAATCAATGTCGCATTCAGGAGTACTCCAGTCCAGACGGAAAAGAGACAGATCAAAATCGAACACTCAAGGATATTGTTCAAGCAGGAAGCACATTCGAGTTCGAGATCACTTTCGAAAATTTAGCTGAAGTGGAACTTGGCGCATTACTGTGGACACTTGAATTGGAAGGATGGCACCATCGGCTCGGATTTGCCAAACCCTTGGGTTTCGGCAGCTTAAAAATAGACGTGGAGGAATTTGAACTTTTAAACCTTCAGGCGAGATATGAAGACTTTGCATCTGGCTGGAAGCCTGCTATGTCAGAAAAGGCTCGGTATGTCACTATATTCAAAACTGCAATGAAAGCTCGCTACGGACTTGACTTTAACGAACTGGACAATATTCGTGATCTGGAAGCACTGTTAGCTGAGTCGCCTGATCTTCCGGTTCATTATCCTCGCTCAAGTCAGGAACCGCAACCCGATGGGAAAAACTACGAATGGTTTATGGGGAATAAACGTAAGAGTGGACCACGTTTGACTTTGCCTCTGTCGCCAAAAGATAAAGAAGGGTTTCCCTTGATTGATAAATCAGGAGAACTTGTCTAGCTGTTTCTAGGGTAGTGCGCATGGAAAGAACACCTTCTGAGCCGACTGTGTGGGCATTAATCGATATTGGTAATCAGTACGCACGCATCGGCCAGATTAAGGCTGGCCGTAGGCTCGGGCCAACAAGAACTGATCGGTTGGGTTTCCTGTATAGAATTCGGGATTTCTGTCTTGCAATTGAGACCCTTGGCCTACCCAAACCAAAGCAACTAGCCGAAAAACTGCAAAAGGGACGACTAGAAGAACTAGACAAAGCTCTCGAAAAATATGCAGAAGCTACTCTATACTATGATACCGCAGTGGAACTAAAAATCGAACTTACTCGCCTTTGGGATAAGTTGACAGAGGAGGCTTCAAAATCGCGTATATACATAGCAAGACCTTTTATCTGGGAAGAACCTTTTGCAAGATTTATCGATTCTCCGCGCACTTTCCTGAACCTGGAAAAACGTGGCAGGTATGAGAAAGAATGGCCTGAAGAATTTGATGAAAACCTTGCCGAGGCAGCGAGGTGCCTTTCGGTCAGTTTTTGGGCGGGTACGCTGTTGTTTACTATCCGGGCCATCGATGTCAGTATTAAGCATTATTTCCAACTTACAACAACAGAATTGCCTGGTAGGGATCCTTGGGGAAAATTATGTGACCGTTTAGAGCAGTTTGATACACCCGATGAACTTATCCAGGCGGTCCGAAGACTCAAAAATGAGTATCGTGACCCTATGGCGCACACTGTAGAAGAAAAACTGACCTTTGATGAAGACAACACCCTGGATGTGCTTACCCGCAGCGCGTCCGTGATGAGTCATATGGTGCGTCATCTACTCAGTTCACAACGAATTGTAGTAGTGGATCGCACATTATCGCCAGAAACGGTGATTTTGGGGCAATAGGGTGTTTTGTTAAGCTTCTCTCATTCGTTGATTGCTGCATAGCTTGGGGTATTTCAAGTTTGATCTCAATTTGACTTTCCCGCCATCCCGTGCTAAACTTGGATAAGATAAACAACTTAGATAACATAGACGGGAGAGTAACCTTATGACCATAAGTTTCAAATCCAGCGAAGTGCAGCAGAACTTCGGTCTCGTGCTGGAACGCGCCTTGACCGACACCGCCGTTATTGTCGAGCGTTATGGTGCGCCGAAAGTCGCCATCGTCGCCTACCCGCGCTATCAGCAACTGCTTGACGCCGAACGTGAATTGCGCCTGGAGCATCTGCGGGAAGCTGCCGCCGAGACGGCAGCGAAGGCCGCCGCGTTGAGCGAAGCGGAAATCGACGCGCTCATCGAAGAGGCGCGTGAAGCCGTGGCCCGTGAGGCTGACAAGGGATGATACGGGTCGTCATCGATACCAGCGTCTTGATTCGCTATCTTATCCGGCCCAGCGCCGCCATCCGTTCTTTGATCGAAGACGTGTGGCTCGGCGACCGTGTGCAGATGGTCAGCGCGCCAGAACTCAAAGCAGAGTTACGCGGGGTGCTGTCGCACCCTTCCATCCGGCGCTTCATTTCGCCCGCCTCGGGTCAAGTGTTGCGAGAACTCGTCACGCTCAAGGCGGATTTCCTATCATTGTTGGGGCCTATTCCAGCGTTTACCCGCGATCACAAAGATGATAAATTTATCGCGTGCGCCCTGGCAGGTCAGGCTCAGTATCTGATCACCGTCGATACGGACCTATTAGTATTAGGGACGGTTGATACCGTGCGAATCGTGACGCCGGAGGTTTTCCTTGCCGCTCTCAGTGAAGCAGCGACTATAGCGTGAGGAAAAAATGCTCATTCTCAACTTCTCCCATCCCCTGACCGACGCGCAACTGGCGCAGGTCACGGCATTGGCGGATGAGCCGATCATCCAGACACGGGACATTCTGACGCAGCTTGATCCCGCCCAACCTTTTACGCAGCAAGTTATCGCTCTGGTCGAAAGCGTTGGACTGACGCCTCCCGAATGGCAAACCCTACCCCTGCTCATCAACCCGCCGTCGCTCAACATCATCGCCGTCACCCTCCTGGCCGAACTCCACGGGCGGATGGGCTACTTCCCGGCGGTGCTGCGCCTGCGTCCGGTCGCCGGGAGCACGCCGCTGCGCTTTGAGGTGGCGGAAATCATCAATTTACAAGCTGTGCGCGATGTCGCGCGCGCCCGCAGACAGGAGAATCCGTAATGCCACGTGAACCTTTACAACCTGCGCTCTCCTTCAACAAGTATATATCCAAGTTGATCGGTCAACCCAGTATGCTGTTCGCCGTAGGTGCATTCCTTCTAGCATTGCTTAGCAATATACTGGCAAGTGTGCTTGGCGAATGGCATTTGTTTGGCATGTCAGGTAACGTCATCTTCTTGATCTTATTCGGGTTGGGTATCATAGCGATATATGTCTACCACTCGCGTAAACGTGTTGTTATCATCGAAATGCGCGAGCGCCAACCGACTGGCAAGGCTGGCACTATTCTGTTATTGAGCACGCTAAATCCTCGCCCTGTGGGTACAAACCCGACTGAGATCAAACAACATAACCAACAGGTACAAGCAGCCGTAGAGCGCATTGCAGCGATGCAGGATGTCGCCACGCTGACCGAGGCTGACTTTCAGCTCCTCCTAGGGACGAACCTCGAACCGGCATTGCGCGCTATGGAATTTCATCATCAGACCGGTACCCTACGGGAATGTTGGGTAGTCGGCACTACAGATGAGAAAAATGCCCAGGGAGAGTGCCTCAGACGTGGTTCAGCATGGTTGGCCCCTGTGCTTCAAAGGTGGTTTGACCACCTCCATCCGGGCAACATGGTGCGCTTCCAACGCCCCATTGAAGTTGCGCCCCGCGATTATGCCACCTTGTGGAAACAAGTCGATACAATATTCCGCCGCGGCCCCTACCGCGCTGATAAAATCATCTGTGATGTTACGGGCGGATTGAAGCTAATGACCGTAGGCGCAGCGTTGGCTTGCATTGAGGAAGGCCGTACGATGCAGTATATGGCGACCGACCGAGATTGGCGTGGCGAGCCAATCCCCCAAGGCGAAATGCGGCCAGTATTGGTGGATGTTACCCCATATCTGACCGCAGAACAGGCGGAGTGAAGACAAAAACAAAACCGCCTTCCCCAGCAGTGTGGAGAAGGCGGCTTTGCTTTCGCGCTCAGTCGACGGGGCTTTCCGCCATAGCCACGTGCAGACGGCGCGCGCGGGCTTGCGGATCGGGGAAATGCTTCGCCTGAGGCAGTGGGAAGCCATCGGGTAGTGGCATGACCGCTTGCACCTTACCATCCTCGCCAGGTAGCGCCAAAGGTTCCTTCTTCTGCTCGGCGAGCGGCAGTTCGGGGAGGGTAGAGGGCGGCAGTTGAACTTTGGCAGACCGCCGGTAGTCCGGTAGCGGTTCCAGATCGCCCAGGCCCAGCACACCGTAATCGGGACTGCACACTGGGCAGGTTGCGTTCGGCGTCACCTGCAGCGGGACGAGTTCTGGCTTCAGGGCGTCGTAGACCAGGTAACGGTGGCGCGGCTTGAAGGTATGCACCATGTTGTGGATTTCGGTCGTCGCCAGCGCCGCGATGAGCCCATCCAGATGATGGACGGCTGGCGCGGGCGTGTCGGCGACGTAACCCCGCTGCCGTAGGACGGCCCGTTGCGCCGGTGAAGCCAACTCCCAACCGGCCTGTTGCGGGTCCACAATGCCGGCGCACTGCAAACACCAGCGACCCAGGTCCGGGATGGCGAACTCACCGCTGACATCGGTGATGACGTGTTCCTGCGTCGTCGGTTCGACGGCAGCGTTGATGTTGAACCCTAGATGCACCAGCGGGATGAGGTACTGCACGGCCAGACGGTTGAGCGCCATCCGGCTGCTGTGATTGTCGGTGGCGGCGATGAGCAGATCGCAGGATTTGAGCGCGTGTTGCGCTTCGGGATTGAAGACGTCGGTGTGCAGCGCGCGCACGTAAGCGCGGGGCGCGCACTGGTGGATCGTACTGCGGGCGACGTTGACCTTGGGCCGCTGTTTCTGTGCGTCGGTAGTGGATGCGTTGACCAGGCGATTGAGGTTGGAGATTTCCACCGCGTCCGGGTCCACCAGCACCCACTCGCGTACGCCCAGACGCGCCAGGTATTCCACCATCGCGCCGCCGATCGCGCCGACGCCCACCACGCCGACGCGCAACGCGCCCACTTGGCGTTGGAATTCCTGCCCGAAGGCGCGTACCTGGCGATCGAAGATAGGAGAGACGTACGGCGTGGGCGCGCGCGGCCCCTGCTGCGCGCTCACCGGAATGCGGCGCTGCAGATCGCCAGTGAAGACGGCCGCCAGTGGCATCGCATCGGGATGGTAGCTGATTTCGTCGTGGCGGGTCTCGGTCTTGCGCGTGATCCGGGTGAGCCACAGCCGGGCGTCCAGACTGCGGGCGTTCACGACAACGGAGCCGTAGGGGACGCCGTCCATCCGGTGAGCCAGGTAAGCAGCCTGCGCGGCTTCGTAGTGATCATCTACGGCGGAGAAGTGTACGGCAGCGTGGTCGTCAGTATGGCTGTGCCAGTCTACCTGGATGAGGCTATGTTCGGCCGCGCGGCGGTGGATGAGCGCCTGGACTTCCGGCTTCACTTCCAGCGCAGCGCTGCTTTGCCGGTTGAAGGCATCCGGCGGCAGGAGGATGACGTCCCGCACCAGCAGGCGCACTTCCTGATGCAGTCGGTTGACGCCGCACAACGTGACGGCCATCTGTTCGCGGCTGCAGTCGCTGAGTAGATGCTCGGTCAATGTCTCGTAAGCGTGACGGGTCAAGGCCAGTGTGTAGTCCATTGGATGCACCTCCTTCAGATGCTAGAAGTCATTGGTGAGCGCCTCGCGGACCATGTTCAGATAGGTCCACAGGTTATCGGGTTGGCGATGGTCGGCCCGGGGTTTCCACGCTCCGGGAGTCTGCATGTCCATCGTGACGCAGTACCAGTACCAGCCCTGATCGGTCAGGTCGGGAGCGCCGTGGTAGGCGCGGCCAGTGAGGTGCCCATCGAATTGCCCGTCGTGGAGCTCGAACTCGCGATTGAGGTAGAAGCCGATCGGGGGCGTTTCGGGATAGGTTTCGGGGAAGACGATGAGCAGGTCGCAGCGCCGTTCTCTGAAGCGCGCCGGCAGCGGATAAGTCGGGATGATGAGCCAATCGCGGTTCATGTCGTCGTAGTAAATACCCTGATAGGGCGGCTGGCTGAAGCGTTGGGCGATCATCGCGATCTCCGCATCGATGCGCTCCGCGCGGCGTCCGTTGGGGCGTGTGTCGGTTTGCGCCGGATCAGTGCTGAGTTGGGCCTTGAGCCAGTTGAGCATAGTCTGCGCCTCCTTTGTCTGTTGTGATGACCATAAAGCCGGAAGTCAGTCGCCGGGCCGAGGCTGCGGCCTCGGCCCGGGTGTGAAGAGGGGTGTTACCCCTTGATGCGGGGGGGCGCATCCGCGAAGACTTCACCATCCTTCACGGTGACTTCTTCGCCGGGTCGCACCACGAAGTTGCCTTCGCGGGTGCGGCGGATCACGGAGCGCCCCTTGTCGATGCCGCCAGCCTTGCGGATGTCTTCGATGGTGGCGACGTCAGGAACCTGGACACGCCGTCCGTTGATGATCGCAGTAGCCATGGTGTACCTCCTTTCGACTGTGATGGGGTGATGCTCAATTCCGGTAACGAAATAAGGGTGGGAGGCGGCAGACGGCGCCCGCCGCCTCCCGTGGTCCTAGGCGGGGAGGGGGATTTCCTCCGGCGCAGCGTCGAGGAAGATGTCCTCCGCCTCGAAGTCCGGTTCGGGCTGCGGCGCTTCGTCCTCCGCTGGCGCATCGCCGGGCAGCACGAGGTTGTCTACCTCTTGCCCGATGTGTGTCAGATCGACGAAGCCGTTTGCCATCGCTTGCAGCGCGGCGGAGATGCTGCCGGGGACAGAGGCCACCTCCACGCGAATGCCCTGGAGCCGGAGCCGTTGCGCCAGGGGTGTGAAGTCGCCATCGCCGGTGACCAGCACGACGATCTCAGGGTGGGCGCGGGCGGCGAACTCCTGGACGTCCAGCGCCATCTCCAGGTCGAAGTCGCACTTGAGACGACCGTTGGGCAGCAGTTGCCCCGTCTTGCTGCGGATGAGGAAGCCGTGCTGCTGCAAGTGGCGCTGCGCTTCCTGGTCCAGGTCATGCCGTTCGGGCAGTGGGTGAGCGGCGATGTAGAGGAAGGTCTCGATGAGATGGCGTCCTTCGGCCAGGTAGTCCCGCAGGGCAACCAGGTCGATCTGATGGCCGACGCGGCGCAGGGCGTTGAGGGTGTTGTGGTAGTCCACGAAGACGGCCACACGCTCGTGGGTCAGGGTGTCGGGTACGGTCTGCATTGGTTTCACCTCCTTTCGTTGGATTCAGCGCGGGTGCGCTCTGATCCTGGTAACGAAATGAGTGATCAAAGAAACCTTGCGAAGGCTCAGGCGAAAAGGTTGCAAGCCTTCGCAAGGTTAGAAGTCTAGGAGTTTGTTATGAGTCTTGAAAACTTACCCCTGGTTCGCTTGCGCTTTGAACTGAAGGCGTTGGAAGCTGTTGATGTTCCACCCTACAAAGGCGACATGCTCCGTATGGCCTTGTTGTGGTGGTTGAGCGACTTCTGGTGTCCACAGCCGCAGCGCTGTCGCAACGGCTGCCGTCACCCCGATATCTGTATGTTTGGCCGGCTGTGCGAGCCTCCGGTAGACCCGGCCTGGTCGTCGCAGATTCGCCGTCTGATCGGCGACACACCGCCGCCGGCCTACGCCATGTGGGACGCACAGGATCGTCGAACCCACTTTGCCTCCGGGGATGCCTGGAGCCTTGAGCTGACACTGACCGGGGAACTGGCGCTGCGCCAGATCCCGGCCATCATCGCGGCGGTGCAACAGGGTGCTGAAAACGGCATGGGACGCGTGCGCGCGCGTAGCAGCATCCAGCGGGTCGTTGCGCTTGTGTGGCGCACATCCGGGGATTTTACAGAACATCCCCTGGCTGTGCTTGAGAAGGTCAATCAGGGCGAGTCGCTGCTCTGGCAAAGCTATCGCGTAGAGGAAATTACGTTAACGATGCTCCAGGCTATCCGGTGGGCGGAACAATGGCCGTCGCCGCTGCAAACACTACGCATTGACTACCTGAGTCCGGTGAAACTGAAAGAGCGGGGCGAGTGGGTCGAAATCCCGGAATTCAGCGCCGTGGCGCGCGCTTTGACACGCCGTTTGCGCATCCTTAGCGAGGTCTACGGCGGCGGTGAGTGGCCCCACGTGGAGTACGGCCCCTTGCTCGATCTGTCCGAAACCGTGCGCCTGGAACACCACGAAACGCACTGGCTGGATTACGCGCGCCGCTCGAAACAATCGGGGACGTATGCCATCGAAGGCTTCGTCGGCCCGGCGTGGTACACTGCGGAGGATTTCCGTCCCCTGTTGCCGGTGCTGTGGTTGGGGCAATGGCTGCACATCGGCAAAAGCTACGTCATCGGCAGCGGGCGGTATCAATTACAAGTCAACGCGTAGCGACTTGCCGCACAAACCAAAGGCACGGACTTCGTGTAAAAATTTAGCGCGTAAAGGGGGGGATTTACAACAGGTAGAGACAGTAACTGTCATCAACACGAAACTAACCTACCCCTCCCCCGCACCACATCGTCGCCTCCCTGCACACTTCCATCTCCTCCGCCGACGCATACACCACCACGATGCTCCCATCGTCCATACGCTGCCATCTCCCCGCCGGCACCGCCAGCCCCGGCAACCGTGCCTCGTCTGCCGGGATCACCACCCGCAGCGGAAACCGCGTGTCATCGCCGGCCACCGCCATCACCCACGCTCGCACATCGCCGCCAGCCTGGAAATACTCCGTCACATCGTTGCCCTCCGGCACCCGCACCGGCGTCACCCGCGCCGACAACGCTGCCAACCGCGTGGCGTTCAGCGTCCCGGCCTTGTCCGCATCCAGTGCCGCGAAAATGCGCGTGTACGGCAGCAACCGCGCCAGCCATTGCGCCGGCAACGTCCGCCCTGCGCCTGCCAGGGCTACCACGTCCACCAGGTCACCCGCCGCCTGCCACAGCAGCAGCGCGTCCAGTTCTGCTTCCACGATGAACAACGGGCGGTCACCTTGCAGCTTCTCTGCGCCGTACAACGCGATCTGTCCCCCGCGCGGTCCGCCGTATTTGCCACCGTTGTCAGCCGTGGCCGGAACGTCGCCCACAAAGCGCCGTACCTTCAACGCCCGCAACTCGTCGCCGACGAAATGCGGAATCACGACGCCACGCGGCACGTAAATGCGCTTGCCCGTGAGTCCCCACTGCTCCGGTGCTTCAAACACATCGCGCGGACACCAGCCCAGGCCCCAGGCGTGCAGCGTGTCTTCCTGTAAGCCCCGCGCCTGCAAATACGCCCGTCCTATGCTACCCGCGTCTGACCACAGCACTTCCTGAGCGCGGGCCAAGATCAGCCTGGCCCGCGCCTGCCACGTTGCATCCGGGGGCACAACCGGCGGTGCTGGCGGGGTAAGCCGTGGCATCCGCCCATGGGCCTGCACCGGACGCGTAACGCCTGCTGTCATCGGCACACCCACGAGATTCGCCAGGTACGCCAACGCCTCCCGAAAAGTCCACCCACGCCGCGCCATTACCCACGTGAAGGCATCGCCGCGCGCTCCGCAGCCAAAGCAGCGATACGATTGCCCATCTGGGTTGAGAAACAGCGACGGATGATGATCCTCGTGGAACGGGCAACGCCAGGCCAGGCGCTGGCCCTGTCGCTGTGGCGTGCCGATGTCAGGGATGATGACGTGTTCGGCCAGGTTGAGCCGGGCCTTGACCTGGGCCACCAGGTCAGTCGAAGACGCTGATTTGTGCATATAAATCTATTCCTTTCATAATTTTTTGCTTAAGACCCATATATAATAATAAATATATATAATATATATAGATATATATGTATAGAATATAGCCCCTGGATGAGAGGGGGCCAGGCACAAGTGGCCGGACCAGAGACCCTATGCCAGGCAGGGGCATACCCCCCGTCAAAGACGGAGGGTGTTCCGATGTATGATACCCTTGACCCTACCCTGGCGCGGCGATGGTCATCAGCGGTGTGGCGCTCCTGGGCGTCGCGTCAGATATGTCATAGTGGCGGCAAGCGTTGCCCAATCGTCTGGCTACTGTCCAGCCTGGGTCTCCGCCGGGACTATCGGTGAGACAGCATATTCTTGAGACTACTGGACCTGGGTAGGCATTGGTCACCATTCCAGGGCTTGGCTTGAGCCGTTTGGGAGACTGTTTTCGGCTAATCGGCGCAATCGCGTTACTCTGTACAGTCAACCGCCTCAGCGGTGTGTTCCCCCTGGGCGTCACCCAAGATATGTCACAATGACGGCAAGCGTTGCCCAATCGTCTGGCTACTGTCCAGCCTGGGTCTCCGCTGGAGCTATCGGTGAGACAGCATATTCTTGAGACTACTGGACCTGGGTGGGCATTGGTCGCCATTCCAGGGCTTGGTTTGAGCCGTGTGGGGGACTGTTTTCGGCTAACCGGTGAAATCGCGTTACTCCGTATAGTCAACCGCCTCAGCGGTGTGTTCTCCCTGGGCGTCACCCAAGATATGTCACAATGACGGCAAGCATTGCCCAATCGTCTAGCTACTGTCCAGCCTGGGTCTCCGCCGGGGCTATCGGTGAGACAGTTGATTCTTGATACTCTTGGCCCTGGGTGGGCATTGGCAGTAATGCTGACGCCTGGCCTGGGCAGCGCAACCGACGACATCACGTGATTCCCTGCTGTCTCATCGTTTACTACCTTTACAGTCAACTGTCTCATCGGTGTGCCCCTCCCGGGTATCACGCGAGATATATCAGGACAGCGACACAGTTCACTCGATGCCTGGCGTTGTGTCTGGCCCTTATCTCCCGCAAGGCTATCGGTGAGACAGCATATTCTTGATACTCTTGGCCCTGGGTAGGCATTGGCAGCAATGCTGACGCCTGGCCTGGGCAACGTCACCGGCGACATCACGTTATTCCCTGCTGTCTCGCTGGCTACTATCTCAAGAATCAACTGTCTCACCGGTGTACCTCCCGCGTTCATCACTGTGGACAGTGCTTTAACACGGTGGGCACCGTTGATGTTCGTTGCCTTCCCCTGCCTTCGCCGCGCCCACGTCGCTGTGGGCAACGGACAGGCTACGCACTCTCCGGCTGTCTCGCTGGCTACTATCTCAAGAATCAACTGTCTCACCGGTGTACCTCCCGCGTTCATCGCTGTGGATAGTGTTCTAATACGAAGATTGCCGTTGACGAGCATTGCTTCACCTCGCCGTCGCTGCGCGAACATCGCCGCTGGCAACAGCCAAGTCACGTGCTTTCCGGACGTTTCACCGTCTATTGTCTCAAGAATCAACAGTCTCACCGGTGTACCTCCCGCGTTCATCACTGTGGACAGTGCTTTAACACGGTGGGCACCGTTGATGTTCGTTGCCTTCCCCTGCCATCGCCACATCCACGTCGCTGCGGGCAACGGACAGGCTACGCACTCTCCGGCAGTCTCGCCATCTATTGTCTCAAGAATCAACAGTCTCACCGGTGTACCTCCTTGACGATCACAGTGGACAGTGCCGCGCCCACGTCGCTGCGGACAACGACCAAGCCGCGCGCTTTCCGATGATCTCGCCGTCTATTGTCTCAAGAATCAACAGTCTCACCGGTGTACTTCCCGCGTTCCTCACTGTAGACAGTGCCGTAATACGAAGATTGCCGTTGACGAGCATTGCTTCACCTCGCCGTCGCTGCGCGAACATCGCCGCTGGCAACGGCCAAATCGCGCGCTTTCCGGTGATCTCGCCGTCTACAATCTCAAGAATCAACTGTCTCATCGGTGTGCCCTCTCGATCTTCGTGATGAACAGTACCTCAGCGCAGTGATCGACAGCGTCTCTCCTTACTAAACTCTGCCGTCGCCGCGACCACATCGCTGCTGGCAACGACCAAGCCGCGCGCTTTCCGGTAGTCTCGCCGTCTACTATCTCAACAGTCAACAGTCTCATCGGCGTGTTTCTCCCTAAGTGTCCCTTGAGACACTCCACGCTGACAGCCTGTGTCGCTCGATGGCGGTATTGTCTCCAACCTGCGCTGCCGCCAGGATTACCGGTGAGACAGCATATTCTTGAGACGGTAGGGCAAGGGTGGGCATTGGCATCCATTCCAATGCCTGGCCTGGGCAATGCAGCCGTCTGCGTCCCACTAACTGACGACATCGCGTTGTATCCTGCTGCCTCATCGTATATAACTTTTGGTGCTAGTTTTAGAGACTGAAGGGAGCCAGATGGAAGTGAAT
>DYKY01000095.1:0-5965 GCA_020722365.1 Thermoflexus sp.
TAAGATGAAGGAGAACAACAATCCGCCTGACAGCCCAATCACCAACGCGGCCCAAGGAGGCACGAAGGGCGCCGCAGCCAACGCCGCACCCCATCCCGCCGCCAGGCCGCGCGCCGCTAACAGCGATTCAAACTCGCCGGTAACCAGCCAGGCGTAGAGTTGCGAAGTCAGTGTCGCGCCGGCCATGCCGAGCAGCGCGGAGAGCGCCGCGCGATTCCAGTCCCATGTTGCGCTGCCGGTGTGAAACGGACCGGAAAGCGTCCAGCCGATCCAGCCTATGCCCATGAATAAAACGCCCAGGTTGGCCAGCAAGGGGAAATAGGCCGGCGGTGGAGCGGGCTGCTCTTCCGGCGCATGGCGCGGTTGAAACAGCAAAACGCCCAACGCCAGCGCGCCGGGCAGCCACAGCACTAACGCACTGCCGCCAAAGTCCACAAAGCCGTGCCCTAGCGCCAGTGTGTCGCCGAGGCGCGCCAGCCAGCCGCCACCCCACATCCAACACGCAGCCACCGGGAAGACGAGTGTCCCGGCGAGCGCGCCAGCGATTACCATCAGCCAGCGGCGGGTATCGGCCAGCGCCAACGTCACCAGCAGCACCGCCGCAGCCATCAAGGGCAGATAGGCGAGAAAGAGTCCGAGAACCGCCGGGGTGATTTCCGGGCCGGAAAGAAAGAAGCCGGACAGACCCAGAAAGCCCCAGCCGACGTCTCTGGGGATCAGCGGAAACAGCACTTTAAGCCCGGAAAGTGTGGGGTCGTCAGGGCGCACGGCCTGCGCGCCACCGAGGTGGAACGCGAAACCGATGGCCCAGTATCCCACTACCGCCAACGCCAAAGCCAGCGCCGCCGCCGGCGTCACGCGGCGTGCTTTGTGGGGTGACAGTCCCCCCCATGTGAGTAGTAGTAAGCCAACGGGAAGCAAGTATCCCCACAGCCAGGGTTGTGGCATTCCATCAGATGGCATCGATCGACTCCCAGACAGAATTAAATAGCGCAGTTGCAACATCCTTATCTTACCAGAGTCTCCAAAATCTGCCAATGCACAGACTTTGCATTGCAAGGCTCAGTAGATCACAAAATGCTTCCAGGGGATCGCCAGATCCCTGTTCCGGTCTGGATCTGGCGATCCAGACCGAGCAAAATTGGATCTACCGAGCCTTCGTTTTCCGGGGTTGCCGGTTCATGGTTTTATGGTAAAATCACCATCTGGGCTATGCCTAGAAAACACACGCGACCGGACTCGACGGGGGTGTGCCGGAAAACACCGGTCCTCGCAGGGGATGAAGGCGCGGAGGCCCATAACAAAATCACAGGAGGATTATTTACAACAATGGCAGTCGTTACAATGAAGCAGCTATTGGAAACGGGGGTGCACTTCGGGCACCGCACGCGGCGCTGGGACCCCAAGATGGCGCGCTACATCTACACCGAACGCAACGGCGTGCATATCATCGACCTGCAACAGACGGTCAAAGGTCTGGAGCGGGCTTACGCGATGGTACGCGATGCCGTCGCGGAAGGGCGGCAAGTGCTCTTCATCGGCACCAAGCGCCAGGCGCAGGAAACTATCCAACAGGAAGCAACGCGCTGTACTATGCCCTATGTCAACCACCGCTGGCTCGGCGGTACGCTGACCAACTGGCGCACCATCCACCAGCGTATTGATCACCTGCGCACGTTGGAGGCACGGCGCGATGCCGGTGAGTTCGACCTGCTGACCAAGAAAGAGGCGCTGATGCTCAACCGGGAAATCGAGAAGCTCAACGCGCGTCTGGGTGGGTTGCGGAGTATGGAACAACTCCCGGGCGTCGTGTTCATCATCGATGTCAAAAATGAAGAGACGGCGATCAAAGAGGCCGACCGGATGGGCATTCCCATCGTTGCCGTCGTCGACACCAACTGCAATCCCGATAAGATCGATTGCGTGATCCCGGCCAACGATGACGCCATTCGCGCCATCCGGTTGATGACGTCGAAAATTGCCGACGCTGCGCTTGAAGGATTGGCGCTACGCAAAGAACGCGCGCCGGAAGAGGAAGTCTACGCTGAGGACGAAAAGTACCTGAGCGCCGAGACCCTGGAACGCCTGCGGCAGATCCAGTTTGACGATGAAGAAATCGAGGAAGAGTTTGAAGAAGAGGGCGACCTCGCAGACGAGGGCGACCTCGCAGACGAGGGCGACCTTGCAGACGAGGGCGACCTCGCAGACGAGGGCGACCTTTATGAGGATTCCGACGACGAGGAGTTAGCATAAACATGGAAATCACAACCGGAATGGTCAAAGAACTGCGACAGGCAACCGCAGCCGGGGTTTTGGACTGCCGCAAAGCTTTAGAGGTCGCCGAGGGCGATTTTGACAAGGCCGTGGACTACCTACGGGAAAAAGGGCTGGCGAAAGCCGCCAAGCGTGTGGATCGTGAGGCGAAAGATGGTCTGGTCGTTTCCTACATCCACGGTGGCGGGCGCATCGGCGTGCTGCTGGAAGTGAACTGTGAGACCGACTTCGTCGCGCGCACCGATGAGTTCAAGGGGATGGTCAACGACATTGCGCTGCAAATTGCGGCGATGTCGCCTCAGTATGTCAAGCGCGAGGACATCCCCGCGTCTGTCATTGAGCATGAGAAGCAGCTTTATCGCACACAGGCGCTGGAAGAAGGCAAGCCCGAAGCGGTCGTGGAGCGCATCGTGGATGGGCGAATGGAGAAGTTCTACAAGGACATCTGTCTGCTGGAGCAGGTCTTCATCCGCGATGACGGGCAAGATCGCCCACGCTCGATTGATGACCTGGTCAAGGAGCAGATCACGAAGACCGGGGAGAACATGGTGGTGCGCCGTTTTGCGCGCTTTGAGTTAGGAGAGAGCCTGGGGTAGAAGCCGGGGTAGTAGCTGGGGCTATTGCCCCGGCTCTTTATCGATCGGAGGCGCAGCGTGACCCATCCCATATACAAGCGCATCATCATTAAAATCGGCGGGGAGTCGCTCTCCAATCCAGGGGGTGTCGGCATTGACCCCCAACGCGCTGAGGAAGTTGCCCGGCGCATTGCCGCGATTCACGCCCAGGAGATCGAAATCGGCATCGTCATCGGCGCCGGCAATCTCTGGCGCGGTATCGACGGGTTAGCGCACGGGATGGACCGCGCACGCGCCGATCACATCGGGATGCTCGCCACGGTGATGAATTCGTTGGCCCTGGCGGACGCGCTGGAACGCGAAGGGGTCGTCACGCGCGTTCAAACCGCCATCGAAATGCGCGCGATCGCCGAACCATACATCCGCTTGCGCGCTACGCGCCACCTCGAAAAGGGGCGCGTCGTCATCTTCGGCGCGGGCACCGGCAATCCGTACTTCACGACCGACACTGCCGCTGCACTGCGCGCCGCCGAAACGGGCGCCGATCTGCTCATCAAAGCGACCAAAGTGGACGGGGTCTACAGCGACGATCCTATGAAGAACCCCGATGCGCGCCGTTTCGAGCGGTTGACCTATCTGGAGGCGCTCAACCTGCAATCACGTGTGATGGATTCGACCGCCATCACGCTATGTATGGAGAACCAGCTCCCGATTGTCGTGCTCAATCTCTGGGACCCGGGAAGCCTGGAACGCGTGATGCGTGGAGAGTCTGCCGGGACGCTCATCGGTGGGTAGCCTAGCACGCCCCCAAGGAGATAGTATGATCAAGGAACTTATGAGTGAAACCGAAGTCCGTATGGACAAGACGGTAGAGGCGCTGGAGGAGGATTTCAAAAGCATCCGCACCGGACGCGCGTCGCCGGCCCTGGTGGAACGAGTGATGGTGGAATACTACGGTATGCCCACCCCCCTCAACCAATTGGCCGTCATCTCCGCGCCGGAGCCGCAACTGCTCCTCATTCGCCCCTACGATGCCGGCTCCATGGCGGCTATCGAGAAAGGTATTTTGCAGGCCGATCTGGGACTAAATCCCAGCAATGATGGGCGCGTGATCCGCATCCCCATCCCCCGCCTGACGGAAGAGCGCCGTCGCGACCTGGTCAAGGTTGTAAAACGGCGCGTTGAGGAGAGCAAAGTTGCTTTGCGCAACATCCGGCGCGACACGCTGGAAGAGATGCGTGAATACGAAAGCGAAAAGCTCATCTCTGAAGATGATCTCAAACGCGGCCAAGAGGAACTCCAGAAGATCATCGACCGTTTTGTAGGAAAGGTCGACGAAGCTGGCGCTCGCAAAGAGCAAGACATTATGGAAATCTGAATTCGGCGCTTGCAGGGGAAGTACGCTCCCCTGCAAGCCCTCGCGCGTTTTCTGTCCCACATTGCGCTTCTGTTTCTACAATTTTCTCCTTCTCACATCGTAACGCATGGGCTAACGCATAGGCGAATGGAGACGTCATGAGCAATACAGATGATCGCTACCCACCCCTGGAACGCCTTCCACAACACGTCGGTATGATTATGGATGGCAATGGGCGATGGGCACAGCAGCGCGGTCTGCCACGCTTGGCCGGGCACCGGGCCGGTGTCGAAAACCTGCGGCGGGTACTGCGCGCCTCCGTGGAATTTGGCGTGCAGATCGTCACCCTGTACGCCTTTTCCTCTGAAAACTGGCGGCGTCCCATTGAGGAAGTACGGGGGCTGCTCAGCATCCTCCGCGACGCATTAGGAAAAGAAGTTGGCGAATTACACAAAAATGGTGTACAATTAAGACATATCGGGGATTTGACACCCCTATCGGATGACCTCAAAGAACAGATTCAAGCTGCGGTAGAACTGACGCGCAATAATGACCGATTGATCGCTAACATTGCGTTCAACTATGGCGGACGCCAGGAAATCGTCGAAGCCGTGCGCCGTATCGTTCAAGCCGGGATTCCAGCGGAAGCGATCACAGAGGCAGTGTTCGACAAACACCTGTATACAGCCGGCCTTCCTGATGTCGATCTGATTATCCGCACCAGTGGGGAAATGCGGATGAGCAATTTCCTGCTCTGGCAAGGCGCTTATGCCGAATATTACAGCACACCAGTCTACTGGCCGGACTTTGACAAGGATGAGCTTTACACAGCGCTGAAAACATTCAGCCAGCGAGACCGGCGCTACGGCGGGTTGAATACCTGAAACGAAGTACAGCGCACGCCCTCCACAGATGGAGGGGCCTCTCATCCTCCTTGATACCTGACCACATCGGTATTTTGATGCCCAAATCTAGCACATCAGGGTTAAAATACGGATAGATCAAATTTCTTATGAAAACCAGAGTCATCAGCGTCGCCATATTATTACCGATCGTCATCGTCATCATCCTTATCGGGCAATGGCCCTACGCACTTTTAATCAGCGTTTTGACGTTGCTTGCAGCCGTCGAATACACGCAGATGCTCCGGCGCAAAGCGTATACCCTCGCTCTGCCCTGCATAGTCGCGTTCAACCTTCTGTGGATAGCTGACGCGCTGTGGGGAGAGAGAACGTGGCTCGCGCCGGGTTTAGCCGGGCTGACGCTGTTGACGGCAGGATGGATTCTCTACCGCCGGCATCGCCATCCTGCAGTCGCCGATCCAACTGCGGAGTGGGCGTTGACCCTCGCGGGCGGGATGTATCTGGGCATCGGCGGCGCCTATCTGTGGCGCATGCGCGCGCTCCCCGATGGGCTGTGGTGGACGCTCACCGCGCTGCCCGTCGTGTGGATCAGTGAATCGATGGCCTACTTCGTCGGGCGACAGTGGGGACGGCACAAAATGTCGCCCACGATCAGCCCGGGGAAGAGTTGGGAAGGATATGCCGGCGAGGTCATCAGCGGCGCGCTGTCAGGGCTGCTGCTGGGCTGGCTCTGGCCTACCGTTGCATCGGGCGCGATCAGCCTGACGCCGGTCAAGGGGCTGGTCCTCGGCGCAGTGATCTCGACATTGACCACTGGCGGTGACTTTTTTGTTTCGGTGATCAAACGCGAAGTCGGAGTCAAAGATACCGGAACATTGATCCCTGGACACGGTGGC
>DYKY01000095.1:6065-16046 GCA_020722365.1 Thermoflexus sp.
CAAACGCGAAGTCGGAGTCAAAGATACCGGAACATTGATCCCTGGACACGGTGGCATCTTTGACCGTATCGATAGCCTGCTCTGGGTGGGCTTTGTGACCTGGGCTATAGCCACACTATGGGCCTGAAGCCTGACACTCTTAAACCAGCATAGGACCTTGTTAAGGAGAATTCCATGGATCCAGAAGAAGAACTACAACCTGAAAATCAAACAACTGCGCACGTAGACGCCGGGGATTCCGCAGCAGGCGGCGCAACAGACGTCGCAGACAATGTGATCGCCGCCGATACTGTCGAACGTGCGCCTCTGGCAGCAAACGAAGTCGTCAGCGAGAGTTTCGATACGATGGAAAAATACTATCCTGACGAAGATGAGATCGCGCCTCCCCTCGCAGACGAGGGGGCCCTCGCAGACGAGGGGGCCCTCGCAGACGAGGGGACCGTGACAGAGGAAAGCCCCCTCGTCAGCGAAGGTGGTGAAGAGGAATTAGCAGAACCCGTCAGCACAGCCATCCTCGAGATCGAAGACCAATCCGATATTCTGCGGCACATGGATATGAATGCGTTGGAAGCGCTGCGGCTGCCGGAACTGCGCGATTTGGCCCGCACCTACAAGGTCTCTGGCTATAGCGGACGGAAGAAAGAAGACCTCATCCTACTTTTGCTCAAGGCCAAGGCCGAACGCGAGGGATTCAGCTTTGGCGGCGGCATTCTTGAGATCACCAACGAGGGTATCGGCTTTCTGCGCTCTGCGCGCTATGTGCCCGGCCCGCAAGATGTGTACGTCTCACAGAGCCAGATTCGCCGTTTTAGCTTGCGTACCGGCGACATGGTCATCGGTCAGGTTCGCCCCCCCAAGGAAACGGAAAAATACCGCAGTCTGTTGCGGGTGGAGGCGGTCAACGGGATGGACCCGGAATCGGCTAAGCGCCGCCCACGTTTCGAGCGTATGACGCCCATCTTCCCGGAGCAGAGGATCCTCCTGACCAACGATCCGCGCAATCTGACGGAACGGCTCCTAGACCTGGTCGCGCCGATTGGCCTGGGGCAGCGCGGCCTCATCGTCTCCCCGCCCAAGGCCGGCAAAACCACCGTCCTGCAAAAGATCGCCAACGCGATCTCCGAAAATCATCCCAATGTCCACTTGATGGTTGTCCTTATCGGGGAACGTCCTGAAGAGGTGACCGACATGGATCGCTCGGTGGAGGCCGAGGTAAGCAGTTCCACCTTCGACGAGGAAGTTGGGCACCAGACCCAGGTGGCGGAAATGGCGCTGAACCGCGCCAAACGCCTGGTGGAAATCGGACGCGACGTCGTTATCCTGATGGATAGCCTCACGCGCCTGACGCGCGCGTACAACCTGGTGGTACAGCCGAGCGGACGCACGCTCTCCGGCGGTCTCGATCCGGCGGCGCTGTATCCGCCCAAGAAATTCTTCGGCGCGGCGCGCAACATCGAAGAAGGTGGCAGCCTGACGATCCTCGCCACGTGCCTGATCGACACGGGCAGCCGGATGGACGACATGATTTACGAGGAGTTCAAGGGCACCGGCAATATGGAGCTGCACCTGAACCGCAAACTGCAAGAGCGTCGCATCTTCCCGGCTTTTGACATCCTGCGCTCCGGCACGCGGCGCGAAGAGTTGCTGTTGGACAAGGAAACGCTGCGCAAGGTGTGGCTGCTGCGCCGTATGCTCTCGCAGATGATGGCCGGCACGCCCACCACCCCCGGCTACGACATCACCGCGGCGACCGAGGCGCTCCTGCAACAGATGCGCCGGACGCGCACCAATCATGAATTCCTCGATATCCTGACCCGCGACTTGAAGTAAATGTCCCAAGTGGTATGCCCCATTGGAATGCCCCCGTAGTGTCAGAAGGCGTCCCAACTCGGGTCCACTCTGCCAAACGGTTGACAAATGCCTCCCGCGCGTTAGAATAACGTCATGTTTATGTCAAGAGGGGAAAGTCAAAACCCGGAACGCGAGCGGCTCAGTGTAATCCTGGCGGCGACGCTGGCAAGCGCCACGCTGTTTCGGTTTGTGGAACTGCCCACCCTGGCCTGGGGGGCGCGTTGCATCCTGGGATCGCCGTTGCAAGTCATCTTTGGCGGGGACTGGTTGTTGACGCTGCTCATGGTAGGATTGGTCGCCACCGGCACCTTCTCGCTGATTCAGAGCCATCCGCTGCATGAAAGCCAGGAGCGCCTGCTCATTTTCTCGCTCATCACCCCCACCCTGGGGACACTGCTGGCCTCATTGCTGTTGATCCGCGCAACTTCGTGGCCGGTCTGGCTGGTCACGTTGTTGATCGGCGGAGTGCTCATCGGCCTGTTGATGCACCTGAGCTATCGCGCCTTCTCGCCGGACAGCCCGGGCTACACGAGCGCGCGCACGGTGCTCAACATCGCCGATTACCTGCTCGGCTTCGCACTCGCCAGCATCATTCTGCGGGCGCAGGAACGCGCGTTGATCACCGGCCCGGCGATGCTCGCGCTCATGGGTTTGCTGGCCTGCGATCTGTTGAGCGCCAGTGGGGTCAGGTGGACAAAGGTTCTGCTCTTCAGCGGGATCATCGCCCTGCTGGTCAGCGAGCTGGCCTGGGTTTTGGGATACTGGCCCGTCTCCACGTGGACGGCCGCCACGATGCTGACCTTGGCCCTGTACCTGCTCAGCGGGTTAAGTTACCAATATCTGCTCGGCCAGATGACCCGCCGGGTGCTGTGGGAATTTGGTGTTGTGGCGATGATCATGTTTGTGCTGGTCCTCTGGATCAGACCATAAACGCATATCGACCAGATCGAGGGCGCGGTTTCCCGCGCCCTTGATAATCTATCAAGCGAAGATGAGTAAAAACATATCGAGATTTATGGCTTGAATCTGTACTGCCGGAGCCAGACTACAAAAGTCTCAGAAAGTACGTGCTGAGACTTTTGTAGTCCTACTGATACTGTGAATTTAAGGAAAAGAGAGAACCTATGAACAAAGTTGAATCATCGAGTCTGAAGCAAAAACTACCGCCGCGCCTGGCGCGTCTTGAAGAACTCGCCTACAACCTGTGGTGGGCGTGGCATCGCGCGTCACGCGACCTCTTCAAGCAACTGGATCGTACCCTGTGGACGACCACCCGCCACAATCCGGTGCGCATTCTACAAGAAATCCCGCAGGAGAACCTTGACGCTTTGGCCAAGGACCCCATCTTCCTGCGCGATTTCGATGCCGTGATGATGGAGATGGACAAAGACATGCATGGCAGCACGCAATGGTACAGCAAAAACCCTATCGCCTACATGTCGGCGGAATTCGGACTGCATATCTCGCTCCCCATTTATTCCGGCGGCCTGGGCGTGCTCTCCGGCGACCACATGAAAGAAGCCAGCGATATGGGCTTGCCTTTTGTGGCAGTGGGTTTCCTCTACGAGCAAGGCTATTTCCGCCAACGGTTGGATCACAGCGGCTGGCAGGAGGCAATTTACCCGCCCCTCAACACCCAGGAAGCCGCGATGCGCCCGGCTATGAACGGCAACGGCGAAAAACAACTCGTTCCGGTGCGAGTGGGCGACCGCGATATCTATCTCCAGGTGTGGGAAGTGCTGGTGGGACGCGCCCGGCTCTATCTGATGGACGCCGACGTCGAGAAAAACGCGCCCTGGGATCGCCAACTGACGGCGCGTCTGTACGGCGGCGATCGCGAGATGCGCATCCAGCAAGAAATCATCCTTGGCATCGGCGGCGTGCAGATTCTGCGCCGGATGGGAATCAATCCGGTGGTCTGGCACATTAACGAAGGCCATTCGGCGTTTATGGTGCTCGAACGCGCACGCGAGTTTATGGCCCAGGGCATGTCCTTTGAGGAAGCATGCGCGCGCGTGCGCGCCGGCACAATCTTCACCACTCACACCCCGGTCCCGGCCGGCCATGACACCTTCGATTTCAACCTCGTCGACAAATATTTCCATCACTTCTGGCCGCAGCTTAACCTGAATCGTGACGAATTCCTGAGTCTGGGCAGCCACAAGATGAACAATGAGGAAGCCTTCAATATGACCAAACTGGCCCTGACCATGGCCGGGCGGTCAAACGCCGTCAGCGCCCTGCACGGAGAAGTCTCACGTAAAATGTGGCACAGCCTTTGGCCAGAGAAACCGGTCGACGAAGTCCCCATCGGTCACGTGACCAACGGCGTCCACCTGGCCTCGTGGACAGGTGAAGCCATGCACAATCTCTATCGCCGCTATCTCAGCCCGGACTGGTTGGCGCGCCAGGACAACCCCCTCCTGTGGGCGTGTGTCGAAGAAATCCCCGACGAACGGCTCTGGGATGCACACGTTTTCTTGAAGCGCAAGATGTTCGCCACGATGCGGGAACGCGCGCGAGAAGCGCGTATTCAGCAAGCCACGCCCCCCGATCAACTGCTCAGCTCCGGCATCTTCCTTGATCCCGACGCGCTAGTCATCGGGTTTGCGCGCCGCTTTGCCACGTACAAGCGCGCCAACCTCATCTTCCGCGACCTGGAACGGCTGAAGGCGCTCGTCCACGACCGTTACCGCCCCGTCCAGATCGTCTTCGCCGGCAAGGCCCATCCCGCCGACGATCCCGGCAAGCTGCTCCTGCAACAAATCTACAACATTGCGCGCAATCCAGAGTTCGGTGGGCGCATCGCCTTTGTTGAGGATTACGATATGCACGTCTCTCGCTACCTGATCCAGGGCGTTGACGTGTGGCTGAACACGCCGCGCAAACCGATGGAGGCGAGTGGTACGAGCGGGATGAAAGCTGCG
The DNA here is from genome assembly GCA_020722365.1 of Thermoflexus sp. Classification (GTDB taxonomy): domain Bacteria; phylum Chloroflexota; class Anaerolineae; order B4-G1; family SLSP01; genus DSWT01. The sequence continues at coordinate 10,844 of DYKY01000095.1, forward strand.
CTCAACGGCATCTTGAACCTGAGTATCCTCGATGGCTGGTGGGCCGAGGCCTACAACGGACGCAATGGATGGGCGATTGATCCCGGACAGGACTACGACGATTCCAACTTGCAAGATGACGCCGACGCCGATGCGCTCTACCGTGTCCTGGAGGAACAGGTCGTCCCGCTATACTACAAACGCGACCGCGATGACGTTCCACGCGGTTGGGTGACGATGATGAAGGAAGCCATTCGCACCGTTGGCCCACACTTTTCAACGCGGCGCATGGTGAAGGAATACCTGGAAGACTACTACATCCCGGCGCTGCATGACCTCACCGCGCTCAACGGCAACGTCACGCCGTAAGTCATCACGCGGCAAATCAAAACGTCCAGCGTCAGCAGACACGCTGGACGTTTTTGTTCACCGTTGATAATGACCTTACTTCAACGCTTGAGGCGGATCACAATCCGCCGTCTCTGCATTTCCATTGTCGTTGGCGCGGCCAGCTCTGTGGAAACCGCAAGAATATGCGTCAATACGCCCCCATCTCCCTCAACCGTTCATCGCTGATCCCGAAATGATGCGCGATCTCGTGACGCAAAACGTGGTGGATGGTCTCACGAATCTCGCGCGGCGTGCGGCTGTGCAACTCGATGGGACGGCGGTAGATCGAAATCTTGTCCGGCAGGACCAGGCCATAATGGTGCGTGCGCCGCGTCTGCGGGACGCCGTGATAAAAACCGAGCAACCCCGCCGGATGGCCCACCCCGGCCCGGCGCAGCGTCTCACGGTCGGGCCAGTCTTCCACCACCACCTCGACGTTCTCCAGGCGGTCGCGAAAGGCTTCAGGGAGGGCATCCAGCGCCTCCGCCACCCAGGCTTCGAAAATCTCACGATCCATTGGCGCTCCTCTCGGGAAACGGTTTGCGATAACGCGGGGATTCTTTCAATAATCTGAACCCCACGCTGTGATAGAGGTCCTTGGCGCGGGTGCGGAATTCGGCGACGGTGCTCAGCCGGACCGTGGACGCGCCGCAAATTGAGCGGAGTTCCATTGAAAATCTCCTCATTTTGAAATATCACACATCCATTATTCCTGACAATGATCAAAATGCAAACGATGCAGAAATTGGCCTCTTTTCAGGTTGGTGCTATAATAGTAGAGGTGTATTTAACCTTTCAAGTATACACCGTATGCCAGAAAACGCTCTTCAACCATATTAAAACAAAGGAGATACAGATGGTCACGTTCGATGTGCAAACCAAAGAGCTACTCCGCATCGTCAAGATAGAGTTGAACAACGATGCCGTGAGAACCGAGGCCGGCGCGATGTACTATATGATCGGCAACATTGCGATGGAAGCGAAAGCGCCTTCCGCGGGCGGTTTTCTCAAGTCGCTGGTGTCCGCCGAATCAGTCGTGCGCCCGGTCTATCGTGGGACAGGGCAACTGTTCCTGGAGCCATCGTATGGCGATTTCACCATCCTGGAATTGAACGGCGAGGAGTGGATTCTCGACCGGGGCGCGTATTATGCGTCCGAAATGAGCGTCGACGTGGGCGTGGTCACCAACAAAGCGTGGTCCGGGATGCTCTCGGGTGAAGGATTCTTCCAGACCAAAGTGTCCGGCCGGGGGAAGGTCATCATCACATCACAGGGACCGCTGGAGACCATCGAGTTGAACAACTCGAGGCTGGTGGTGGATGGCACGTTCGCCGTCGCCAGAACCGGCAATATCGAGTTCAAGGTTGAGAAAGCGACCAAGGGGCTGTTCGGCACGGCGATTTCCGGCGAGGGTCTGGTCAATACGTTCACCGGAACCGGAAAGGTGTTGATTGCGCCCGCGGGCCGCCGCGACGCCTTCTTCGCCAATCAAATCAAGGCTTTACAAGCGCAAATGGCTTCATCCAAAAGCAGTTAGAGCGCGTTCGTTGGGACTAGAGGAACCGGCGAGGTATGGCCCTCGCCGGTTTTTTCGTGGAAGTTGCACTCAATACCCCGACGGCGCGCCCTTATCCGCGATCTGGATCGGTTCCAGCCCCAATCGCGCGCGGCACTCATCGAGAATCTTCGCCGTCGCCGAGGCGCCCACACGGGTGACGCCGAGCGCGCGCACTTCGAGCAGTTGATCGAAGGTGCGCACGCCGCCCGCCGCCTTCACCTGCACGTGCGCCGGGGAATGGGCGCGCATCAGCTTGAGGTCGTCAAGCGTCGCGCCGCCGGTGCCGTAGCCGGTGGAGGTCTTCACCCAGTCCGCCCCGACCTCGCCGCAAATTTCGCACAGTCTGATTTTGTGCTCGTCTTTGAGGTAACAGTTCTCGAAAATCACCTTCACCTTCTGACCTGCCGCGTGCGTCACATCGACGATGGCCTTGATCTCGTCGCGCACGTAACTCCAATCGCCGCTGAGCACCTTGCTGATATTCACGACCATGTCCAGCTCTTGCCCGCCATCCGCCAGCGCCTGTTCCGCCTCGGCGACCTTGATCGCCGTGGTATGCCCGCCGTGCGGGAAGCCGATCGTCGTGCTGGCCTTGATCGTCGATCCGGTGAGCAATCTGGCGCAGCGCTTGAGATAGTAGGGCATAATGCAGATGCTCGCCGTATCGTAGGCTAACCCGACCAGAATGCCCTTTTCCAACGTCGCCACGTCCATCGTGGGACTTAACAACGAGTGATCGATCATCTTGGCGATGTCTAAATACGTGTAATCCATTTTTATCCTCCTGTTTTGGTTTTAGGTTATGAGTTTTGAGTTATGGGTTAAGCTATGATCTGGTCAATGCTACTTCGCTCACCGTCAAATGTCGCTGTCTCCGGCCATCGTTGCTTCCAGCGCATCCACGATCGCCCGTGCGTCGCCCAATGCGAGGCCGAGCTGTTGTTGATAGTAGGATACGGCATCAGATTTGCGACCCTCGCGAATCAGTTGCCGGACGTGTTCGAGGTCGAAAGCGGCAAGTTGCGCCTGCCAGCCGGTGGCGTCGCCGCGTCCAATCGCGTCAATGACGTCTTTAGCCATTTTGAGGCCGACGCCGGTGTATTCTCGATACGCTTTGATGGCGTTGATTTTGTTACCGCGCTGCACCCATGCCTCGATCTGCGCGATGATCGACTGCGCGTCTGGAGGTGGGGGTGAAACGAAAGTCAGTGAAGCCGTTTCGCCGCGCTCGAAGGCTTCGACGGCGTCTTTGGCTTCGCGCAAGCTGCATCCCGTCTGCTCGCGGTAAAGCTTGATCGCCTCGATTTGTTGTCCGGCAAGGACCAAGGATTCAAGCTGCCCGGCGTTGGGCGGCGCAAAATGCGATTGCGGTTGCGCGGAAGGGACTGCATCCCCGCGCTCCAACGCATCGATGGCGTCTCTGGCTTCCTTCAAGCTGCATCCTGTGTGCTCACGGTACACCTTAATCGCTTGCATCTGACGGCGCGCCCTGATCAAGCGCATCACTTCATCTAACACAGCTACCTCCAATCCCTGTCAGACAGATTTCTATAGTAAGAGCGTCAACCCTATAATACTCCCAAGCGGGAGAGATACAACTTCACGCCTTGTTCGTTGCAGATTAACGGTGCGTCATGACCGATTGTCCTTGTCAAGATATAGAGGTGCTCTATAATCCACGTTCAGACAAAGAGACGGTATGATAAAACGATGAAAACCAATCGCAAAATCCTGTTAATTCTCGTCATCCTATGCATATGCGTGACCTGTGATCAAGCGACAAAAGCCATTGCGAAGCAGCATCTCGCCGGCATGCCGACCATCTACGCGCTTGGCGGGACGGTGATGTTGCACTATTCGGAGAACGCAGGCGCGTTTCTCAGCCTCGGCGCGAGGTTGCCAGAGACGGCGCGCGTCTGGATTTTCATCATCTTCAACAGCCTCGTGCTCGCCGGGACGCTCATCTTCACCCTGAAGATGCACTCGCTCAGCGTAATGGGTATCACCGCAGGGGCGCTGATCGTGAGCGGCGGGTTCAGCAATCTGATCGATCGTCTGCTGCATAACGGCGCCGTCGTGGATTTCCTCAACGTCGGCGTCGGCAGAGTGCGCACGGGTATCTTCAACCTCGCAGACGTCGCCATTATGGCGGGTATCGGGCTGCTGCTTATCGAGGCATGGCGTCACAAGGAGACCGAATGAACCTGTACATTCACGAAACAGGGACGTCCGACGCCCCTACAATCCTCTTCTTACATGGCTCGCCTCAGCGGACGAATGTGGCAACCGCAATTCGAGCGACTGACCGGCTTCCACGGCCTCGTCCCGGATTTGCCGGGACACGGACAGAGCGCGGATGTCGTTTGTCTTTTTTAGTTAAGGAGAAGTGCAATGGAGAAAAATACAGAGAATGTACCCGGTTGCGCAAACTGCCCGATCAGGAAAAAAGCCGAGGCCAAGCCACAATCCTTCCTCGCCAAGCTATGGCGATGGCACACCACCTGGTGCCCCGGCTGGAAGGCGTATCAGGCGCATCTGGCGCAGCAGAATTCATAGCACAGGGTGGCACGGCCTAGAGACCGGCCTCAGCGATTCAAGAACAAGTCATAACAAGCACCCTGACAGGCTCGGGCCGGTCTCCGACCGCGCCTGCCTTACCATTCTATTGCCGTCAGCATCACATCCGAATCTCCCGGCGGATCCAACAACCAATAAGCCGCCGATGAAAATCGCCAGGCCGTTGCCTCACGCCCCAACCCCTTACGGCGCGGATTATCGTGCAGATAATTGCTCTTCGTCTGCCAAAATGGTTCTGTAAAAATCGCCTCCGGATGACGACTCTGCTGCCAGAACTGGCGCGTCCTGTCCGTACGCACTGGCCCTGCTATAGCCTGTCGAAAAACTGTTGGCATATTTTGCTCGCAATAATCGGCCAACTGTCGCCCGGTATACTTCCGCATATCAGTTATCGTTTGCCGCAGGCGATCAACATTAAAATCGGCATCTGTCACAATCAAATGAACGTGTGTCGGCATAATCACAAAAGCATTGATCCGCAGGCCCTTCTCACGATAACAGTAATTCAAACTCTCGGTGATGACGAGACATGGCGCTTCACTGACAAAAACAGGTAACCATTGGACGACCGAGAAGGTCAGATAGTACAAAGCGCAATCTTCGTGCATGCGTAATACTTCCATGACTACCTCCAAACGGTGGGTGGCGCGATCTGGAGACCGGCCACAGCTAACGGTTTCGTGCTCGGGCCGGGCTCCG
>DYKY01000096.1:0-8288 GCA_020722365.1 Thermoflexus sp.
CAGGGCTGGAAGGTGGCGAATACCCCGACCGGGCAGCAGCAGGTGGTAGCGCGCTGACAGGTCTTCCGAGACCTGTCAGGTTTATGACCTGCTGCTGTGGCCGGTCTCCGACCGCGCCACCCGGAGTACGAGCCTTCGGCGGGTACGGTCAGGAGACCGACCCGAGCACTTGCGTGCATCGTGCAACTTCTCGTAGTGTCCCGCGTAATACAGTAAGGACATTACACGATGGAGGTGATACAATGGAAAACAACAAGTTGCGCCGGCAAAATGGCATTCTCGCTGGGGTGTGTGGTGGATTGGGGGCGTTCTATGGCATCTCGCCCTTCTGGTTCCGGCTACTCTTCTTGATCCTGTTGGTGCCGGGCGGGCTGCCGGGGCTGATCCCCTACATCCTTCTGTGGCTGGTCATCCCGCGCAAGCGGCGCGGGGAGTCGTAACTGGTAACTGGTGATCGGTAACTGGGGGAAAAGGGGGCTGGTGCACTGACCCCTAATTCCAGATTACCGATTACTGATACCTATTACCAACTATCAACCCCATACAAGAGACCTGGGTTTTGCAAAAACCCAGGTCTTTTGCTTTGTAGTACACGGATTTCTCGTGTAGAATCTGCTAAATCCGCTTAATCTGCTGATCAGTAGGACGAATTGGAGTGTGAAATCTCCAGCCCGTTGACCTGCATCAGGGCGGGGACGATGATCGCCCTGGGATTGCGCGCGCCGTAGCTCGACGATGTGTTGACGATGACCTGCGCTTGCGATAGCCACGCAACCTTGTCGCCGAAGATGTCGAGCAGGCTCTGCGTCAGGCGCACGTTGTAGGGCACGGCCACGGAGTCATCCTGCTTGAGCAGCAGGGCGCCGAAGCGCGAGCTGCCGGTGATCAGGCCCTTGGAAGGGTTAACGATGTTCATGTAATGCAGGTAGGGGATGTAGAGGACATCGTTCTCGCGCGGCAGGGCCACCAGTTCTTCCAGCGTGCTCGCCGCCGCGTCGCCACCCTGCATCACGATGCTGGTGTGCGGCACGGTGTGCCCGGTGGGCTGCGCGCCGAACTCGTCGGCCTCGTCCTGTGACCACACGAAGCCCTTGAACACCCCATTGGCAAAGAGGGGGAACGGCTGCCGGGGCATACCCATCATATCGCGCCGGAACGGGAAGGTCTCGCGCCGCGTGGGGTCGTCTGTCAGCGTGAACTGCGGAGACATGATGCGCTGGTTAACCTGATCCTCCTTGAGGAACGAGTACCCACGTTTCATCAAGCCGCCGTTGTAGCCGATGAAGCCCATGAAATTCAGCAGATCGGCGATGGCCGAAGGCCCAAAGACGACGTCGTACGTCCCCAGCGGAAGCTGTTGCGGCGTGTCGTGCCGGTAATGCTCCACCAGGAACGCCAGATCGCGCCGCAGCACATCGGGGTCCAGGTCAGCCTTTTGCTGCGCGGATTGCTCGGCGCTTACCTCCCACTTGAGCGCGGTGTGCGACAACACAATGCTGATCTGCGCGTCTGACGTCTTGAAATACTGCGTGTGCTCCGCACGGGTGTTGATTTGGGCGAGGGTGTTCGCGCCGCAAGCGAAAATGCCCGAAAGCTGAATCGCATCTGTCTCCAGCCCCGCCGCGACCCGGTTGAAAAATCTTAGACGTTCCTGGTTGCTCAGGGTCGCCAACGCGGGATCATAGGCGCTCTCGTCGCTGAAGGACTCGGTGTAGAGCGGAATGGTGGGCTGATAACTCAGGGGCTGGGCGTGTTGGACCATTTCGGCGGCGATGTCCACCCCGTGCTGCATCTCATCCGTCTTGCCCAGCGCGGTGATCAGCCCGTAACTGGCGCGCTGCCGGTCCTTGTAGGCGGTGATCTCCAGGCGGATGAGTCGCTCGTTGGTGTTCAGCGAAATGGCCGAGTTGGCAAAACGCATCAGATAGCTGTCTTCCTCGTGATAGAGAAACGATGCTTCGACGCCTTTCTTCAGCGCATACGCGCGCAAGTCTCGCAGGGTGTCTAAAATTTGCTCCTTCACGGCTACTCTCCTATCCTCACGTTGTCGAAGCGGCAAACCGGAACGCCATGGCCTAACTGCATAATCTGGTTGGGTTGTCCCTTGCCGCAGTTCGAGACGTAGCACACTTCCCAGGTGGATGCGTTGCCCACCGCCGAAAGCGAATTGTAGAACGGCACCGTCTCGCCCTGGTAGGTCGAATTCTTGACGACGCGCGTGACCTGCCCATCCTCCACCAGCCAGCCGATGTCGGTGGCGAAGTGGAACTGCTCGCGGTTCGAACCGATGGACCAGCTCTTGTCGCCATCCAGGATGATGCCGCGCTCGGTGTTGCGGACGATGTCGTCCAGTGTGCCGTCATCGCCAGGGTCAATGTTGATGTTGGTCATGCGCTCGATGGGCACGCGATAGAACGAGGTGGCGCGGTTCGCGCCGCTGCTGCCCTCGAAGATGATCTTGTTGGCGCGGGCGTTGGCCTCTTCGACCATTTGCCGTCCGGTGATCGCGCCGACGAGCAAGCCTTTGTCGATCAGCAGATTGTTCTGGGCAGGGATGCCGTCGTCGTCATAGCCGAAGCTGCCAGGGCTGTTGGGGATCGTCGCATCGGCGCGGGCCGTCAGCTTTTCCGAGCCGTAGCGCAGCGTGCCGAAATCGCTCAGCCGGACAAACGAGCCGCCCGCGAAGGCCAACTCGTAGCCGAGGATACGATCCAGTTCGAGGGCGTGCCCGATCGTTTCGTGCGTTTGCAGGAACATAATGCCGGGTAGCAGAATGACCGAGCGCACGTCCTGGGGACAGTTGTCGGCCACCAGCACCTCGTTCATCTCGCGCACGATGCGTTCGGCGTTGGCGCTGAATACGTCCATATCGAGCGTCTCCCACCCGCGCGTATCGCCCATGCGCGGCGGTTCGAACGTGCGCGAGTGCATTTGTCCCTGCGCATCCAGGCCGGCCACTCGGATGGAGGGGAAAACCTCAACGATAGTCTTCTCGATCTCGCTGCCTTCTGAGTCCATAAAGACAATCTGCTTGCGGGTGAACGTCAACTGGCAGATGCGTTGGAAGACGCCCGGCTGGTTGAGTTTGGCATCCATCGCCTGCATGAACGCCAGTTTATCGGCCAGTGGCACGGTAAACGGGTCGATCTGGTTGGGGCTTTTGAAGCTCGCCTGGATGGCGTCCTTTTCGGCCAGGCGGACCGGGAAAGTCACCCGCTCGGCGGCGACGCGGGCGTTGTCGAAGGCTTTGTCGAACAGCGCGCCGAGATTGCTTAGGTCCGAAGCGGCCGAGAAGCCCCACGCACCCTTGTACAGCACGCGGACGCCCACACCGCTTTCGCGGGAGGCGGAGGCCTCTTTCAAGTTACCATTCCACATCATGAGATCGTTGTTTTCCTCGACGGGATACCAACGTGCATCGACGTAGAGCGCGCCGGCAGCCTGGAGGCGAGCTATGTGCTCTTGTAATTGTTTTCGCATCAGATTCTCCTTTTCCGCAGTTTCGTTTCGTTATGATACTACAGATTCTGGGGTAGGGCAGTGAACTATGTATGGAAACTGCTAGCTTAGTGATAGTGATTGAGTAGGGCAGGCCGTCATGGAAGGATTTGTCCACTGATTCTCTTCTTTGACGTTGCGCAAGCATTTCCGTTGCAAGCGTAGAATCTGCAAAGCAATTGACAGTCTTCTAACCTATTCTATAATATTAATCAAACAAAGTAGAAAGCAGGGATTCCAGCCAACCGGCGCGCTTTCGTTTCTGCGAGCCATTCTCGTCAAAGTGCTCGCGCCTGGCGTAATTGCGGTTCTTTGGATTCACCGGGCGGCCAAAAACCGGAATCGAGTGCTGGTGTAGCAGATATTCAGCCCAGTTTGCCTGTTTAACGCTGACGTGGAAGGTGAGTGTGTCGCGTGTGAAGCCACGTTCCCATATCTTAACGCCGTATTGCCGCAGCATCGACTCGATCTGCTGTCCGCTCCATCCGCAGTTTCGCGACACAGCAAATTCTCTGGATTTCACGCCGGACAGTCGACGTACACCTGCGTCCAGCGATTCGAACCAGTTGAATTTGGCGATTAAGTCGATTAGCTCGTCCATTTTTGTACCTTCCAGATCTGCCAATATTTGAAAATGAGGTGTGATTGAACTAAACTGCTGTACACTACAGATAGACACGCGATTTTTAGAACCTATGTTCTATTTCATTATAGTCGAAAAATCGATAGAGTCAATCATTCATGAAACGTAACGCCATACCTGGACGGTAATCACCCCTATGGATACAAATCCAAGCTTGATAGGATTCATCCAGCTTGTCAGCCAACTCTTCAGTATCTCCGAGGTTGAGGCCGCTTTTTGGGTTGGCGGGGTATTCTTTACCGTATTTTTCGGTGTTGTGGGAAGAATCGTCTTCAAAATGGGGGTTTGGGGTAAAGCGCGTGGTGCGCCTTACGAACCCATGCAGGCCTTTACCACAAAGACGCCTATGCAGGTTGTTAAAGAGGGCCAGGCGGCGTCGATGAAGTTGTTGCTCACTTGGCTTATGTTCATACTTGTTATTGTTAGTGTTGGTCTCATTTGGATCATCAATCAATATGGAGAAGCGCAAACGATCGGTCAGACTATCGGCAATCTGCTGCGCTCGTTCCTATCACATTAACCGAGTCCCAGTAATCGGCATACGTAATCGCCCTTCGCCCTTCGCCCTTCGCTATTCGCTATTCGCTATTCGCTATTCGCTATTCCCTCCACCTCCTTGCCCACACTCGCCGCCTGCGCCGCCCGCTTGAGATGATTGCCGCTGAGCACAATATCCTTCGTCTGCGCGCCTTCCACACGGAGGAAGACCTCTGTCCTCTGTGCGGCCTGGCAGCCGTGGACGAACGCTCCGTCGACGTTGCGCATCTGGATGACCGGCGCGTCCGCTGATGGCGTGGGCGTGGTAAAGCCGTTGATTTCCACGTCCGCCGCGTCGGCTACCATCAGCGCCGGGCCGAGTTGATCGGTGACCGTGACGTTATGGAAGCGCAGGCCGCGCACGTTGGCGGCCCAGAATCCGGCGCGCCGCATCGGTTCGAGGTTCGGCGCCATTGCCGGGACGCCGGGTTCGGCGTCCAGCGCCATCGAAATGTCCACGTTGCTGAAGGTGATCTCCTCGACGGGCATCTCCGGCAGACCGTAGAGGAACGCCGCCGCGTAGCGCACATCGCGGGCGGTGATGTCGCTGAAATGCACACGGCGGAAGCGCGGTGTCCCCTCGTTCACCGGCCAGGGCGACCGGTCGGCGATTTTGTCCGTGCTCCACGCGCCACAGCCGTAGTACAGGTTCATGATAAACGGGCACATCACGTCCGTCATGATCACGTTGGTCACGCGGATGTCTTCCACCACGCCGCCGCGCTCGCGCCGCGATTTGAGGCGGATGCCCCGGTCGGTGCCCACGAAGACGCAGTTGGCGATGGTGACGTTGCGCACGTCGCCGCTCATCTCGCTGCCGATGACGACGCCGCCATGTCCGTGCACCATCGTGCAGTTGGTGATGGTGATGTTTTCGCATGGCAGAAGCCTGTCGCGACCGTCTTCTTCCGTGCCGGATTTGATGGTGATGCAGTCGTCGCCCACGTCGATGTGGCAGTTGGCAATATGGACGTTGGAGCACGATTCGGGGTTGACGCCGTCGGTGTTGGGCGAGTTCGCCGGATTCTTGATAGTCACCTTATCCACGGTGACGTTGTTGCAGGCGTAGGGGTGAATCGTCCAACTCGGCGAGTTGGTGCAGGTGATGCCTTCGATGATGACGTTGGCGCAGCGGCTGAAGGAGATGAGACGCGGGCGCGGGTAGTCGAGCGTGTGCTCGCGGTGCAGCTTCCACCAGAACGCGCCCCGTCCATCGACTGTGCCCCGCCCAATGACGGCGATGTGCGTCAGATCGTCGCCGCCGATGAGCGGCGCGTGGGTTTTGCGGCTCACCCCTTCCCAGCGATTCTCGACGGGCGGATAATCGGCGGTGTTCTGGCTGCCCAACAGCGCGGCGCCCGCATCGAGGTAAAGGGTGATGTGGCTCTTGAGGAACAGCGACCCGGTGACGTATTGCCCGGCAGGCACGTAGACTGTGCCGCCCCCGGCCTGGCTGCACGCTTCGATGGCGGCTTGCAGCGCGACCGTGTCGAGCGTTTGCCCGTCGCCGGCTGCGCCGTAGTCCAGAACGTTGAACATGGTTTTGTTTGCTGAGGTCATTGTTGTCTCCAGGAATGGGTCATGCAGACCTGACAGGTTTCAGAAAACCTGTCAGGTCTGCATATATTATTACTCGCTTGGGATCTGGCCGGTGACGCCCTCGACGAGCCAGTCGAAGCTGAGGAGATCGGGATCGGACATCGTCTCGCCGGCAGCGACGCGAATGGTCCCCGACTGGTCGGCGATCGGGCCGGTGAAGGGATGGAAGTCGCCGCTGATGATTTTCGCTTTGGCCGCGTTGACCTCGTCCTGTACAGCCTGCGGCACCATCGCGCCGAAGGGCGCCAGCTTCAGAAGGTTGTCGGCCATGTGACCCCAGTAGGCGTGCGTTTCCCACTTGCCATCCATCGCGGCCTGGACCGTCTGCTTGTAGTAGACGCCCCAATCCCAGATCGGGGCTGTTAGTACAGCGTTGGGGGCCACTTCGCTGGAGATGGCGTTGTATCCGATGGCGTAGGCGCCGTTTTCCTCGGCCAGTTTGTCCGGTTCGGTGGAATCGCTCTCGCGGGCGATCACGTCAGCGCCGGAGTCCAGCAGCGCCTGAGCGGCCTCGCGCTCGGCGACAGGATCGAACCAACTGAAGATCCACACGGGGCGCACCTCGACGGCAGCGTTGACGCTGCGTGCACCCAGGGTGAAGGCATTGAGGTTGCGTATCACTTCAGGGATGGGATAGGGGGCGACGTAGCCCAACACGTTGGATTTCGTCATCCGCCCGGCGGTGATCCCCGCCAGATACCAGCCTTCGTACCCGCGCCCGTCGTAGATGGCGACGTTCTCCGCGGTCTCGTAGCCGGTGCAGTGCTCGAAGTACACATCGGGATAGGCCTCGGCGACTTCGAGGACGGAGTCCATATAGCCGAATGAGGTGGCGAAGATCATGTCGTAGCCCTGTTCGGCGTAGTCGCGCAGCACGCGCTCGGCATCCGGCCCTTCGGACACCAACTCGATGTAGCTCGTTTCGACGTTGTCAAAGGCGGCATCTAGCGCCTGACGCCCCTGGTCGTGGGCATAGCTCCAGCCCAGATCGCCCACCGGGCCGACGTAGACAAAAGCGACCCGGAAGGGGTTCTCCGCACTAGGCCCTTTCGCGCCGCCACATCCGGCGGTCGACACGGCGCATAGAATGAGCAATACAATCAGGAACCAACGTGATTTGATCATCAGAATCCTCCTTAATTGGTTGAAAGTCAAAAGTCTAAGGTTGAAAGTCAAACAATATTTTGGCACAATTTGTGGCTAATGCAAACAAGCGTAGGCGCCGTTGGCGCGTTTGTCCTTCCCAGGTAAAATGTGGGCTATATTTATCGGGCTGATGGCGGCGTGCGGTAAGGAGCGGCTCTATCTTCCTACTCCCTACTCCCTACTCCCTACTTCTTTCATTTAAGGAGGCTATGATGACTGAAAACCAAATCACTTTTCCGCAGGATTTCGTCTGGGGCGCGGCGACGGCGGCGTACCAGATCGAGGGTGCGTGGGACGAGGACGGGCGCGGCGAGTCGGTGTGGGACCGCTTTGCGCACACGCCGGGCCGCGTGCTGCACGGTCATACCGGCGACGTGGCGTGCGATCACTATCACCGCTGGCGGGAGGACGTAGCCCTGATGCGCGAACTGGGCCTGCACGCCTATCGCTTTTCACTCAGTTGGCCGCGCTTGCTGCCCACGGGACAGGGCCAGGTGAACCAAAAAGGCGTAGATTTTTACAGCCGTCTGGTGGACGCGCTGCTCGAGGCCGGCATCCAGCCGTTCGTCACGCTCTTCCACTGGGATCTGCCGCAAGCGCTCCAGGATGCAGGCGGCTGGCGCAATCGGGCGACTGCCGAAGCGTTTGCCAAATACACGGATGTCGCTGCGCGGGCGTTGGGTGACCGGGTGAAACACTGGATGACGCTCAATGAGCCGCAGGCGGTTGTAGGCGCCGGCCATGAGGGACCGTGGCACGCCCCCGGCTTAAATGACCCGGCAAGCGGCCCGGCGGTCGCGCACCATTTGATGCTGGCGCATGGCTGGGCCGCATCGGTACTGCGCAGCAGCGCTCCCGGCGCGGA
>DYKY01000096.1:8388-15860 GCA_020722365.1 Thermoflexus sp.
CTGCGGCGTTACTTCACGGCGGCGCACCGCGCGATCCAGGACGGTGTGCCGCTGGCAGGGTATTTTGTCTGGTCGTTGATGGACAACTTCGAGTGGGCAGCAGGGTATACGCAGCGGTTTGGCATCGTTTGGGTGGACTACCTCACGCAGCAGCGCATCCTCAAAGACAGCGCCCTGTGGTATCGCCAGGTCATCACAAACAACGGCTTTTGAGCTAGTTTTGGACGCAGATTTTCGCGGATTGACGCAGATTTTTTCCTGTTTTTGTTTTTGAGAAGGAGTGCTTTGCTATGTATTACAAGCATACGGCAGTTACACAGCGCATTATCAAAGCATTTTACACGGTCTACAATACGTTAGGGTATGGTTTTGCGGAAAAGGTTTACAGAAATGCGATGGCGCTTGAACTACGTAAGCTTGGGGTGCCTGTTGCGATTGAATTTCCTATCCAGGTCTATTATAGGGGTGAGATTGTCGGTGAATACTTTGCAGATTTGGTGGCTGCGGATGCTGTTGTCGTTGAGTTGAAGGCAGCCAAAGAATTTGCCGAGGCTCATGAGGCGCAACTTCTCAACTATTTGAAGGCAACTCGTTACGAAGTGGGATTGCTTATGAACTTTGGCCCAAAGGCTGAATTTGTGCGCAAGGCTTACGATAATGAGCGTAAAGGCTCTTTGACGTGGATTGAAGATAACCAGGAAGCAGATGAACGCTGATTCTCGCAGATGTACAAAAATCTGCGTAAATCAGCGAAAATCTGCGTCCCAAGAAGGAATGGATCATGCTGGATGAAGGTTTCTTGTCTTGCTGGTTCGATGGATTAACGCGGGGTTTGGAAGACATGGATGCGCCGGCGCGCACGGCGCTTTTGCGCGAGTGTGGGCAGGCGTGCGCGCGTTCGTACACGGCGCAGGTGTTCCGCGAGTCCTGGGAACGGGCTGGCGGCGACCTGGCGCGCTTTCTGGCGGAACTGGCGGCCCGCTTTCCTGGAGCGGCCTACACGTTGCTTGACGATGGTACAATCGAAGTGCGCTATGCTGTCTGTGGGTGCGATCTCGTGCAGTGCGGTTGGGTGACGTCGCCTGTGCTGTGCGAGTGTTCCGCGCACAACCTGCAGGCCAACTTCGAGGCGGCGCTGGGAACGCCGGTTGCGGTGACGCTAAAGGCGTCGTTGCTACGGGGCGAAGAAGCGAGCGTGTTTGTGGTTATGCGCCAACCTGGGCTGGCCGGCTGCTAATGGTTGATGGCTGACTACCGCCCGCTAGAATTGCACGGTGTTCAGGAATTTGATGGAGAAACATATCTGCTATCGTGGCGGGCAACTGCCCGGCGCACGTGTGCAACAGGGCGCGGGCGCGTTCCAAGGCTTGCAGCGCGCGCGGATCTCCCAGGATGCGCAGAGCTTGATAACAATGCCAATGCGCGCGCCAGGGGCGGAGTACGCCACCCGGCAGCGACTCACATTCCAGAGCGGTCAGTGCTTGTTCCAATAGTGAATACGCCTGGGTGGTTTGCCCCTGCTCAGCATAAGCATGCGCCAGCGCGCTTATGCCCAACGTGATATGCCCGGCCTGATTGGCGCCGCGCCACATTTCCAGCGCGGCGGAAAATCGCTCTACGGCGGCTTTGCCCTCCCCACGCGCATGCGCGATGCGCCCCAGCAGATATTCGGACTGCCCGGCGCGGAGAGGGTCACTGGCTTGGCGCAAACCGACCAGGCTGGCCTCTGCGTGCTGTTGTGCCGCCTCCCAATCGCCGGCATCAAAGGCTGCCCAGCCCAGCCCCAGCCGCGCAATCGCCGCTCCCCAAATGTCCTCAGCCTGCTGGCACAGACGCAGCGCCTGGACAAAAGCCTGCCGCGCTTCCTCATCCGCGCCCACTTCGTAAGCCAGCGTGCCCAGATTGTTCTGGCTGACGCTCTGACCGCGCAGGTCGCCCGAGACGCGGCGCAGTTCGAAGCCGCGCATATAGCTGCGGCGCGCCTCTGCGTAATTGCCCTGCCGTTGCAAGACAATTCCTAGCATGTTGTGGACAATGGCCTCATCGCGCTTGTCGCCCAACTGCTGGCGTAAAATCAGGCTGCGCTCCAGGCAGGCTTGAGCGGCGGCATAATCCTGGCGCGCCCAGGCCACGTTGGCTAATCCTTCCAGGCTGGTCGCCAGCGTGGCGTGGGCGCCGACCTGCTCGGCAATGGTGCGGGCCTGCTCATACTGAACGTGCGCCGCGTCCATATCACCCTGCCGTCGCAGCGCGCACCCCCACCAGCAATACCCCTCGGCGCACGCCGTCTCGTCGCCTGCCGTCGCAGCATAAGCGATGGCGCGCTGCGCCGCCGCAGCCGTCTCTGCATAGTCGCTGTTCACTTCGGCGTAATTGGCTTGCCGCAATGCCACTTCAGCCTGATGCTGCGGCGTGGCAATCTCTGGCGGGCCGTTTGCTACCAGCGCCGCCAGTTCATCCAAAACGCGGCGCTGCCAGTCGCGGCGGCTGGTCCTATCGCAAGAGGATTCCAGGCCGTTAAGCAAGGCATACCGCAGCCCGGCTTCGTTGGTCAATTCCAGCCCGCGCTGATAAAAAGCGCTGGCCTGCTCGTGGGCATACGCCCGGCGCGCCTGTTCGCCGGCCAAAAGCATATAGCGCGCCGCCGGCGCCGCCTGCCGCGCCCGGTCAAAGTGATACGCCAACGCGCTGACATTGTGCGGCTCGAGCGTTTCCAGCGCCGCGCCGAGTCGGGCGTGGAGCAGCCGCCGCAGCGCCGCCGGTATGGATTGATACAGCGCGCTGCGAATCTTGTCGTGCGCGAAGTCCCAGCCGTGGCCCACGGGGCGCGTGAGTTGCCGCTCGCGCCACACGGCCAGCGCCGTTTCCACCGTCTCCGGCGGACATTCGCCGGCTGCCGCCAGCAGCGCGGCAGCGAAGGGCCGGCCGTGCGCCGCCGCCAGGGTGAGGAGATATTGCCCGGTCTCATCGAGCCGCTGCACCCGTTGGAGGATAACATCCTGCACGCGCGCCGGCAAGGGCAAGGGTGTCGTCAGATCGCCGGTGAACTGCCAGGCATCCCCCGCCGGGCGCAATTGGCCCTGATCGCGCAGCGTTTCCAGCAACTCGGTCACAAAAAAGGGATTGCCCTCGCTTTCCTGAAAGAGATACTCCCCCAGCGCCGCCGCTTCCGCGCCGACGAGGTGCGCGGTCAGGCGCGTCACATCCGCCGCCGAAAGCGCCGCCAGCGATAGGGTCTGCGCCTGTCCATCGGCGGCGAGGGTGGGCGCGAGCCGGGCCAGCGGGTGGTCCGGCGGGGTTTCGGCGGGGCGATAAGCCCCGATGAGCCAGCAGGGCGCGGCATCCAGCGCGCGCGCCAGGTAGTGCAGCAGGTCGAGCGTGTCGGCGTCGGCCCAGTGGAGATCGTCGAGGAACAAAACGCACGGGCTGCGCCGCGTGCCGAGGTCGCGCAGCCAGGCCGCGACCGCCGCGAAGAGCGTGTAGCGCTCGCCGGGCGCGGCGGATGTGGCCGGGAGTGGGGACAACGGGTTGGCCGGGGCCGCGCGCAGCGCCTCGTGGAGCGCCTGGTAAGGGACCGCGCGGTTGAATTCGTAGCAGCGCCCGGTGAACACGCGCGCGCCCTGCCCGGCGCTGACGCGCAGCGCCTCGTGAATCAGCCGCGTTTTGCCCACGCCGGCCTCGCCGGCGACGAGCGTGAGACCGCCCGTTCCACGCCGCGCGGCATCCCACTGCGCCAGGAGCCAGGCGTGGGCGTCGGCGCGGCCTACCAGCGGCAGGTCTTTGAAGGCGCGGCGCGCGGTCTCCGGGGGCGGCGGGGCCTCGCCGAACAGGTCGCCCGTGAGGATGCGCTGATAGAGCGCGGTCGTCTCCGGCGTCGGCGCGACGCCGAGTTCATCAGCCAACGTCTGGCGACCGTGTTCGTACTGTTTGAGCGCGGCGCTGCGCTGCCCGGTGAGGGCCAGGAGCAGCATTTTGTGGCGGTGGGCTTCTTCGCGCCAGGGGTCAAGGGTCAGCAGGCGGTCGGCGTAGTGCAGACCGGTTTCCAGTTCGCCCCGGCGGGTATGGTGTGCGATCAGGGTGTGCAGCGCCGCGGCGGCTTGTTGCCGCCAACGCTCGCGCTCGACCACCAGCCAGGTCTCGAAGTCCGGGCAGTCGTCAAGATACATCCCGGCCATAAAGTCGTCGCGGTACAGGGCCACCGCTTCGGTCAGGGCGGCGTTGTCAGCGGGTGGTTGCGTCAGGGCGGTGAAGGCGGTCACGTCCAGCCAGCAGGCGGCGGCGTTGAACGTCACCGTCTCGCGCTCGGCGCTCACGCAATCGGGGAGCAGGGTGTTGATGTTGTTCAAGACGCGGCTGAGGTTGCCGCGTCCGCGCGCTTCGGGCTTATCCGGCCAGAAGAGGTCGGCCAGATGCGCGCGGGACTGGGGCTGGCCTTGCGCGGCCAGATAGCACAGCAACGCCAGCGCCCGGCGTGACTCGAAGCCGTGAACGGGCTGCCCGGCGCGTTCCACTTGCACGGAGCCTAAAAGATATAAACGTTGTTCGACATCCATCTCATTGCGCGCTTTTGCGAAGGATTTGCGAAGAGTAGTGGAGTATAAGATAGCATGGTTGGGTGAATTCACAAGCGGGTGAAGGGCGAAGGGCGAAGGGCGAATGGCGAATGGCGAATGGCGAATGGCGAATGGGCGAATGGCGAATGGGCGAAGGGCGAATGGGCGAAGGGCGAATGGGCGAATGGCGAATGGCGAATTTAAGGGGAATTATTCATTAACCGATGGTTCACCGCCGAGACGCAGAGTTTTCAAGACTTTGAACTTTGAACTTTGAACTTTGAACTTTGGACTTTGGACTTTGGACTTTGAACTTTGAACTTTGAACTTTGAACTTTGGACTTTAGACTTTAGACTTTGGACTTTAGACTTTGGACTATTCTCAGGGGGGAAGATGCCGTTAGGTGAGCCGCATTATCAGGCTTATTTGCTGCGCTGTTGGCAGGAACCGTCTGCACAGTTCGACGATCCGCCAACAGATTGGCGTTTTGCGCTGGAGAAAGTGGCGCAGCCGCCGGAGCGTCAGGGCTTTGCGTCGTTAGAAGCTGTGTTTGCGTATCTGCAAACGGTTTTGGAAGAGAAATCTATACCTACAGGAGGCGAATTATGAACAGTGTAGTGCATCGGTGGAAAGTCTTGCTGGGAGAAAACCCGACATTTCGATACTCATGGCGACTCGGATTGTCTCTTATGCTCGGTCTGTTGGCGCTGGCGGGGTTGGGATGGCTATTGAGCTATCATGCGGCGCCTGTTTTTGCGGATTCCCCGCCCGCCGCGGCGACCCTCACCCGCGCGCCGGAGGGCGCGCTGTATCCGGGCGACGCGGTACAGTTCACGGCGGCGGCGACCGGCACGCAGCCGTTCACCTACACGTGGACGCTGAACAGTGTCGGTGTCGGCGGCAATGCCCCGACGTGGACGCACACCTTCACCGACGCCGGTGTGTACACGGTGCGTGTGCTCATCACCAACACGTTTGGGCAGGATAGCGCCGCGCTGACCATGACCGTGCGTGGTTGCGAAGCGCGCGTGCTGAGTTCCGGCATGGTCTATACTGACGTGCAGGCGGCGATTGACGCGGCTCCGCTCGGTGGCGTGGTGCAAGTCGCCGGCGCGTGCCGGGGCGTGGTGACGCGCGGCGGCTTGCAGCAGACCGCCTATCTGAGCAAATCGCTCACGTTGCGCGGCGGTTATCCCGGCCTGGGCGATTGGAGCGCGTCCGACCCCGTTGCCTACCCCACCTTGCTCGACGCGCAGGGCGGCGGCCGCGCGCTGGCGGTCATCGGCCCGGCGACGGTGACCGTAGAAGGGCTGATGCTCACCGGCGGCCGCGCCAACGGGCTGGGCGGCATCGAAAGCGTGGATAGCGGCGGCGGCGTGTACCTCTCCGGCGTCACCGTCACGCTGACACAGTGCGCCGTTGTGACGAATACCATCACCGCCAGCTATGGGCGCGGCGGTGGGGTGGCCGTCAACGGCGGCAATGTCGTGATTGCGAACAGCCGCATCGCTTATAACCACGCCGACGATGGCACTGATTCCAGCACCGGATACGGCGGCGGCCTGTATGCGTTTGGCGGCACGGTCCACGTGATTGCCAGCGACCTCAGCGACAACCGCGCGCGCTACGGCGGCGGCGCGTACCTGACGCAGAACGGCGCCTTCACACTCACGGGCAATACCCTCGCGCGCAACACGCTGACCTGGGGCGGCGACGGCGGCGGCGTGTATCTGGCGCAGGGCGCGTTCCATTTTGTGAACAACACGGTGGAAGCCAACGACAAGAGCGGGGTGCTGGCGCAAGGCGATTCTCTGTGGATTGCCGATAACACGCTTCGCAATCAAGGCGAGTACGCGCTATCGCTCACCGGCGCAAATGCGACCGTGCAGGGCAACACGCTCACCGCCAACAAACAAGGGATCGTCATCAACGGCAGCGGCCTCGTCGCCGGTAATGTCATCAGCGGCTGCTGGGGCGGCACGGGATTGTCGCTCCAGGGCAACGCCAGTCAGACTGCCGGACAGACTTTTACTGTGACCGGCAACTTGATTCTCCACAATACCACCCCCGATAACGGGGGCGGCGTCTACGCGCAGGCTTATCGCGTCGCGTTCAGCAACAACGTGATCGCCTTCAACCACGCCAACGGCGACGGCAGCGGGCTGTATTTGCTGCCGCGCAGCAGCAGCGGCGATTACACGCGCTATCACTACACGCTGTGGCACAACACCATCAATGGCAATACCGGCGCGAACGGGATTTATCTACGCGGCCCGTGGGATTATGGCCCGATTCAAGCCGAATTGCGAAACAATATCATTGCCAACCACACGCTGGGCGTCAATACCGGTTGGGATAACGACGTGACGCTGAACGGGACGCTGTGGCATGCCAACACGACCGCCGTGACCGGCACAGCGACGCGCAGCGACGACGTGACCGGCGATCCGGCCTTTGCCGCCGACGGTTATCACCTGGGCGCGGGTTCGGCGGCCATAGACGCCGCCCCCCCCAGCCCCCCCGATGGGGGGGAGAATGGGGAGGTGGATGTGGACGGCGACGCGCGGCCGGCGGGCTTCGGCTATGACATTGGCGCGGACGAAGTGGCCGGCCCGGCGCTGCAATTGACGCAGACGCCAGGCGCGGCGCGCCTGGCGCACGACGAGACGGTGGTGTACGCCGATACGGTGAATGTGGCCGGCGGCGCGGTCTCCGGGCTGGTGGTCACGACGACATTGCCCATTGAGCAGCGCCCCCTGACGGCCACGAGCAGTCGCGGGACGTGCACGCTGGTCAACGGCTACGGCGGCGGCGCGGTCTGCGCGGTGGGGAACGCGTCATTGGGGACAACGGTGCGGCTCACTGTCACGGCGCAGATGACGACGACGCCCATCCTGCCGGCGGCCATGCCCGGCGCG
>DYKY01000097.1:0-14230 GCA_020722365.1 Thermoflexus sp.
CGTCGCAGAAGACGCTCCGCTATGCCAGAGACGCGGGGTACGAGATTGCCACGTTTGACGCGTGTTGCGCACTGCCAGCGATCTATGAATCGACAGCCGCCAGACCTGAAGTATAGAGCTTGCCGACCACGAATAAGGGAACGAATAAACGAATTCAGGTCTCGGCTTGACCAAAAACACACGTTAAGCAGGCGCCCATTCGTTTATTCGTTGAGGGTTCGGGGTCGGCCTACGCGCCTGAATTGTTATCTTTTTAAGACAGAGATCATTCTATGCGCATCTTGAAACATCTCTTCGGCCACGTGCAGCCGTATTGGAAGCCGTTGCTGCTCATCACCATCGCACTGTTGCTCGAAACCGAGGGTAGACCAAAGAAACGAAACTTTCTGTCCTCCTCTGCGTAGATAGGGTGAAAGCCTGAGCTTGGCTTTCAACTTGAAACTTTTAACTTTCAACCATTATAACGGAGGCTATCATGAAACTCATCATTCGTTGGGCGATTGGCGCGTTTTCTTTGTTTGTGGCGGCGTGGTTGGTGACCGGGATCCACGTCGATGATGGCGGCTGGATTGTTTACGCCGTGATGGCGGTGATTCTAGGGTTGGTCAACGCTTTCGTCCGCCCGCTGCTCAAGCTACTCACCTGCCCCTTGATCTTGCTCACGCTCGGCCTGTTCACGCTCGTGATCAACGCCTTGACGCTGTTGTTGTCGGCCTGGGTGGCGAACACCGTTTTCCACGTGGGCTTCTTCGTCGATGGCTTCTGGCCCGCGTTCTGGGGCGCGCTCATCGTCAGCATCGTCAGCGTGATGCTGAACATATTCATCAAAGACGACGATAAAAAGGACAAGCAGCACAAACATTAGAGTATCATACATCTGCCTTTCTAACTGGTGATTACCCATATCTCACCGCAGAGCACGCTGAGGCCGCAGAGAGATACAAAAGAAGCTTTCTCTGCGTGCTTTGCGACCTCTGCGGTGAATGAATCGCGCGCATAGTGCAACATGTGGGTAATCACCAGCTTTCTAACCCTTGCGTAAACCCTGGAAGTATGTTATAATCCAAAGCACAAGGGAATAGATGCGCGATTGCGCACCAGAAAAGTGGGGAGTCCCCCCACTTTTCTTTGTAAATCGTACCTGATGGGATGCGGGAGGCAGATGGGTCATGAAAAGTGAGTTCTCCCTGGCGTTTAATCAAATCTGTGCTGAGTATAGTTTGCCACGGGAGGTTGTACTGGATGCCGTTCGCGCGGCGCTGGTCACCGCTTACCGACGCGACTGGAAGGTCGGAGCGACACAAAACGTCACGGCTGATGTCAGTCTGGAGACCGGTTTAGCGCGCATTTTTCTCGAGAAGGCCGCCGTCGAAGTGGTGGAGGACCCGATCACGCAGATCGCCCTGAAAGAAGCGCGGCGTATCAACCCTGGCATCACCACGGATGAACTGTTGATGGTTGATGTCACCCCGCGTGACTTCGGGCGCATCGCTGCGCAGACCGCCAAGCAGGTCATCACCCAGCGGCTGCGTGAAGCGGAGCGCGAGAGCCAGTTCAACCGCTTCAGCCGTCAGGAAAACGAGATCATCATCGGCACGATCCAGGCGGTGTCGCCTCATGGCGTTACCCTGCATCTGGACCGTACGGAAGAGGCGCATATGCCCCGCCGGGAGCAGATTCCAGGGGAACGCTATATGCTCCATCAGAAAATCCGCGTCTACGTCCTGGAAGTCAAGCGCACGTCCCGTGGACCCGAAATCGTCGTCAGCCGCAGCCACCCGTTGATGCTGCGCCGTTTGTTGGAATTGGAAGTGCCCGAAATTCGCGCCGGGCAGGTGGAGATCAACGCCGTCGCGCGCGAAGCAGGAATGCGCGCCAAGGTCGCCGTGTCCACGCGCCAGGCCGGATTGGACCCGGTCGGCGCGTGCGTGGGGATGCGCGGCATTCGCATTCAGACGATCTCCAACGAGCTGCACGACGAGCGCATCGACGTCATCGAGTGGAACAAGGACCCGAAGCTCTTCATCGCCAACGCGCTGAGCATGAATCAGGTGCTCAGTGTTGTGTTGGACGAGAACAACCCTGGCGGGCGTACCGCTTCGGTGGTGGTGCTGGACGACCAGCTTTCGCTGGCGATTGGCCGTTCCGGGCAGAACGCGCGCCTGGCAGCCAAGCTGACCGGCTGGCGGGTGGACATCCAGGGGGCGACGGAGGCCGCGTTGTGGGCATTGGAACAGGTCAATACCACACCAGAGTTGCTGGACGTGCTCAAAGCTAACGCTTTCCTGGTACCGCGCCTGGCAGGCATCATGCGCACCCACGAGAGCGAACATTATCCGTACACCGATGAAGAGCGCCGCATCTTGAAGAGTACCGTGGAAGCCGTGCGCGAAGCCATCATCACGCGGCGAGACGCAGAGCGTCCGGCGACGAGGCAAGCGCGCGCCCGGCGCACGGCTCAGGAAAAGGCCGATGCTGAGCGCCGGTTGGCGCAGCAAGCGGCGCGCGCGCGTGTGCCTGTTGCGGCTTATGGACAGCCTCTCGCCACGCTCGATCTGTCAGACAAAGTCCATAGCCATCTCGCCAGCAGCGGCCTCGTCAGCGTTGGTGACGTGATGGAGCGCATGGCCGTAGGCGATGAGGCATTGTTGATGATCGAAGGCGTCGGTGTGAAGGCGCTGCGCGAAATCAAGGACGCTATGGCGGCATCGGGTTTGCAGTTTGTTGAACCCGTTGTCGAGGCCGCAGTGCCAGAAGAAGCTGTGACGGTCCCGGCTGAAGAGGTTGTGGAAGCTGAGCCTGTGAGCACACCTGAAGAGGCAGACGCGGTTGCTTTGGCCGTTTCCCCGGCCGCGGAGCTTCCTGTGATGGAAGCGGAAGTGATCGCCGAACCGGAGACGGTCGACTTACCTGTGGTGATCGAAGCTGAGGTCGAAGTCGCCGAAGAAGCGCCAATGGACGTTGCGGTCCAGGCCGAGGGACTTGCTGTGGAAACCATCGGTGAAGTGGCCGAGGTTTTCGTGGAGGTATTCGAGGACGAAGAGTTCTTGGATGAAGATGATGATGGGCGCAAAGACAGACGGAAGAAGAAGAAGAAGGGTCGCACCATGGTTTTCGATGACAAAACCGGGGAGACCTTTGTGATGCGCAAACGACGGCGTCCTAAGGATGTGTGGGCGGATTTCGACGAAGAGTTCTAGCGTTGAGCACGTGCCGACTTTGCAATCTTTGGGTTAATCCTAGCCTGGATAACCTGGAACCGAACAGGGTCTTGGTTGCCTGTTCTCTTGCCTGTCGGGCAAAAGAACTGGTGGGTAGGCTCTGCTGGTCATCGGGATTGTTGTGATGATACCGATACGACGGTTGAGGTTTTTCTAGTGGGATAGAGGCGGATGTCTGCATCCGCGATTGTCCTGGGAAATGAGGGACGCCAGAAGATTGCTGGCGTCCCTTTTTGTTTGTGGTGAAGTATGGCAAAGAAAAAGCAACAGTCGCGGCCAAAGCATGTCCCGGAGCGCACATGCGTGGCGTGTCGCGCCCACGGCGCGAAGCGCGCGTTGGTGCGGGTGGTGCGCCTCGCCGAAGGCGGTGTGGCGATCGATGAGACTGGCAAGCTGAAGGGGCGTGGCGCGTATTTGTGCCGCCAGCGGACGTGTTGGGGCCAGGCTCTTAAACGGGGTGCGCTTGAGCATGCGTTGCGCGTGACCTTGACACCGGAGGAAGTCGCGGCTTTACAGGCGTATGCGGCTGCGCTTCCCGAAACGCTGGAGCCGGATGTGGTCGATTAACGTTCAGGCGCCATTCCGGGGGATGGAACCTGTGGCCCGTTTACCGACTAACCTGCTGACAGGTCAGCAAAGACGACAGGATTAACGACTCCCGGACTACTTTTGTTAAGGAGGATTGCGTATGAGTGAAATAAAGGAAGTCACGATTCCAGAGATTATTACGGTGCGTGATTTGGCTAAATTATTGGGGGAGACGCCCATCAAAGTGATCAAGATCCTGATGAGCAACGGCGTACTCGCCAGCATCAACCAGCAGATTGACTTCGATACCGCGGCGGTGATCGCCAGTGAATTTGGCTTTGAGGCAAAACAGCCCTATGCAGAACTTGAGGAAGACCACGAGACTGAGTTTTCAGCGTGGCAGATCCTTCTCTCGACGGAAGCGCCAGAGGATCTCTGTGACCGTCCACCGGTTGTGACCGTTTTGGGACATGTCGATCATGGCAAAACCTCCCTTCTCGATGCGATCCGACATACCAATGTGGCGGATAAAGAAAGCGGCGGCATTACGCAGCACATCGGCGCGTATCAGGTAAAACACGCCGGCCGCCGGATTACTTTTCTCGACACGCCCGGTCATGAGGCATTCACCGCGATGCGCGCGCGCGGTGCAAATACCACCGACATCGCAGTGCTCGTCGTGGCCGCCGATGACGGCGTGCAACCGCAGACGATTGAGGCGCTCAACCATGCGCGCGCGGCGCATGTGCCGATCATCGTTGCTTTGAACAAAATTGACAAGCCAAATGCGCGCCCCGAAGTCGTCAAGCAACAACTGAGCGACCATGGATTGATGCCCGACGAATGGGGTGGGGATACGATGGTCATCCCTGTTTCTGCACGGAACCGACTTGGCCTGGAAGACTTGCTTGAAGCGATCCTGTTGGTGGCTGATGCGGTCTGTGTTCAGGCCAACCCACAGCGAGAAGCGGTCGGTACGGTGCTTGAGGGCCGCCTGGATAAACGGCAAGGACCGTTGGCAACCGTCTTGATCCAAAATGGAACGTTATACACCGGTGACGTGGTCGTTGTCGGCAAGACGTGGGGAAAACTCCGCGCGTTGCAAGACGAGAACGATAAGCGTCATCGCACTGCACCACCCGCCACCCCCACCGTTATCGTTGGCCTGCACGACGTCCCCGAGGCCGGGGATCGCCTGGAAGTCGTCAAGGACGAGCGCACCGCGCGCGCTATCGCACAGAAACGTCAGGAAGAGGCGCGGGCCAAAGACCTGGCGCGTACGGTGATGCGTCCACTCTCCCTAGATGATATTTCCAACCGCATCCGCGAGGGACAGGTCAAGGAACTGAACATCATCCTCAAAACCGATGTGCAAGGCTCGATCGAGCCGATTGTCACCAGCCTGCAACGGCTGAGCAACGATCAGGTGAAAGTGAACGTCATTCACGCGGCTGCGGGCAATATCAACGAGTCGGACATCAACCTGGCGTTGGCTTCTGAGGCCATCGTCATCGGTTTCCGCGTCACTGCAGATACTTCGGCGCGCCGCATGTCCGATATGGAAAACCTGCCCATCCAACTGTACGACATCATCTATGAGATCGTCGACGACGTGGAGAAGGCGATGAAGGGTATGCTTGCTCCGGTCTACGAGGAGAAGGTGATCGGCGAGGCGGAAGTGCGCCAGACCTTCGACATTCCTCGAATTGGGCGCGTGGCTGGTTGTTATGTCACGGATGGCGTCATCCAGCGCAACGCCAAGGTGCGCGTGGTCCGCAATGGACAGGTTGTTCACGAAGGCGGATTGGATTCCCTCAAGCGTTTCGAGAAAGATGTGCGTGAAGTGCGCCAGAACTTTGAATGTGGCGTCAAACTGGCTAATTTTGACGAGGTTGAATCAGGGGACCGTCTGCAATTCTTTGTGATGGAACGGGTGGCGGTAGCGTAGGAGGGCATTATGGGAAAGAAATACATGGGGCGCGTGAGCCAGATGATCCGCCGGAAACTCACACAATTGCTCATCGAGGAAAGTAACGATCCCCGTTTGGAAAACGTCACTATCACCGACGTGGTGGTGAACCGGGACACGACGCGCGCCGAGGTCTTTTACAGCATCATCGGCACGGCAGAGGACATCGCCGTGACGCAGACCGCGCTCGATGGCGCGGCGGGCTGGCTGCGCAATGAGATGGCGCCGACGTTGCGCCTGCGCAACCTGCCGCACCTGGTGTTCACCTATGATCCCTCGCTCGCACATGGCGCGCGGATCGAGGAACTGCTCCATGAATTGCACGTGGAAGGCGGTGATCTGGAAAACGCAGAAGCGGATGACGGCATTGCAGACAATGCTGGCGTCGCAGACGACGGGTTCATAGACGATGACGATGATAACGTCTAGTTTACCGGCAGAGGCGCTTCACCACGCGGCGGCGTTGCTCCAACAGCGCCGCCGCCCGCTACTCATCTCCCACCCGCGTCCTGATGGGGATACGATCGGCTGCGCGTTGGCCTTGCGGCTGGCTCTCTTGCAGATGGGCAAAATCCCGTCACTGGCCTGCGTGCATCCCATTCCGGAGAATATCGCCTACCTGCCGGGTGCGGAGACTTACGTGAGCGACGTTCCCGACGATGCGGACATTGACCTTGTGATCGCCGTGGACATGAGCGATTTGAGCCGTACCGGCGGCATTTACAAGGATAGCTGGCGCGGAACGTTGCCGTTGCTGGTCATCGATCACCACGCGACAAACGACGCCTTTGGGGACGTCAACCTGGTCGATCCCGATGCCGCGGCGACGGCGCTGCCTCTCGCGGCGCTCATCGACGCGCTAGGCCTCCCGCTGACCGGCGATATGGCGACGTGCTTGCTCGCTGCTGTGCTCACCGATACGCGCGGACTGCGCACGTCCAACACCACGCCAGAAGTCCTGCGCTTCGTCGGTCAGTTGATCGAGGCCGGCGGCGATTATGCCGGCGTGATGGAAAACACCCTGGATTCGGTCCCTTACCGGCAGATGCGCGGGTGGGCTGTGGCCCTCAACCGCTTGCAGCTCGATGGCGAACTGGCCTGGGCCACCTTTCCGCTGGCCGAAAAGATCGCGCTCGGCATCGAAGACCACGACGACCTCGACCTGGGCAATCTGCTCAGCCGGGTGGCGGAAGCGAAAGTGATGGCGACCTTCCTCGAAATGCGCGACGGTACGGTCAAGGTGAGTCTGCGCTCGCGGCCCGGTTACAACGTGGCGTGGATCGCCAAGGCGCTTGCCGGGGGCGGGCATCATCAGGCGGCCGGCTGTTCCGTGACCGGCGACCTGGACGCGGCGCAAGCCCGTGTGCTGCCCCTCGCCCGTGAGGAACTGGCAAAGAGACTACAAAAGTCTCACGCGATGCCTGATTGAACAAGTACCTGCTCTGTACAATGGGTCTGCAAGACACAAGACGTGTTGAGACTTTTGTAGTCTTTACTGCTGCTGAAGGCTGACCGCTGAAAGCTGAAAGCTATAGCATGAACGGCTTCCTCATCGTCGACAAACCCGCCGGCATAACGTCGCATGACGTTGTCGATGCCGTGCGGCGGATAGCAGGGACGCGCCGCGTGGGACACGCTGGCACGCTCGATCCGATGGCCACGGGCGTGCTGGTGCTGGCGCTCGGCGCGGCGACGCGGCTGGTGCAGTTCATCGACGGCAGCGACAAGACTTACCGCGCCACACTGCGCCTGGGCGAGACGACGACGACCTATGATGCTGACGGCGATCTCGTGGAACGCCGCCCGGTGACGGTGAACCAGGCGGACATCGAAGCGGCGCTGGCAGGATTCCTCGGCGACATTACACAGATACCACCGATGTACTCCGCCGTCAAAGTCAAGGGGCAGAAGCTCTACAAACTGGCGCGGCAGGGGAAAGAGATCGAACGGGCGCCGCGCCCCGTCACCATTCACCGGCTGGACGTGCTGGCGTGGGCGCTGCCCAACCTGACCATCGAAGTGGTCTGCTCGGCGGGGACGTACATCCGCAGCCTGGCCCACGATTTGGGGCAACGGCTTGGTTGCGGCGCGCATTTGACCGCGCTCATCCGCACTGCGGCGGGCGGGTTCCGACTTGAGGACGCTCACACGTTGGAGGCGCTTGACGCTTCGGCGCAAGCCAGGCGTCTGGCGGAAGTTCTTCTGCCGCCGGAAACCGCGCTCACGGCTTTGCCGGTGGTCACGCTCACGCCTGAGCAGGAGCAGGCGGTGCGCTTCGGCCAGGCGGTGACGCTGGACAACGCGCCCGATGCGGTGCCGGTGCAAGCGCGCGACGCTGCCGGGCGACTCGTCGCCGTGATGCGCCCGGTCGAGCCTGGCGTTTGGCGTCCCAAGCTGGTTCTTTCCGCAGATTAAGCAGATTCTTATGCCAGACGTATATTTCAAGAAAACCATCGATTTCTATCATAGTGGACACACCTTGCACTTCCACGTGGCGCAGGATCTATTCAGCAGCCACCAGATCGACATGGGCACGGCGCGGCTATTGCGTAGTCTCGTGGATGCGCCGCCTTTCGCTAAAATCCTCGATCTCGGCTGTGGCTACGGTCCCCTGGCGCTGACGTTGAAGGCGCTGTACCCGGAGAGCGTCGTCCATGCGATGGACCGGGACGCGCTCGCCGTGGACTACACGCGCCAGAACGCGGCACTGAACGGACTCGTGGGCGTTGAGGTCTACGGTAGCCTGGGATACGACGATGTGCGTGAACGGGACTTCGACCTCATCCTCTCCAACATCCCCGGCAAGGCCGGTGAGGCGGTCATCGCCAGTTTGCTGCGCGACGCTGTTCACTTCCTGAAGCCGGGCGGCCTGGTCGCCATCGTCGTCGTCGCGGCGTTGGAGGGCGTTGTCGCGCAGGCATTGGACGATCCGGGCATCGAGATCGCCTTCCAGGAAACGCGCTCCGGCCACGCCATCTTCCACTATCGCTTCACCGACGCCTATCGCGCTGCGCAACCGCCGTTTGCCAGCGGCCTGGCGCGCGGTTTGTATCACCGCGATGTTGTCAGCATCACCGCCGGTGCATTGACCTTCCCGATGCAGACGGCGCGCGGCCTGCCGGAGTTCGATTCGCTCAGCTACGGCAGTCTTCTGCTATTGGACAACCTGGCGCTTTGGCAGGGGACGAACGTCGGGCGTGTGATTGTCCACAATCCCGGACAGGGTCACATCCCCGTCGTGTTGTGGAAGTTGTTCAGTCCCGACGTCATTGTTCTTGCGGATCGGGATTTGCTGAGCCTGCGCTATGCGCGCGATAATCTCATCCAGAATGGCTGTCCCGCATCACAGATCGTCACGGCGCACCGGGTTGATCTGGCGTTTGAAGGTGAAGCCCATGCCGCCGATTTGATCGTTGGCATTTTGCGTGAAGAGGAGGGCCAGTCGGCTGCGGAACAGTTGGCGCGGCAGGCTGCCGCACGCCTCACGCCGGACGGTGCGCTCTGGCTGGTCGCCGGTTCGACGCCCATCACCCGCCTGGAGAAGGCCATCGAGGCCGCAAAACTTTTGCGTGTTACCAAACGCAAGCGCGACAACCGCATG
Organism: Thermoflexus sp.; assembly: GCA_020722365.1. Classification (GTDB taxonomy): domain Bacteria; phylum Chloroflexota; class Anaerolineae; order B4-G1; family SLSP01; genus DSWT01. The sequence continues at coordinate 9,320 of DYKY01000097.1, forward strand.
AGCCTGCTGCTAATGCAACGCAAAACGTAAAGCGTGATTCGCACCTCTTAACTCGCAACTCTTAACTCATAACTCACAACTCGCAACTCGTAACTCGTATGTGGATACGACGGGATATTGACTCTCTAACGCTGGCCGGGCCGACCGGGCTGACGATTGGCGCGTTCGATGGGGTGCATCGAGGGCATCAGGCATTGATCCGCTGGATGGTCACCGAGGCGCGGCAGGCCGGGATGCAAGCCGTGGCGCTGACCTTCGATCCGCTGCCGCGCTTGGTGTTGGGCCACAGCAAAAACGGGGCGCTTTCTACGCTGGAGGAGCGTCTTGACTATATGGCCCCCTTGGGACTGGACGGTGTGATTGTGTTTCCCTTCGACCGCCACACCGCGGCGATTTCGGCAACGGAATTCGTGACCTGGCTGGTGGAGAAGCTGGCGCTGGCGGGGCTGTGGGTCGGCCCGGATTTTGCCCTGGGACACAACCACGAAGGCAGTATCCCCTTCCTCGAGGCGATGGGCGCGCAGTTGGGATTCGCGGTATCGCAGTTCGGCGAAACCCACTGCTGGGATGGTATCCCCGTCCGCAGCAGCCGCATCCGCCACGCCTTGAAAACAGGGGGCCTGGACCAGGCCAATGACTGTCTGGGCCATCCCTACCGCTTGAGTGGCATCGTCGAGCACGGTTACCAGCGCGGGCGCGTTCTGGGATTCCCCACTGCAAATTTGCGCATCCCTGAGTACCGGCTCCTGCCGGCAAACGGTGTCTACATCTGCCGGGTGTATTTGCATGGCAAACGTTTCGCTGCAATCGTCAACGTCGGCACGCGGCCCACGTTCGACAACTATCCGCCCACCGTCGAAGCGCACCTGCTCGATTTCTCGCAGGATGTCTACGGGGAATCCCTACAACTGGATTTCCTGCACCGGCTGCGCGAGGAACTGCGCTTTGCTTCGGTGGAGGCGCTGGCGGAACAGATCCGCGCGGACCGGGTCAATGCGCTGGCGTGGCTGCAAGCGGATGAGTCTTTTCCCCACCTATCTTCAGGCGCGTAGGCCGACCACGCATCAAGGAACGAATTCAGGTCTTGGCTCGACCAAAAACATGCGTTAGCCAGGCGCCCATTCATTGATGCGTTAGAAATTCGTGGTCGACAAGCGATTCGTGAAGATTCGTGGTTTACCTGATGGAGGATGGCATGGCGCAGATCGAAAAACTCAACATCGGCATTGTGGGCGCGGCGGGACGCGGCGCGAGTTTCCGCGCGGCCTTCGACGCCCAGCCGGTGACGCGCATCCACGCAGTGTGCGATGTGCGTGAGGATGCCCTGCAAGAAGCCGCGCGCACTCTCAGCGCGACGGAGACCTACACCGACTACGACGAGATGCTGGCGAAGTCCGACATTGACGCCGTCGTCATCGGCACGCCGATGCAGTTCCACGCGCCGCAGGCGATTGCGGCGTTGGAACGCAACCTTCACGTGCTGAGCGAGGTCACGGCAGGCGTGTCTATCGAGGAATGTCGCGCGTTGGTCGGGGCTGCCAACCGTTCCCAGGCCGTGTACATGATGGCCGAAAATTATGTCTACGCGCGCCCGGTCGTGCTGGTCAAGGAACTGGTGCGGCGCGGGCTGTTCGGCGAGGTTTATTACACTGAAGGCGAATACATCCACGAATTGAAGGCACTCAACGAGATCACCCCCTGGCGGCGGCGCTGGCAGACCGGCATCGACGGCGTCACCTACGGTACGCACAGCCTGGGGCCAATCCTGCAATGGTTGTCGGCGGAGCCGGGGAAACCGGCGGATCGGGTCGTGCGCGTGAGCTGCGAGGGCAGCGGCCATCACTACCGCGATCCGCGCGGCGACGCCTACGAGAACCAGGACACGTGCGTGATGTTGTGCAAGACCGCGCGCGGCGCGCTCATCAAAATCCGCGTGGACATGCTCTCCGAACGGCCGCACGCGATGCACAACCATTGTTTGCAGGGAACCAAAGGTTGCTACGAATCGGGACGCGGGCCGGGCGAGCGGCACAAAGTCTGGCTGGCGGACGTTTGCCCCGACAAAGACACGTGGATCGATCTGTTTGATCTCGAACGAGACTATATGCCGGTGCTATGGCGCGATCCGCCGGAGGCCGCGCTCAAGGCCGGGCACGGCGGTGGGGATTACTTCGAGGTGTTGGACTTCGTGAAAAGCATTGTCGAGGGTGCGCCATGCCCTATCGGCATTCACGAGGCGATGGATATGACGCTGCCGGGTCTGGTCAGCCAGCTCTCCATCGCCAACGGCGGCGTGTGGCTGGACGTGCCGGATTCCCGGGAATGGTAAGCCGGATTCCTTCGAAAATGGCTCTACTTCAACGCTTAAGGCGGATCACAATCCGCCGTCCCCGCAGCGCCGGATTGTGATCCGGCGCCGGCATTTTCATGCGCCTCTATCCTATAAATCCACGTACTCCGCCCGGATCAACGCCTCATCGGGCACCTTGAGCGTCTTGAGCAGTTCGCCGATGAGCATTGCCTTGCGCTCTGCATCTTGCCGCGACCAGGTGCGGCTTTTGATCTCCAGGAACGAGCCGCCGTCCTCCGGTTTGATGATCTGGTCCAGGTTGAGCGCAAAGTCGGTGCCGCCGTAACGGATGTGATAGCGGCGGCGCGTCTTGTGGATCTCGATCACACGCTGTGGTTTGAAGTATTCGTGATAGAAGCGCCGACTGCGCGTCGCCGGCGCGTCGAAGCGCGCACGGGAGAGCAGCACTGAGCGATCGTACTCGCGCTCCTTTGCTGTTGTCGTCAGCGTCAGGCGGTAGATCACGTCGATGAGTTCGTCGCTATCCAACGGGCGCACCTCGTCCTCGCGATAACGCAGGCGGCTTTCCTCTTGATCGTCGAAGATGAAGTAAGTATCGTATTGCGTGCGCTGCGAGCCACGGAGGAAGGTGATGTCCGGTGAAGCGTGCAAGCGCAGTTTTAGCGACGTCAGATCGTTGCTGCGCACCTTCACCTGCACCTCGAAAGTTTTATCCTGCGCAACGCCGCCGATAGCGACGAGTTTGTTCAACACGCTCTCTTCGCGGTGGATGAGGAAGGCGTCGATTTTCTGCGCTAGCGCGGACGTCTCTTCGCGCAATGCCTCCACGTCCACCGTGAGCAGGCGGCGGTCGCGCATCAGCCACGCGCCGTTCACCATCACGTGCCGCACGTCCTCCTGGTTCATCGCGTAGGCCAGGCGTCCGTAGATGCTGTCGGCAAAGTGACGGAAGTAGGGCATGTGGCGCGCATCGTCCATGGAGACGACGATCAGGTCGGCGCGTTTGCCCGCTTCCAGCGACCCGGTGAGGTGGTCGATGTGCATCGCGCGCGCGCCCATAATCGTCGCCATCTCGATGACCTGCCGCGCGGGCAGCGCCGTCGGGTTCATCGTGTTGACTTTGGCGAGGAAGCTTGCCAGGCGCATCTCCTCGATCATGTCCAGGTCGTTGTTGCTCGCCGCGCCGTCGGTGCCGATGCCGACGTTGACGCCCATTTCCAGCATCCGGCTGATCGGTGCCATGCCGCTGGCGAGCTTCATATTGCTGCTTGGATTGTGCGCCACGCCGACGTTGTAGTGCTGCAGTGTGCGGATTTCGCCCTCGTCCAGGTAGACGCAGTGCGCGGCGGTTGTTTTTGCCTCGAAGACGCCCCACTTTTTCAGCCAGGGCACCGGCGGGATGCCGTACTCCTTGCGGTGATCTTCCACCTCCTGCGCCGTCTCCGCGACGTGGATGTGCAGCGGCGCGTCGTATTCCAATGCCAGCCGCACGGCGGCTTCCAGCAGGTCGGTGGTGATGGTGTAGGGCGCATGCGGCGCAATCGCCGGGACAATGAGTGGGTGATTCTTCCAGCGCATCAGGAAATCGCGCGCGCGCGCTAATCCCTCGTCGTAGCTCCCCGCATCCGGCGTGGGGAACCGTAGTACGCTCTGCGCGCACACCGCTCGCAGTCCGGCCTGTACCGTAGCGTCGGCGACGGCTTCCTCGAAGTAGTACATGTCCATAAACGTCGTCGTGCCGGAGCGAATCATCTCGGCAGCGGCCAACTGCGTGCCCATCCAGCAGAAGTTCGGGTTGACGAAGGTCCCTTCCACCGGCATCATGTAGCCTATCAGCCACACATCCAACCGCAAGTCATCGATCAGGGCGCGCAACAGCGTCATCGGCGCGTGGCCGTGCGTGTTGACAAACCCCGGCATCACCACCGCGTTACCGGCGTCCAGACGCTCTTTGGCGGCGTAGGCCGCGGTCAACGTGTCGCGCGGGCCGACGGCTACAATGCTGTCGCCCGTCACGGCGACCGCGCCCGGCGTGTAGACATCGTAAGTGGGATTCATCGTGATCACGAAGTCTGCGGTAATCAGTCTGTCCACAGTTGTTTTCGGTTCATCGGCCATGGTGGCTACCTCCTGGTGTTTGATCCATCATAGCACAGAACAGGATAGCTTCAAATGACGAATTCTGGTATAATAAGCCGTGGAGGTGATGCCATGGCCGTAGATATGACCTTGCGGGAGCAGATTTTGATGCGTCTGGTTGAGGTGATCGATCCTGAGACCGGCTTCGATGTGCTGCGTATGCGCCTGGTGGAGGACCTGACCATCGACGAACCGACGGGGATCGCCACCTACACCTTCCGGCCTTCTTCACCGTTGTGCCCCATTGCCCACAGCCTTGCCGTGGACATCAAACGCGCCGTCGCCAGTGTCGCAGGTGTGCGGGGGCAGAAGATCACGGTCGAAGGGCATGTCAAGGCGCAGGAATTGACCGAAATTCTCAACCAGGCTGAGGCTTAATCGGTAATCAGTAATTAGTAATGAGGTCAGGAAGTCTCCCAATTATCCGTTACCGATCACTCGTTACCAGTTACTCGTTACCA
>DYKY01000097.1:14330-15825 GCA_020722365.1 Thermoflexus sp.
ACTCGTTACCAGTTACTCGTTACCACTTACCAACTGAGGTGAAGAATGCCGATTTACGAATACAGTTGTCCAGAATGTGGCCATCATTTCGCTGTGCGCCGCGCGATGAAAGACGCCGATGCGCCGATCACCTGTCCTGCTTGTGGCGCCGAAACCGCCAAGCGCGGGCTTTCTTTGTTTTATGCCGCCGGTAGCAGCGGCGCGCTCAAGGGGGCGGGCGGTAGCAGTTCCTGCGCCTCGTGCACCGGCAGCTCCTGCGCTTCCTGCAGCGGGCATTAGCTACTTGCTTACACGGTCGGAGACCGGCCCGAGCTTGGTCAATTCTACGGACTGAAGACAATCAGACTAACGACTACCTGACTGTTTTTTAAGGAGCGCGTCATGCTTTACACGCGCAGCGTGTTGGAAGAACTCGAAGACCGCTCGCTGGCCCCGTATGGCTTTCGCAGCCGGGATTCGCGCGGGCGCGCCTATCCTCAGGACGAGCCGGGTTACCGCACGTGTTTCCAGCGCGACCGCGACCGTATCCTGCACTGCACCCCGTTCCGCCGCCTGGAATACAAGACCCAGGTCTTTGTCAACGACGAGGGCGATTACTACCGCACGCGGCTGACGCACACGCTCGAAGTCGCGCAGATTGGACGGTCGATGGCGCGCGCCCTGGGGGCGAACGAGGATCTGGTGGAGGCCGTCTGCCTGGCGCACGACCTGGGCCACCCGCCCTTTGGCCATGCTGGCGAGACGGTGTTGAACCGGCTTATGGCAGACCACGGCGGCTTCGACCACAACAAACAGTCTCTGCGCATCGTGGAAAAGCTGGAATGTCGCTATCTGGAGTTTGCCGGGCTGAACCTCACCTGGGAGGTGCGCGAGGGCATCGTCAAGCACGAGACCGAGTACGACGTGGCCGACGCCGGGCGCTACGATCCCGACAAGCTGGGGACGTTGGAGGCGCAACTGGCGAATCCCGCCGACGAGCTGGCCTACACCGCTCATGACCTCGACGATGGCCTGCGTTCGGGCCTGCTGGCCCCCGAAGAATTGAACGGTGTGGCGTGGTGGGAATTTCTCAAGCAAAGCCTGGCCTGGGACGGCGCCGGCTTCAACCGGTTGTGGCGGCATCGCATCGTGCGCCGTCTGTTGGGGTTGAAACTGTTAGCCAATAACCTACTATAACCTACTTGACACTACTGAAATCTCCGCATTTGACAAATTACTGTCCTTTCGCTAGAAATTTGGTTAAAAAATGATTTAAGTGGGGGGCAAACCCCCAAAAGAGCCTTTTTCAAGTCTCACAGTGGGAAAAATTATCACCATTTTCATTGAATAATGATGTGAATACGGCTTTTAAAATATGCGAATACTATATGTAGTAGCTCAAGATGTCTGTTTACTCATATAAAAAATCATTTTGCAATTTAAATTATAGCGAAACGAGAGATGGAGATTCTCAGAGCGTATAAAGTAAAACTCGATCCGCACAACGTGCAACGCA
>DYKY01000098.1 GCA_020722365.1 Thermoflexus sp.
TGTGGTAGAGGTCAGATTGCCCGCGCACCTTACCACCCAGGAGCGCGAACTGTTCAAAAGCCTGCGTGCTTTGAGGAGCGGGGAGTAGGCATCAGTGATTAGGGGATTAGGAAAGAGCCCAATCCCTAGTTACCAATTCCCAATTACCAATTACTATCAGGAGGAACGACACAATGTTCAAACGCATACTCTTTGCACATAACGCCACGCCGGCTGCGGAACGTGCGTTGCTCTATCTGGAACACATCGCGCGGACGGAAAGCGCCGAAGTGGTGGTGTTGCACGTCTACGAGCCGCCAGAGCGCTATCTGGCGACGCAGGGTTACGAGCTATTGTTACAGCAGTTGGAGGCGGTGGCGCAGGAAGTGGTCAATGACGCCGTTGAGCATCTCCAGAGGGCCGGTATTTCGGCGCTCGGCATAATCCACGCGGGCGCGCCGGCCAAAACGATCCTGGAGACGGCACAGGACGAGAAGGCATCGTTGATTGTGCTGGGAACGCGCGGACCGTCCAATGTGACCGACATTCTGCTGGGCGACGTCAGCACCGAGGTGTTACGCTACGCGCGCTGCCCGGTTTTCCTGGTGCCATAAGTAGAGGGACTGGGGATGGGTAATCAGGAAGCAGGTTGCCCTAATTCCCAATCCCTGGTTACTAATCCCCCGATCATAAGGAGGAAAGATGATGCGAAAACTCTATGTGTTGGTAAGCGTACTGTTGCTGTTGGCGACCTCGTTCGGTTGCCTGGCTTTACAGACATTGCCTCCGCCAGCAGTGACGCCGCAGGCGGAGGTTACCGTCGTCACACCTCCGACACCCACGCCGTGGATCGTCGCGCCGCCGGACGCCGCCATCATCGAGTTGGAGACGCAGGTTGAGGCAGTCTACACTGCGGTAGGGGATGCAGTGGTCAACATCGCCGTGACTTCCATTGGCTACGACTACTTCTTCAACCCTCTCCCCAGTGAAGGCAGCGGCTCCGGCTTTGTCTATGATGCGCAGGGTTACATCGTCACCAACTACCATGTGATCGAGAATGCCCAAGAGATTCAGGTCACGTTTGCTGATGGCGCTACCTTTACCGGAACCGTCATCGGTTCGGATTCCACGTATGACCTGGCGGTGATCAAGATCGACGCCGGCGACTATCCGCTGCGTCCCATCCCTCTGGGCGATTCGGATGTGATCCGTGTGGGGCAGTTTGTGGTGGCGATCGGCAACCCCTTCGGCCTGGGGCAAACGGTGACGTTTGGCGTGATCAGCAGCCTGGAGCGCGTGATCGAAAGCCCGGACGGACGCTACATCGGCGAGGCCATCCAAACGGACGCAGCCATCAATCCCGGCAACTCCGGCGGTCCACTGCTCGATCTCGAGGGGCGGGTGATCGGTGTGAACGCGCAGATCGTCAGCCCCAGCCAGGCGAATGCCGGCATCGGCTTTGCGATCCCGGCCAATGCCGTGAAGCGGGTCGTGCCCGAACTGATCAGCGAAGGCCGTTATCGTCACCCGTGGATGGGTGTGCGTTTCTTCCCGGTCAGTTTGAGCCAACAACTGGCAGCGTCTTTTACTGAGCTGGGGGCCGAAGTCCCCGACCGGGGTGTGCTTATCCTGGGTGTGGAGCCGGACATGCCGGCAGCTAAAGCCGGGTTGCGGGGCGGTAATCGCAGCGTGAACACGCCGTATGGGACCATCATGGTGGGCGGTGATGCTATCCTGGCGATTGACGGCGTTGCCGTGGCCAGTCCCAGCAAGTTGATTGCCTACCTGGAGACCTACACCCGGCCCGGCGAGACGATTCAGGTCACGGTGCTGCGCGATAACGAGGAAATAACGCTGCCGGTGACGTTGGGCGAGCGTCCGTAATCCTAGAGCGGTGCGTGTTCCGCACTCCATCGCTCCAGAGAAGTTAGCGCGCGTTTGGCGTAGGCTGCGCCGCGAGCGCGTTTACCGCGTGTGCGTGTATCGAGCGGCGGCATCAGGCCGAAGTTGGCCTTCATTGGTTGGAACGTGGTTGGATCGGCGCGTGTGATGTAGTGCATCAGCGCGCCGATCATCGTTTCTGGCGGAGGCGTGAGCAAGGGCAGCCCGCGCGTGAGCCGCGCCGCGTTCACCCCGGCCAGCCATCCCCCGGCGATGTTCCCCGCGTAGCCTTCCAGGCCGGCGATCTGCCCGGCGAAAAACAAATCGGGCCGCGCGCGCATCTGGAGAGTGAGGGCCAACAACGCCGGCGCGTTCAGGTACGTGTTGCGGTGCATTGACCCGTAACGCACGAAGCGCGCGTTTTCCAGTCCGGGGATCAGGCGCAGCACGCGTTCCTGCTCGCCGTACTTGAGGTTGGTCTGGAAGCCCACCAGGTTGTAAAGCGTTCCGGCGGCGTTGTCCTGTCGCAGTTGGACGACAGCATAGGGCCGCTGCCCCGTGCGCGGATCGCGCAATCCGATGGGGCGCAGCGGTCCGAAGGCCAATGCCTGCGGCCCGCGCGCGGCCAAGACTTCGACCGGCAGGCACGCTTCGAAAAAGTGCGGATCAACTAGCTCAAAATCACGCAGGGGGATGCGGTCTGCACCGAGCAGGGCGGCGACAAAGCGGTTGTATTCCTCTTCGTTCATCGGGCAGTTGATGTAGTCGCCTTCCTCTGCGCCGTCGTCCGCTTCGCCCCGTCCATAGCGCGAGGCGCGGAAAGCGATGTCGAAATTGATGGAGTCGACTTCGACGATGGGGGCGATGGCGTCGTAGAAGGCGAGCGCGGCGCTGCCTGTGTGTTCGCGGATGGCCTCCGCAAGCCGGTCTGCTGTGAGGGGGCCGCTGGCGATGATCGCCAGCCCTTCCGGCAGCGCCGTCACCTCCTCGCGGATGAGGGTAATGCGCGGGTGAGCCGTGATGCGCCGCGTGACCTCTGCGGCGAAGCCCTCCCGATCCACGGCGAGCGCGCTGCCTGCGGGGACGCGCTGCGCATCGGCGACCGCGATCAGCAGTGACCCGAGCCGGCGCAGTTCTGCCTTGAGCAGTCCCGGCGCCCGGTCCGCCAGATCGGAGCCGAGCGAATTGGAACACACCAGTTCCGCAAGGTCGCTGCCGGTGTGCGCGGGAGTGGAAGTGTGCGGTCGCATCTCGTACAACCGCACGGGGATGTCGCGGCAGGCCACTTGCCAGGCGGCCTCGCTCCCCGCCAGCCCGCCGCCGACAATGGTGACCAGGGGAGACGGCGGCGCTGGAGACAGCGGCGCTGTCTTCGACGGCACGGCCTCAGTCATCCGCTTCGACGTTTTCTGGGATGGTGTAGACCTCGCCTGTGCGCGGCTGTGCGTCGAGCAGGTCCCGCGCCTCGGCCTCCCATTCCAACGGCACACGCACTTCGACTCGTCCGATGCCGTTCACGGTCAATCCGATCACCGGCCCCACTGACTCGTAGGTGAGGATAACCGGAATCCCGGCAGTTTCCAGTGCGCCACGCACCACCATGGCGCGCAATATCCCCTGTGCAACGTAGACCGTGACCAATCCGGTTTGCTTTTCCTTTTGCGCCATAGTCCTCCCTTCCGTCAAGCAAGACAGTCCACCATCCAACATCCACCATCCAACATCCAACATCCAAAATCCAAAGATAGTTTCGTCAAAAAAAGATATTTGTCAATCCCTTATATTCCTGGTATAATCAAAACGTTTGATAGTCAGCATAGAGGAATCGAGAGGCGTATGAGTAGTACCGTGCAGAATGACCAATACTGGGAACAGTTTTCCGTCTTGCCCACTGATCTGGAGCATATCACTAACTTTCTCGTTGAGACGGAGCGCCCCCAAACCATCGACCAGTTAACGCAAGAAGTCATCCGTGCGCGCCACCAGCAGATGGTGGCATTGATCGAGGATACTTTAGCACAAGGCAGCATCTATCGGCCCGGAGATAGCTATACCGTTGGCGAAAAGATCATTTTCCCTCATCTGAACAACCTTTTGGGCGAAGTGATTGAGGTGCGCCCCGGACATAACCCTGAGTACGACGAATTTTCCGTCATCCGGGTGCGTATGGAGAGCGGTGTCGTGCGCGAGTTTACGGCGGCATTGACGTGCGATCATCCGCTGAACCAGGCGACTTATCTGCCTTCCACGGACGTGGCCCCGGATGAAATCTATGGCCGTCACGGCGAAAAGATCAAGACGACACTGCGTTCTGCGTTGGAGAAGAATGTGCAGTTCCTCAGCGTGGGGGATCAGTGGTTCCTGCGTGATCTGGTGATGGAGATGTCGGCCGGGCAGCTAAACATCGCCGAAGCGCTGTTAGACATGGCCGGCGGTGGCCCGCTACGCACGAAGGAGCTGCTCGCTGAAATGGAGGTCCCGGCGGAGATTCCACAGCCCTTGCAGCTTTTCTCGCTCGAGTACGCCCTGCTGCACGACCGTCGTTTCGATGAGGTGGGGCCGGCGGGTTACGCGTTGTGGCACCTCCGGCAGATGGAGCCGCAGGGTGTGCTCGAAGTACCACAGCCGTTGCGTTATATGCCTATCCCCTACAACCGGGGTCTGCTGGATGAGACGATGCTGGCGTTGGAACGCCAGATTGACGACGAGTGGTCGGATATCCAGTACCCCTTGCAGCCTGCGGATACGGTGACGGTGGTATTGAGTTATCCACATTGGCGCAGTGGGACACTGCCGTTGTCGCCGCGTGTGGCGCAGCTTTTTCCCACCGCGCGGGTGACAGATCGTATCCGCTTCACGTTTATGGATGCAACGATGAAACAGACCTTTCCCGGCTGGGTGGTGCGCAGCGGACGTTACGTCTACGGATTGGCCGAGTGGTACAAAAAGCTCGGCGCGAGCGTGGGCGTCTACGTCGATCTCGCCCGCGGTGACGAGCCGGGTGTCATCCAGGTGAATCTGCGCACGACCAAGGCCAAGCGCCGCGAGTGGCTGCGCACCGTGACGACGGAAAGCGGGCAAGTGCTGTTCGAGGTAACGCGTATCCCGGTCGCGTGTGAGTTCGATGAATTGGCGACGGTCGCCGTGCCGGATCCGAAAGCGGTTGATGAACTGGCGCAACAACTTCAGCGGGTATCGTTGGAAGCCTTGCTGGAGCAGATTTTCAACGGTTTGGCGGGTTTGAGTTTGCAACGCGCCGTCCATGCGATGACACTGTACAGCGTTCTGAACCTGCTGCGGCGCGTTCCCCCGGCGCCGATGCTGGCCGTATTGGCGACGTCGTCGCGGTACGTGTCGTTGGGGGATAACTATTGGGCTTATCGAGGAGAGAGCTAATGCTGACATTACCCCCTGTTCCTGCTTTGGCGCGCTTTATCAAGCCGACATTCGATACACCGTTTCACATCGACTACAATTGGTGGGTGGAGCAGGGCCTTGACTTGAATGTGCAGTTATTGCAGCATCTCTCGCCGGAATTGCGCGAACTTTATACCGGACAGCGCCTTGGGGACAAGATCGACCTGATCGACTGGGAAACCGGCGAGGTGCGGCAGGTTGAGGGCTTGCAATACCTGATCGCCACGCGGTGCAGTAAGGACCCAGACTACATTGTCCAGGCGCCGACCCTGCTCGAAGCGATCTTTCGCGTGTTCCTGAGCAACGGCAACCATCCGCTCACGCCGCGTGCGTTAGCGCCTCTGGTGGGGCATACGTCGGAGCAAGTGCTGCGGGTGCTTTCGGGTAGCATTGTCCGCAAAGGCCTACGCCCGGTGATTGAGTAACCGGGCACGTAGGTTGTGACATCAAGAGCCTGTAGGTATCCTCGCACATTTATTTGCCCCGGTGGCTCAAGTGGATAGAGCAAGTGCCTTCTAAGCACAAGGTTAGAGGTTCGAGTCCTCTCCGGGGTATCGATTTATCTATAAATCCCCTAGCCTGACAAGGTTGGGGGATTTTTCTGTCTACGACACTTCCACATCCACCCTGTAAGTGTGGAGATCACTCATCTCTCCTCCAGTGCGAACCACTTGCTCGGCGCAACGAACGGCTTGTAGGCGTCGAGATAGTCAAAAATGCCTGCAACGCTGTCTGCGACGTGATACAGATTCTCGAAAGGCTTGGCGAATCGCTCACGGTAGAGGTGGGCGAAGAGCGCGAACAACGGCGCGTAATAGCCCCGCGTGTTCAACAGGATGATGGGTTTGGTGTGCGCCTGTAGTTGGCGCAGCGTGAGGACTTCCAGCAGTTCCTCCAACGTGCCGAGGCCGCCGGGCAGGGCGATGAAGGCGTCGGCGCGCGCTTCCATCGTCGCTTTGCGCTCGCGCAAGTCCGGGGTGATGATCACCTCGTCGGCGATAGCGTAGGCGATGCCGCGCGCCTGCAAGGCTTGCGGGATCACGCCGACGACGCGCCCGCCGCCTGCGTGAACGGCCCGCGCCAGCGCGCCCATCAAGCCGAGGTCCGCGCCGCCGTAGATCAACGTATCACCGCGCGCGGCCATCTGCGCGCCCAACGCTCGCGCAGTCTCCAGGTAGATCGCATCGACGGCATCGCTTGATGAGCAGTAGACGCAGATGTTTTTCATGCCTCAACCTCCAAGCAGGCTTCCGCCGCCAGCCAGAAGAGCTTTTCGCGCACCGAACTGCGGCTGACCCAATCGCGGTGATCCCATGCCTCGCCGCCGAGATCGTCGCCGCCGTAGAGCAGTTGCCCGAAGGCCACGCCGCGAAACTGGGCCACGGCGAAGAACGCGGCGGCCTCCATCTCCACCGTCAGACAGCCTTCTTCACGGCGCAAGCTCACTTTGCCGGGCGTCTCGCGGTAGAAGTCGGTCGTCCACGTCTTGCCGAGGACGTAGGGCAGCCTGTGGCGTTCGAGCACGCGCTCAATGGCGGTAATCGCTTGTGGGGAAGGGTGAGCTTCGCGGGATGGCGGCAAGTAATGGTATGAGACACCCTCGTCGCGCACGGCCGCGTTGGGGACGACGATGTGCCCGACGGCGATATCGCTGTTCAGCACGCCCGCGCCCCCGCAGGCGATGAACGTGCGGCAGCCGCGCGCGATCGTCTCTTCGAGCAACCCGGCCGCCAGCGGCGCGCCGACGCCGGGATGGAAGAAGGCCACCCGTCGCCCGTCCACGTCGATCTCGTAGAGGGGATGACGTCCTACCTCTGAGTGTCCATCGACGATGTGTTTGGCGCGGCCCGATTCTATCAAGCCGTTGAGCACATCCTGGAAGAAGCAGATCACACAATGTTCGGGTACGTCGATGCGGCGGACGAGCCGGCCCGGCTCGATGATCGCTTCCCGCATAGGGTCGAATTCCAAAATGGGATACTCCTGGCGCATAACTCACCTGCTTTGTATTTGTCGTCGCGCTTTCCATAGCGCGCTCTTCTAAGGTACGCGGTATGGAAACCGCGACTACAGCGGCATTATAACGGAAAGGGGCGACAGCGCCAACGCGATGTCATCGAAAGTTTCGGCGCGGCGGATTTGCGTGACCTGATCGCCATCGACCAGATATTCGGCGGGGCGCAAGTGCAGGTTGTAGCTCGAACTCATCGCGTAGCCGTAAGCGCCCGCATCGTAGACCACCAGCCCGGCCTCCTCGTGGGGCGTGGGCAGGGAGCGCGCTTTGCCGAGGAAGTCGGCGGATTCGCACACCGGGCCGACGATGTCGAAGACGCGCGTCTCCCCATTCACCGGCTCGATGAAGCCGATGTGGTGATACGCCCCGTAGAGGCTGGGGCGGATGAGCGTCGCCATACTGCCGTCGGTGACGATGAAGTGTTTGTCGCCGTTACGCTTCACGCCGATGACGCGGCAGATCAGCGCGCCCGCGTTGCCGACGATGCTGCGCCCCGGCTCGACGATCAGCGTGAGATCGCCGGGCAGCCGCCCGCGCAGCGCGTCGAGCAAGTCGCGTGGTGTGGGTGTCCCACCTGCGCGTTCGTAGTCGATGCCCAGACCGCCGCCTAGGTTCAGGTAGCGCAGATCGAAGCCCTGTTGGCGAACGGCGTTGGTGAGATCGCCCATCAGGGCTGCTGCGTCGTGGAAGACCTGCACATCTTTGATCGTTGAACCGAGGTGGCAGTGCAACCCGACCAGCCGGAGAAGCGGCGCGCGCTTGAGCCGTTCGAGAAACCACGGCAAGCGTTCGGCGCGGATACCGAACTTGGAATCGCGCATCCCCGTGGCGACGTAGGGATGCACATCCGGCCGGATGTCAGGGTTGATGCGCAGCAGCACATCCACGGGCTTGTCTGCGTCGCGCGCGGCCTGCGCGATGTGTTCCAGGTCGAATTCGCTGTCGATGTTGACCGTCACGCCGTGCTGCACCGCGAGCGCCAACTCGGCGCGCCGTTTGCCGTTCCCGTTGAAAACCATGTCCGCCGGAGCAAATCCGGCGAGCAGCGCCAGCCGTAGCTCATTGCCGCTCACCAATGTCGCGCCGCAGCCGAGGGCGCGCAGCATCTTGAGCAGGGTGAGGTTGCCGTTGGCCTTGACCGCGTAAGAGATGCGCGCCGGCAAGCCGGCGAGGGCGTCGGTGTAGGCAGCCACATTTGCCCGAAGCTGTGCGGCGCTGTAGAGGTAGAAGGGGCTGTCCTGAACCGCGTTTTGCAGGTCTTTGACTTTGATCCCTTCGCAGTAGAGATAGTGATCACGGATGTGAAAGCTCATAGGCGTGCTCCTGTTTCGAACATTCTCACCGCCGAGGTCGCTGAGGACGCAGAGAATCAAATCTCTGCGAACTCTGTGCACTCTGCGGTAAAAGGCAACTGGCATTTTGGGGAAAGTATACTACTATTTCCGGGATTGAGTGGAGGAAATCACGATGGCGCATTCTAAATTCTATACAGCAAAGGGTGATCGCGGCGAAACGGCTCGATTGGGTGGGGAGGCGCGGCTTTCCAAGAGCAGCCCGCCGCTGGAAGCTGTCGGCGCGGCAGATGAAGCCACGTCTGCCATTGGCATGGCGCGCGCGCTGGTAGACGATGCCACGCTCAAGGCCATGTTGCGCACCGTACAGGAGCACTTCGTCCGCTTGATGGCGCATCTCTCGGCAACGCCGGATGCCCGCGTGCAGTATCCCGGTCCCGGCGCGGAGGAGCTGGGGTGGTTGGAAGCGCGCATTGCCGATCTTGAGGCGGGGTTGCCGCCCTTGCGCGCGTTCGTGCTGCCCGGCGATTCGTTGCCCGGCGCGGCGCTGCACGTGGCGCGCACCGCCGTCCGCCGCGCAGAACGTCGCGCCGTGGTGCTAGCCGAGGTCGAGCCGGGTATCAATGCGCTCAGTCTCGCCTATCTCAACCGTCTCTCGTCGCTGTTGTTCGTCGCGGCGCTTCAGATCGATGCCAGACTACAAAGGTCTCAGCAGACGTCTGATTGAGCAAATACCGGCGCTGAACAAACGGTCTGCAAATTCCGATGCGTGCTGAGACTTTTGTAGTCTTTATGTCATATTACCATTTCTCTATTCTCAGAATTCTGGTAAAATGAATAGATGAGATTGTCTTATCGCATTTATAGGATGCGTCGAACAAACTGCTGAACTGTTGTACCCCGGAGGTGATTCCGGGATCGGCGGGACCTTTCCCGCCGGGAATGTGTGGGGCGGATGGTACGCCCTGTCGGTAGATACGTTGTAGTTTTGCCATGGCTAGGTCCCAAGCGGGAAGGATTTGACGTCCCAAGGCTCGGTTTGGGGAATAACGTTGAAGTTGGTAGGCTGAAGAGCACAGATGATATCGCGTGCCAACCTGAGCGGTTGGCGGGGCTTGGAAGCGTACCTGTCTTACATTCGTTTAGCTGATCAGGCGGCTATGGCGTGTTCTGCCATAGCCGTTTTTTGTTTAAATGGAAGGGCAAATGGCTGGACGTATTACGGCGCTGGAACCGCAGAAACATTCCAGCGACCGGGTTAACGTTTATCTGGATGATGTTTTTGCTTTTGGACTGGCTACGCTGCTCGCGGCGAACTTGCGCGTGGGGATGTCCCTCATGGATGACGAGATCGCGGCGTTGCGGCTGGCTGACGAAGTGGAACGCGCGCGTGAAAAGGCGTTGAACTATCTCTCCTATCGCCCACGCAGTGAGGCCGAACTGCACAGTTACTTGCTGGAAAGTGACTTTGCCGAGGCGACGGTCACCGAAGTGCTGAACCGTTTGCGGGAGGTCGGCCTGGTGGATGATGATGCTTTTGCGCGTTACTGGGTGGACAATCGCGCCCGCTTTCGTCCCCGTGGCAAACGGATGTTGGTGCAGGAATTGCGTCGGAAAAACGTTGCGTCGAGCGTGATCGAAACGACGTTGACAGAATACGACGAGGCTGCTGCCGTACAGCACGTTGCTGCCGAACAGGCCCGTCGTCTGGCGCACCTACCCCCTGATCTCTTTCGCCGTCGCCTCTGGGATCGTCTGATGCGGCGCGGATTCTCACCGGACATCATCCAGGAAGTTCTCGCTACACAGCCCTTCTTCCAACACCTTGATACCGAAGAAAGCGAGGAACACTGGATATGAGCGATTGGTTGCTTCCGATACTGCTATTGATCATTGGAGTGGTTGTAGGCGGCTATGTCGGCTACAGAATACGCCAGGAAAATTACCAGAAAGAAATGGGAAACCTGGAGGCTATGCGCGCCCGGCTGTTGGAAGAAGCCGAGAAACAGGCGCGTGATACGGTACTCAACGCGAAGGACGAGGCGCTCAAACTGCGCACCGAACTTGAAGCGGAGATGGACCGTCGTGGTGAGAAGTTACGTCGTGAGGAAGAGCGGTTGCAGGGTCGCCGCGATCAATTGGATGCCCGTCAGGATCGCATCGACAAGCGCGAGCAGGCGCTGAACAAGCGCCAGAGCGCGCTGGACAAACGGACCAATGATCTGGAGAAGTTGGAGGAGGAGCAACGCGCGGCGTTGGAACGCGTGGCGAATCTCTCCACGGACGAAGCACGTGAGGTGCTTCTGGAGCGGGTGGCTGAAGAGAGCCGCCAGGATATGGCCCGCGTGATCCGCGAAGAGGAAATGCGCGCCCACGAAGAGGCCGAGCGTCGCGCCCGAGAGATCGTAACCGTGGTGGTGCAGCGTATCGCCACAGAGCAGGTCGCCGAGCTGACGACCAAGACGTTGGAAATTCCTAACGACGAACTCAAGGGGCGCATCATCGGGCGCGGTGGACGCAACATCCGCGTCTTCGAGCAGAAGGCCGGCGTCGATATTATCGTCGATGATAGCCCCGAAATGATTACCATCTCATCTTTCAACCCCGTCCTGCGCGAAGTGGCGGCTCGCGCGATGCATCGACTGGTCGCCGATGGTCGCATTCACCCGGCGCGCATCGAGAAGCTGCTGGAAAAGGCCCGCGAAGAGGTCGACCAGATTATGAAAGAGCAGGCCGAGCACGCGGTCTACGAGGCTGAAATCCCTCCGCTACATCCTGAGTTGATGAAGCTCCTGGGACGCCTGCACTTCCGCACCAGTTACGGTCAGAACCAGTTGGCGCACGCGGTGGAGACGGCCAAACTTGCCAGCCTGCTGGCCTCAGAGTTAGGTGCAGATGCTGAAGTGGCGCGTCTGGGCGGCTTGTTGCACGATATTGGCAAAGCCGTGGACTTCGAGGTTGAGGGCACGCACGCGACCATCGGCGCGGAACTGGCTGCCCGCTATGGCGTCCCGGCGGCGGTCGTTAATGCGATTGCGGCGCATCACCACGAGGTCGAGCAGCAGAGCCTTGAGGCCATCATCGTGGAAACCGCCGACGCGATTTCCGGCGCGCGGCCCGGCGCGCGGCGTGAGAGCCTGGAGCACTACATCAAGCGCATCCGGGCGTTGGAAGACATCGCCCACTCCTTCACCGGCGTCGAAGAGGCTTACGCCATTCAAGCCGGGCGTGAGATGCGCATCGTCGTGCGCCCCGGCGATGTGGACGACCTCGCAGCCCTACGACTCTCCCGCGATGTAGCCCGCAAGATTGAGGATACGATGGAATATCCGGGGCAGATCAAGGTGACGGTCATCCGCGAGACGCGAGCGGTGGAGTACGCGAAGTAAGTCAACGGATTGAACGGATTTAACGGATTGTATACAAACCTGACAGGTCGTGCGAGCGATGTTCGCCCAAAACCTGTCAGGTTTGTTTTATCCAGAGGTCGACGCTGGTTTGGTAGTCCAGTTTGAACGTAGTTCTCAGTTCTGGCAGGGCGTCTTCGGGCAGCAGGAGATCGATGGCGCTGTAGCCTTCCTGCGCGGCTAACGCGCACAGCGCATCAACTGTGGGTGTTAGTTGGGCAGTAGGCGGCAGCCAGGCGTACCCGTCTGCCTGGGTGGGGTTACGAAACTGTTCGCGTAGTCCAAGTACGACTGGTGTATCCTCAAGTTCGCCGCGCCACACGCTGCGACGCAACGCCTGCAGTTCGGGGATCGCCGGCAAAGGCCAGAACGTTTCCCATCCCTGCACGCCGCACTGATACCGTCCGATGCGCAGCGCCAAATGTTCTGGGACTCCACTGTCTTGCGACAGCGGCGCGAGGACTGGCGACATTCCAGGCGCTGCCGATTGTGTGTTAATCTGCATCTCTTCGGCGCGCAGCCAGGGTTGAAAGCCCATCCGCCGGTAGAAGCCGGTCATCTCCGGCTCCGGTTGTGTCGTCAGCGCGTGACAGCCGAGTGCGCGCGCGTGCTCCACGCCGGCCCCGATCAATGCTCGCCCCACGCCTTGCCCTTGCCAATCCTTGTGGATGTAGAGCACCGACAGGTGCAGGTGTGGTCCGTAGGGTGCGGGTTCGCGGTTGACGTAGTACTCCGCTTCGCCGATGATGGCGCCATCAGCCTCGGCCACGAGCGGCAGATGGCCGTGCAGCAGCAGGCCGTTGAGGTGGATCGCGCATGTCTCCACGCTCATCCAGTCGCCGCCATTGTACCAGCGCCCGAAGAGATCGAGCGTCGCTTCGTCCGCCGGTTGGCGGGTGTACGGATCGCGCCATTCGTCCACGGTGCTACAGTGGACGGCGCTGATCGCGGCGGCGTCAGCCAGGGTTGCGGGTCGGATGGTGATCATATGGCGCATTGTAGAAGTGGATAGGGAAATGTCAATTTGATGCTATAATTTTTTGAGGATGCCGAATAGTCACATAGTCGTCAGTCTTATGGCCTTTTCCGCGGCGCCCCCGGTCCTCTCCCGGCAGTTGCAGACGCTCCACGACGTGGGACTGGATTACATCAAGCTGGGGCAGAGCGCGACGACGCTGTCCGGCGGGGAGGCGCAGCGCGTCAAGCTGGCGAAGGAGCTGGGCCGCGTCGCCACCGGACGCACGGTCTACATCCTCGACGAGCCGACGACGGGCCTGCACTTCGCCGACATCCAGAAGCTCCGGGACGTGTTACACCGGCTCACCGACGCGGGCAACACCGTCATCGTCATCGAACACAACCTGGACGTGATCAAGACCGCCGACTGGCTGCTCGATCTGGGGCCGGAAGGCGGTGACGCGGGCGGCTACATCATTGCCGAAGGCCCGCCGGAGGCCGTCGCGCAGGTCGAGGCAAGCTACACGGGGCAGTTCTTGCGGAAGGTGTTGGAGCCGGTGATGGCGTGAAGTGAATCGACATCAGTTCATAAACTGTGAAACCCCTGATTTGAGTTGCGATCAGGGGTTTTGTTTTGTCATGAGCGTGATGCAGCCTGTTAAAGCAGATTGACGGACCCTATTTCTGGGTCTATAATAGGGGCTAGAAAAGGGCCTTGTATTTAGACCTTTGTGGAGGTGATTGCTGTGTATCAGACCAAAGTAAGTCTCAACGAACCGCTGGCTGAATTTGTCGGTAAGTATAAGACGTATGGTTTCAAGGACAGAAGCGATATGGTTCGAACTGCTTTACAGTATTTTCGCCGGGAACTGGAATCGCAGCGTCTGAAAGAGTCGGCTGCATTGTACGCCGAACTTTATGAGGAGGATTCCGAGTTACAGGAATTGACCGAATCGGCAGTGGATGGATGGCCTGAATGAGCGCACTAAAACGGGGTATGGTGATCGATGTCAATCTGGAACCGACCCAGGGTTCAGAAACCGGCAAAGTGCGCCCGTGCGTGATTGTGACGAATGACATCTACAACGAGCGCGTTCCCTCATCCAGGTTGTGCCAATCACAGAGTGGAACGAGAAAAAAGGCCGTATTGCGACGAATGTGACCCTGACTCCGACGCCGGGCAATGGCTTGACGAAGAAATCGGTAGCGGATTGCCTGCAAACACGCCCGATCGATCACCGGTACCGGTTGGTGCAAGTTCGCGGGCATTTACAACCAGATGATATGGATCGGATCGATGTTGCTCTGAGACGTGTGTTGCAATTGGAGTGAGATGTGTGACAAGACCGATCAACACTTGTTGGAAGATGCAGAGATGTTGCAGGGCATCCGGGACTACGACGCTGCACAGCAAGCGATTGCGGACGGCGAAAATCCCATTCGCGTGTGGCGGGAATATCGTGGCATGACGCAGGCGCACCTGGCGAAGGTCGCCGAAATCAGCGTGCCGTATTTGTCGCAATTGGAGTCCGGCAAACGCAAGGGGAGCACCGACGCAGCGCCCTTCTTGCATGACCTCACTGCACCAACGCCGCCCAGTACCCTTCCTCCGCCGGCGTCACCAAATGTAGAAAGCCATGCTCATCTGCCTTAACCGTCTTCGGGCCGGACCAGCGGCTTTGGCGGATGTCGAGAGTTGAATCAAACTGCAACAGCTTCCTTGCGGAGGATCTCTTGCCAAAACGGGCTCATCGTGCCGGTCGTAATCTCACGGGGAGTCCAACCCTGGGCTTGGATGGGCAACAACAGCCGCGCCGCAACGACGCCGAGCAATTCCAGGCGCTCCCGGCGGCTTAAGGGGTCCCAATCTGGCGAGATGACGATGAGATCGATGTCGCTGCCTTCAGTCGCCGCTCCATGGCGTTGGGAGCCGTAGAGCAAAACTTGCTGCTGGCGAATCCCAGACTTTTCCAACGCTTCTCGGAAACGTTTAATTTGGGCTATTAATTCAATGCTTGGCGTAGCCATTCGATGATCTCCTCAGTTTGTTGCAAATAAGCCTTGACGACTGAGCGCGGATATTCCTCAATCGCTTCCCGCAAGTTGTCTGGATAGCGTGTCAAAATACTCGCGTTGTTGATTTTTCCTACAAATTCGAGAAACGTGTCCGGCAGTGTCAATCCGCTGCGACCGATCAGGTAAATCAAGTCATGGGAGCGTGGCGGAATCGCCTGCAAATTTTCTGTGACGTGCGCCTTGAGCATCTTTTCGAGCGCCAGGTGACACATAAAGACCACGTAGAGATAGCGTCTAGTGGTAAGCATATAGTGCGCCGTTTCCAGATCGTATAGCGCTGTGTCTACCCAGTTTTGTGTATCAGGTCGCATCGATTTTTCCAAAACTATCTGTTTATATGCCCAGTGTAGGATAACTTGCTTGAAAAGTCAATTTTGGGAATGGGTCGAGATGCGCTTCCAGGTCGGGAATCTGGAAGAGATTGTCTTCCACGCTGCCGCCGAGGAGCAGCACCGGCTTGCCCTTGTACTGCCAGTAAAACGGGTTCTGTGGGTATGGTTGAATGCGATCTGCGTTTTGCATAATGCCTCTCTGAGAAACCACGAATCTTCACGAATTCTCACGAATCAAATCTGATCTTGCTCGGTTGCGCGCGGCGTGTCGAGCGCCTCCACGGCGGCGATCCA
>DYKY01000099.1 GCA_020722365.1 Thermoflexus sp.
CACGCACTACACCGAGCGCTACATGGGCACGCCGCAGTCGAATCCCAAAGGCTACGCGGTCAGCAACGTGATGGCGCACGTGGACAAGATGCAGGGCAAATTGCTGCTCGTCCACGGCCTCATCGACGAGAACGTGCATTTTCGCCACACCGCGCGGCTCATCAACGCCCTCATCCACGCGCGCAAGCCCTACGAGCTGCTGCTCTTCCCCAACGAGCGCCACATGCCCCGCAGCCTGGCCGATCGCATCTATATGGAAGAGCGCGTGCGGGACTTTTTCGTCAAGAATTTATGAGCGCGGGGGGCTTTTCTCAATCAGCAGATTAAGCAGATTGAGCAGATTTTTTAGTCAGACGCAAAAAAATCTGCTTCATTCGCTTAATCTGCTGACCAAACTACTGCGGCTCCCCCTGAACGTACAGCCGGTAGTTCGCGTAGGGCACATACTTGATGATCACATCGAACGTCGCCGAACCGTTCGCGGCGACGCTGTCCACGAGGATCGTCATCCCCGTGCTCACGATTTCGCCCTGCGCGTTGAGCAACGCGCCGTTGACGGTCACATTCTTCACAGCGTAGGCGTTGGGATTGCGCACCCGTCCCGTAAGGTGCACGTAGCCAACGGCATCCTGATAACGCCCGGTCGTGCTCACCGTCAGCGGGGCCGCGCTCCGATCCGTCGGCGCGCCTTCCGGGTGCAAGATCACCGAGACCAGATTCTTGGATGTCGCCTCGACGACAAACGGACACTCGTCGCCAGGAGCCAGCAGCAGGCACGCCACGTTCACCTTGATCGGCCCGTAGCGCGAGCCGTCGTCCGTGAAGAACGTCGCCACCACACCCAGCGACGCGTAATTCTCAGCGGCATCGTTGCGCAGTACGCCGGAGACGCGGTAGCGATAGCCCTCCAATGCCTGGTTCGCGCTCACGTGGACGCTGAGCGGCGGGGCAATATTGGGATCATCCAGCAAGGCCAACGCGCCGGAAGCGACCACGGCCGGCGGTTTCGGTCCAGCCGGCAATCCAGAACCCGTCGCCGCCCTCGGCGTCGCCGTCGATGGTACTGCGGTAGACGTTGCTTCAGCCACTTCTGGCGTCTCCGTCGGTGGCGCAGCGGTCGGCGTTGGCGATGGGGTGAACGTCGGCGTCGGCGAGGACATCGGCGGCATCGTGGGGTATGACGTCGGCGTGGGACGCGGCGTGTTGGTCACGGCTGGGGCTTCTGCCACAGGTGCGGCTGCCGTCGCCTGCACGGCTTCTGTCGGAACAAGCGTCTCAGTCGTGGATTTGCAGCCGGTGACGACCAACGCCATCATCAACAGCAAACCGAGATAGGACAAAACACGGAATCGGGATCGCATATAATTCTCCTTCATATTTCAGGCTAACCTTCGCAAAATCCGTTCGAGTCGGACAGGATCGCGGCCCAGGTAGTGCGCCAGGTAACGTCCAGCTTCGAGGAAGAACTCGCCACGGGACGACTCCGGGCGCAGGCGCGCCGCCCGTTGCAGCGCGGTCGGAATCAACTCGTCGGCGGGCACGTCGCGGTTGTCGAACAGCGCGCGCATAAAATCCGGCGCGGCGGTGATGTGGCGGACTTCGTCTTTACTGCATACGGTGATACGGTGCAAGATCATCGGCGGTTGCGGCGGCAAGCCGTAGTGATAGTGGTTGTCCTCGTCGCGGTAACCGATAGCCGCCACCGCGATTTCCACCGGAACCGCGCGGTTCTCCTGCTGGTCGCGGATGATCTCCGCGTAGCGGGGGTCGTCTTCGATCACCGTCACTGCCAGGTTCTTGAGGAAAGGATCGTCCTGCAGCGTGATGTTGTAAACCAATCCGATGAGGTCCGCCCGCTCCTGCTGAATCGCGGCGCGCACGAACGTGCCAAACGTCGGCACATCCGGCTCCGGGATGCGCGATGCCACCACAAACCCCCGGATGTCGGCCCGCAGGACGTTGCCTATCGTAATCGTTCGATCTGAATCAGCCATAGATGACTCCTAAAAAATGGTGTTGGTGATTAGTGATTGGTAACTGGTAACTGGTGATTAGTGTTGATAACTTCTTACCGATTACCAATCACCGATTACCAATCCCTGATTACCGTTTCCCCAAATACGCCTTCTGCTGCGCTTTCTCCGATGGGCGGGCGAGGATGCCTTGCGCGAAGAGATGGCGCTGGATTTCGCTGTCCAATGCAGCCTTGTCCGCCGTGGTGACGAGCGCCTCTTCGTGGGCGCGCGCCAGCACATACGGATACCCGTTCAATACCTGCGATTGGTGCAGCAAGACCGCGTGCAACGTCGTGATCGCGTCCTCATTCGGCGCGCCCCACTCCGGCGCTTCGACCCGGGCAATAACCGGCATGCGTGCCGCTCCCACGTTCACGTAGCAAAACCACACCTCATGCCCGCGCCCGGCGTGCCGCCGGTTCGTCGATGAAGGGCGGGAGAACCAGGCCGAACGCTCGCCCGGCGCGAGGAAGTGCGCCATCAGCGCCGCATCGGGCAACTGGCGCAGCGGGTTTTCGGGGAGCCTGCCCGGTATGTCCTCCGGCGCTAACCGGCTCGCCCAGAGCAGTTCCACCAGCGCCCGGCCACCCGGACGGGCTACGTAGCCCACCGGCAAGCCCCCCGTCTTCTGGATCTCGGTCAACGCATCGAGGTAGGCATCCACCGCCTGAGAATCGACCCGGCTGCGCTCGACGTAGGGCCACAACAACGGGCCATCGGTCAATGCCAGCAGCGGGGCGGCAGGCGCAAGGCGGTGTTCGATGGCCGTCAACTCGGCCAGATATGCCATCTCCTGCACCAGACGCTCCATTCCCACCCGTTCCGGTGAGATGAGATAGCCCTGCGCATCGTACAGCTCCTCATCCCTGAAGTGCAGCGCCTCGCAACTGTACGGGCGAGGCCGTGAACCATCGTAGCCAAAAACCAGGCCGCCGATCTGAATCAGGTAATAGAGCGCCGCCGCGTGTGGATCGGGATAGACCTGCGACCCATCGACGCCGATCACTACCGTGCCGTGGGGCGGGTCACTGCGAACTGTGAAGCGCGCATCGAGCGGCACATCGACAGCCGGCAATGCTCCCGGCCAATCGTGTTCGCCAGTTGCCACCGGAGCGAGACGCTCGCGCAGTGTTGTCGAATCCGGCGCTTCGGCCAGCCAGCGCAGCGCCCGCGCGACGTCGTCTTCGCGCTGGGTTTGACGCTCGACCGCCAGCCGGCTCAGTGTGTCAATATCGGCTTTCAGCCGTTCAATGTGTAGCATTTAGTCGCTAGTCCTTAGTCGCCAGTCGTCGATCTCCTCCCATTATAAGCTATGCTGCTAGTGTTACAAATGCGTAACAACTTTATCCTAAATTTTACTAATTTTGTTATCAAAATTTGGGATTTCCCTATTGCAATAATTGGGATTATCGTATATAATTGTGGGCGATTCTGGGGGAAAATGGGGGAAAATGGGGAATCAAATCCCTTCCATTCTTAAATTTTAACCACAACAGTGGGGAATGCAAGCGCTATGTTCTTAGGACAATATTCTTACACGTTGGACGACAAGGGACGACTCACCATCCCCGCGCGCTTCCGTGATGAACTCACCGGAAGCATTGTCATCACCCGTGGGCTGGATCGCTGTTTGACGATTTACCCCATAGACGTCTGGGACGAAATTGCTCAAAAGGTCAACGCGCTGCCCATCACCGACCCGCGCGGACGGGCATTGCGGCGTGTTTTCTTCGCTGATGCGATGAGCGCAGAACTGGATCGCCAGGGACGCATTCTCATCCCTGATCGCCTGCGTGATTATGCCGGATTGGGCCTGACCACCGAAGTCGTGATCGTAGGTTTGGATCGTTTCCTTGAAATATGGACACCCGAACGGTGGGAAGAAGCCAACGCCCGTCAGATGGAAATGATGGACGAGGATCCGGCGTTATGGGAGAACTTGCAGATTTAACAGCCCTGGAACCGGATGCTGACGCCAGATCACAATCCGAGGTGCAGGCAGGCCGCCAGAAGCATAGCGGGCATATTCCCATCCTTTTGGCTGAAGCGCTTGATGGTTTGGCGATCAAGCCGGGGGGATACTACCTCGATGCGACGGTTAGCGGCGGGGGACATGCAACCGCCATCCTCGAAGCCTCCGCGCCGGGAGGCCGGTTGTTGGGGCTGGATCGCGATCCCGAAGCTGTAACGCGCGCAGCCATGCATCTTAAACCCTTTGGAGATCGGGCGCAGGTTGTACTGATGTCCTACGTCCACTTGACCACGGCCTTGCATCACGCCGGATTCCCGCCCCTGGATGGCGTCCTGTTCGATTTGGGATTCTCTTCCTGGCAGGTAGACGATCCTGCGCGCGGTTTCGCTTTCCGCACAGATGGCCCGTTGGACATGCGCTTCGACCCGACCGGCGACGACCCACCGGCCGCCGTTTTGGTCAATCAACTGGACGAAGTTGAATTGGCCGATCTGTTACGGCGTTATGGCGAGGAACCGCACAGCCGGCGGATCGCGCAGGCGATTGTCGCCGCGCGCCCCATCCGCAGCACAGGGCATCTGGCCGAAGTGATTGTGGCAACGGTAGGTCGAGCGCGTGGCGAGAAGACGGCAAGGTCGCCGATGCATCCCGCCACGCGCACGTTTCAAGCGTTGCGCATCGCTGTGAACCGCGAACTGGAAGGCATTGCAGAGGCGCTGCCCCAAGCCGTTGCGGCTTTGCGGCCCGGCGGACGGCTGGCGGTCATCACGTTTCACTCGCTGGAAGATCGCATCGTCAAACAGTACCTGAAGCAGGAAGAACGCGGGTGCATCTGCCCGCCCAAAGCGCCCGTCTGCACATGCGGACACGCGCCCACTTTACGAAATATCACGCGCAAGCCCATCGTCCCGTCTGCGGAGGAGATCACCGCCAATCCCCGCAGTCGCAGCGCCAAATTGCGCGTGGCGGAAAAACTATGAAGCTGTCAGCTTTCAGCCGTCAGCTATCAGCCATTAGACCTGATAGCTCCTCGCTGAAAGCTGAAAGCTGAAAGCTGAAAGCTGAAAGCTACATGAGCGTACTCTGGCAGCAAAAAACACACGGCGTCTTGAAACGAAGAGAGAAAATGCAGCGCCTCCTGGCGCGGCTTTTGCTCGGCGTGGTGGTGATCACGACGGTGCTGGCCGGCGTTTATCTGATGGTGGTGGCGGCCAACGTGCATACCGCGCGCCGCCTGTGGGCGATGGAAAACCAAATCGCCGATGTGATGCGCGATAACCAAGCCCTTATGACCGAGATCGCCCGCTTGAGTTCCATTCCCGTGTTGCAAGAGCGCTCGGTAGCTCTGGGATACCAGCCCGCCGAATCCATTGACTACCTATACCTGGGAGAGCCTTGAGATGTTACACGGTCCAGATACACGGCTGCGCCTGATTGCGGTGCTGTTGATTGCTGCCCTGTTGCCCATCCTCGGGCAGTTAGTGCGTTTACAAGTCCTTGAACATAGCCAGTACCAGAGTGAAGCCGAGGCCCTCGTCCGCCGCCAATACGGCTTGCCCGAAGCGCCCTGGGGCGTGATCATGGATCGCAACGGCGATTTGTTAGTTGGCAATGTCCCGGTATATGACGTGGGCATCGACATCACCATGATCACGGATACAGCGCCGATCGCTGCGGTGCTCGCACCGCTGTTGAATCGGACGGAAGAGGAGCTGCTCGCCTCAATGACGCCGACGGAGAGCCTTGAAACAACCGTATGGCGGCCGCTGACCAAGCACGTCCCCATCGAGACGGCACAGAAACTCAAAGACCTGGATTGGCCGTGGATTACCCTGTCGCCCACGTGGGAACGCTATTATGCCGAGGGGGCGATGGCATGCCACACATTGGGCTTTTTCAACGCCGAAGGGATAGGTTACGGCGTCCAGGCCTTCCAACTGCGCTTCTTGCGTGCTGAAAGCTTCGCGCGCTACGGTCAGGTAAGTGTCGATACAAAACCCTTACCCGGCGAACTGGCGGAAGGCAATCTGACCCCCTATCCGGGAACGGATCTGCGCCTCACGATCGACCGCACGATCCAGGCCTTCATCGAAGGGACGCTCGATCAAGCAATTATCGACTACAAAGCGGTGGGCGGCACAATCCTGGTGATGAACCCACAGACCGGCGAGATCTTGGCCATTGCCAGCCGCCCGAATTACGAACCGTATCGCTACGCCGAGTACGCGCAAAACGGCGAGGAAGCCCTCTTCCGCGATCCGGCAGTGAGCATCGCCTACGAACCCGGCTCGGTTTTCAAGGTCGTCACCGTGGCGGCGGCACTTGATTCCGGGCGCGTGGATATGAATTGGTCCTACTACGATACGGGTGAACTGGAATATGGCGGCGTCTCCATCCGCAACTCTAGCGGCGCCGCGTATGGGCAGCAAGGTTTACAGGGCATCCTGAATCACTCGCTGAACGTCGGGGTAGCGACGTTGTCGACGCAGGTCCTCGGCGCGGACCTCTTTTACAAATACGTGCGCGCTTTTGGCTTTGGGCAGACCACCGGCATCGAACTTACCGGAGAGATAGGCGGCATCGTCCACCTGCCCACCGACTGGGACTGGTCCGATAGCCACCTGGCGACGAATCCCTTCGGGCAAGGGATCGCAGTGACCCCACTTCAGATGGCGATGGCGGTCTCTGCGATTGCGAACAACGGGGTGATGATGCAGCCCCGTATCGTCGCCGAACGCCGGTATCCGGATGGGCGCATTATTCCCATTCCGCCGCACGAGTTAGGGCAACCGATCTCGGCTGAAACGGCCCGCACGGTCACGGAGATTATGGCGCGCAGCGTTGAAACTTTCGGCAAAGTGGCGCAGGTTCCGGGGTATCGCGTGGCCGGGAAATCGGGCACGGCGCAGATCCCGACGACCGGTGGCTACGATCCGCAGCAGGTCATCGTGTCGTATGTAGGTTTCGGACCGGTACCGAATCCACAAGTCGTCATTCTGGTCAAACTGGATCGCCCGGATGTGCCGTCCAACATACGTTGGGGTATTAACACCGCCGCGCCAGTTTTCCAGAAAGTGATGGCGCGCGTCTTGACACTCTTGGGCGTTCCGCCCTCAGATTTGCGCGCGGGGCAATAATCGGCACGCGAAAATGAAACAACTGACATTGGTGGATTTGATCGAGGGGATCAGCGGCTGGCGTCCGGCGGGTATGGAGACGCCGGTTCATCCTATCCTGGACTCGCGCGCAGCAGAACCCAGGCGCGAGGAATCGCGCCGCGAGGAATCGCGCCCTGTCTTCTTCGCCTTCAAGGGTGAGAACGTCGATGGACACGATTACGTCGCCGACGCCTTCAAACGGGGCGCGATTGCCGCCGTCATCGAGCGCGACGTCGATGTCGCTGCTGACACGCTTGACGTGGCGCGAAGCACCCCACCCCAGGCTTTCACCACACCGCTGCTGATTCGCGTCCGCAACACACTCGACGCTCTGCAAAACGCGGCGCGCTTCTGGCGGCAACAGCTCAATCCGCGCGTCATCGGCATCACCGGCAGCGTCGGCAAGACGACGACCAAGGAAGTCGTCACCAAGGTGCTGGCCAGCCGCTATCACGTGCAGCGCAGCACCGGCTCGTACAACAACGAAATCGGCCTGCCGCTCACCCTGCTCCAGTTGACCGACGCAGATGCCTACATCGTGCTGGAAATGGGGATGTATGTGCGCGGCGACATTCGCATGTTGGCCGAGATCGCACGCCCGCATGTGGGCATCGTGACCAACGTCGAGCCGGTTCACCTGTCACGTGCGGGCAGTATCGAGAACATCACCCTGGCCAAACGCGAGCTGGTCGAGAGCTTGCCCCCCGCCCCCGAAGGCGTCGCCATCCTCAATTACGACGATCGCCGGGTCCAGGCCATGGCCGAGTCCACGCAGGCGCGGGTCTTCTTCTACGGCCTGTCGCCGCAGGCGGATCTGTGGGCCGACGAGGTGGAAACACAGGGGCTGGAAGGCATTCGCCTGCGCCTGCATTACGCAGGGGAGCAGCTCTATGTCAAAGTGCCCCTGTTGGGACGGCACAGCGCGCACACAGTGCTCCGCGCCGCCGCTGCCGGATTGACCGAGGGACTGGACTGGCAAGACATCGTGGATGGCTTGCACGCGCCAGGCCCGCAGTTACGACTTGTCGCCGTGCAGGGGTTACAGGATTCGCTGGTCCTGGATGACACCTACAACTCCAGCCAGGCGTCGGCGCTGGCGGCGCTGAATCTGCTCAAGACGATGGAGGGGCGCAAGATCGCCGTCTTGGGCGACATGCTAGAATTGGGCGATTATGAGGAAGCCGGACATCTCAAAGTGGGCTGCCGCACGGCCAACATTGTGGCGGAGTTGATCACGGTGGGTGAACGCGCGCGCTTCATTGCACAGGGCGCCGAACTCTGCGGCTTGCCGCGCAATCGCATCCACGAAACGCCGGATTGCGAAACGGCCATCGCCGTGCTGCGCGGAATCTTGCAGCCACAGGATATCATTTTGGTGAAAGGATCACGGGCCATGAGAATGGAGCAGATCGTCATGGCCATCAGCAAGGAGGTGCCGTGAGCTTTGGCCTGATCTTAGCCAGCATCTCGTTTCTGATGGTCGTCTTTTGGGGCGGGCCTTACATTGGCCTGCTCAAACGCTGGCACATCGGCAAGCGCATCCGCATCGACGGGCCGAGTGGCCACCAGACCAAGATGGGGACGCCTACGATGGGCGGCGTCCTCATCACCATCCCGGTCATCCTGATTACGCTGGCATTGAACATTTATAATCTTATCGGCGACACGGTTTTGGGGCGTTCGATCCTGGTGCCATTAGGCGTGATGATCGCTTACGGCGTGCTCGGCGCGCTCGACGACTGGGCCGGGGTGAAAGGCATGCGGCGCGGTGAGGGCTTTACCGCACGCTTCAAGATGGAGATCGAACTGGTGCTCACGTTCGTGGTGGCCCTGGTGATGTACTACGGGCTGGATTTGCACAGCATCGCCATTCCCGGCATCCCGGAAAAGATCGACATCGGCCTTATCTACATCCCCGTGGCGATGTTCATCATCATCGGGTCGGCTAATGCCGCCAATCTCACCGATGGGCTGGATGGGCTGGCCGGGATCATTATGGCGAGCGCCTTCGTCGTCTACGCCATCATCGCCGACCTGCAAGGGCAGATTTACCTGGAGCGCTTCTGCTTCACCATTGTCGGCGCGTCGTTCGCCTTTCTGTGGTTCAATGCCCATCCCGCCGAACTGATGATGGGCGACACCGGCTCGTTGGCATTGGGCGCGACGTTGGGTGTGGTGGCGTTGATGACCGGGCAGTGGTTGATCTGGCCGATCATTATGTTGATGCCGGTTGCCATCACGCTCTCGGTGATCATCCAGGTGGGATACTTCAAGTACACGAGAAAGAAATACGGTGAGGGCCGGCGCATCTTCAAGATGGCGCCGTTGCACCATCACTTTGAATTGTTGGGATGGTCGGAGACGCAGGTGGTGCAGCGTTTCTGGCTCGTTCAACTGCTGGCGGCGATGGCCGGGGTGGCGCTGGCGCTGATATAGCGAATGAGCGAATCAGAGAATCAGCGAATGAGCGGACTACCCGTCTCCCGTCCCGGCTACGTCTTCGGAGCCGCACCGTCTACTGTCTACCGTCTACCGTCTACCGTGGTGATTCTGGGGTTGGCCAGGCAGGGAAAGGCATTGGCGCGCTTTTTCGCCGAACAAGGGTGGCGCGTCACCGTTTCGGACACGCGCAAGCCCGAGGCGTTACAGGATGCAATGCGCGAATTGGGCGACCTGGACCTGCACTACGTCCTGGGCGAGCATCCGTTGAGCCTGCTGGATGGCTGCGACTTGTTCTGCACCAGCGGCGGTGTGCCCAGTGATCTGCCGATTGTGCAGGAGGCCGCACGACGCGGGATTCCGCTCAGCAACGACGCGCAGGAATTTATGCGACGCTGTCCGGCCCCGGTCATCGGCATCACCGGCTCGGCGGGGAAGACAACGACGACGACGTTGGTGGGCAAGATGCTGGCCGAAACGGGCTTCATCACGTGGGTTGGCGGCAACATCGGCAACCCGCTGATCGGTGATTTGGCGGCGATGCAGCCCACCAACCGGGTGGTGATGGAGCTTTCGAGCTTCCAGCTGGAGCTGATGCGGGTCAGCCCGCAGATTGCGGGCGTGCTCAACATCACGCCCAACCATCTGGACCGGCACAAAACGATGGACGCTTACATCGCAGCAAAAGCCAACATCGTCACCCATCAGGGGGAAAGTGATATTGCGGTGCTCGGCTATGATGAACCAAACGCACGGGCGCTGGCGGGATTGACGCAGGCAGAAGTACGTTATTTCAGTGGAACGACTGAAACAAATGGTGCATTTTTACAAGGGAATACGCTCGTTCTACAGCGGGCTGAAGGCCAGGTCGCCGTATGCGAACGCCGCGCGCTGCGCCTGCGGGGGATGCACAACGTGCTGAACGCGCTGGCGGCGATGGCGTTGGCAGATGCGGCGGGCGCGGACATCGCCGCAATGGAGCGCGTACTCTCGACCTTTACCGGCGTCGAGCACCGGCTGGAGGAAGTCCGCCGCGTCAACGGCGCGCTGTGGATCAACGACTCCATCGCCACCGCGCCGGAACGGGTGATGGCAGAATTGCAGGCGTTCGACGAGCCGCTGATTTTGTTGGCAGGCGGGCGCGACAAGAACCTGCCCTGGGAAGCGTTCGCGCGCGCCGTGACGCAGCGCGTGCGGGTGCTCGTCCTGTTCGGCGAGGCGGCGGCGTTGATCGGCAAACACGTCGAAGCGGCGCTGGCGGAAGCCAGGTCAAGACACGAGGCCGTGATCCTCGAAGCGATGATCGCGGCAGAGACGTTGGAGGATGCGGTACACGTCGCCGCGCAACGCGCGCGACCCGGCGATGTGGTCTTGCTCTCGCCCGGCGGCACCAGCTTTGATGCCTTCCGCGACTTCGCCGAGCGGGGCGAGCGTTTCCGCGAACTGGTCATGGCGTTGTAGGAAATCTTGCCATAGAGACACAGCGTATTTTATCGGACTTGGGACTTGGGACTTTGGACTTTGGACTTTGGACTATTTTTGAGGAGAAACGATGGCTGGACAAAAGAGAAAAACCACCCATACCTACGGCAGCTTCGACGTCATGTTGGGAGTGACGCTGCTGGCGCTGCTGGCCTACGGACTGCTGATGTTGTACA
Organism: Thermoflexus sp.; assembly: GCA_020722365.1. Lineage (GTDB taxonomy): Bacteria > Chloroflexota > Anaerolineae > B4-G1 > SLSP01 > DSWT01. The sequence goes on from DYKY01000099.1 coordinate 11,243, forward strand.
GCGCCACATTCTTCGTGGGCGAAAGCTTCTGGTGGAAACAACTCGTTTGGATTGCCATCGGCGGCGTCATCATGCTGATTATGTACAGCGTCCCTTACACAGTCTGGCAAAAATCTGCCCTGCCGCTGATGGGCACAGCGTTAGTGATGCTGTTCGTGGTGCTGCTGTTGGGCGAACTGATTCTGGGCGCACAGCGCTCGCTCATTGGCGCGTCGATCCAGCCCGGTGTACTGGCGCGGTTGATCGTGGTGATCTATATCGCGGCCTGGCTGTCGTCCAAAGGCGAACAGCTCAACCAGGTGCGTTACGGCCTGATCCCGTTCGCCGTTATCATCGGTGTGGTGGCCGGCATGGTCGCGTTACAGCCCGACCTGAGCACGGCGCTGCTGCTCGTGATCACCGGGCTGGCGATGTTTTTCTACGCAGGCGGCGATCCAATCCAGATTTTCGTGTCGGTCATTTCCGGCGGCGCAGCCTTCGGCTTTCTGGCCTGGCAACTGCAACACGCGCGCGACCGGCTTGTTGCGTATCTCGCGTCCCTGCGCGACCCAACGCAGATGCCCTATCACGTGCATCGCGCGATGATCGCCATCGGCGAGGGCGGCATCCTGGGCGTGGGCATCGGCGGCGGGCAGTTGAAATCCGGCTACCTGCCCTTTCCCCACACCGACAGCATCTTCGCCGTCATCGCCGAAGAAACCGGACTGCTCGGGTGTTTGTTGGTCATCGCGCTCTTTATCCTGCTTGCCTATCGGGGATACCGCATCGCGTTGGAGACGCCGGAGCCGTTCGGGTCGCTGCTCGCTTTCGGCGCGACGACGATGATCATCACCGAGGCGCTGCTGAACATCATGGTTATGGTTGGGCTGATTCCTTTTTCCGGCACGGCGCTGCCGTTCTTCACTTACGGCGGTTCAGAAATGTTGATGACGATGGCCGGCGCGGGACTGTTATTGAGTGTTTCACGCGGAAAACCCAAGAAAGGGGAAGGCGTTGTCTACAACGCAAGTGTCTTCGCCAATGCGATTCTGGATCGTGGGCGGCGGGACGGGCGGGCACGTGTATCCGGCGCTCGCCGTAGCGCAAGCCCTGCAAGCCGCTACGCTTCCACAGGCCGCCGCGCCTGAATATGCGTTGACCTGGGTGGGCAGCGTCGGCGGGATGGAAGCGGAATTGGTCGCGCGCGCCGGTCTGCCCTTCATCGGCATTCCGGCCGGGGGACTGCATGGCGTCGCGTTATTGAACGCGGTGCGCAACGGCTGGCAGTTGACGCGGGGCACGTTCGCTGCCATGCGCCATCTGCGGCGCGAGCGCCCAGACGCGATCCTGACCACAGGTGGTTACGTGAGCGGGTCGGTTGCGGTCGCGGCGGCGTGGCGGCGTGTGCCGATTCTCGTCTACGTGCCGGACATCGAACCGGCGCAGTCGGTGAAGGCCGTGGCCCGGCTGACAACGCGCATCGCGGTGACGGTCGAGGATTCGCGGGCGTTCTTGCCGGCGGAGAAAGTCGTCGTGACCGGTTATCCGTTGGGCGAGCGCATCACCCGCTGGAGCCGTATCACCGGGCGTGAGGCGCTCGGTCTGCCACCGGGAGGGCCGGTGTTGTTGGTATTTGGTGGCAGTCGCGGGGCGCGGTCGATCAACCGGGCGCTGCTGGCGCACCTGCCGGCCTTGACGGAAATCGCGGATGTGATGCACGTCAGCGGCGAACTGGATTGGCCTGAGGTCTCCGCAGAACGCGAAAAACTGCCGGAATCCGTCAAAGCACGTTACCATGCGCACGCCTATCTCCACGACGAGATGGGAGCGGCGATGGCGGCGGCGGACCTGGTCATCTGCCGGGCCGGGGCGTCGATCTTGGGCGAGTTTCCCTATTTCGGCCTGCCCTCGATCCTGGTCCCCTACCCTTATGCCTGGCGCTATCAGAAGGTCAATGCGACGTGGCTGGCCAACCGCGGCGCCGCCGTGATCGTGGAGGATGCCGCGCTGCCGGAGCAGATTGTGCCCACCGTGCGCACGCTGCTGCTGGATCCCCCGCGCCGCGAGGCGATGAGGGCCGCGGCCCGCGCGCTCGCTCGACCGGATGCGGCACAGCGTCTGGCGGAATTGTTGGTGCAGGTGGCGTCAAAGTCAAAAGGATGAGATGGTACCCATACAAACCGTGTTTATAGGTCTGATTCTGCTATTCGGCATCATCGGCGGGCTGCGCGGATGGGCCAAGGAGTTGCTGGTCTGCTTCAGCGTGGTCCTGGCGCGCTTCATCGAGATGGTGCTGGTGACGCACGTACCGGTCATCAACGCCTCACTGCAAGACCTGGCCGTCGCCGATCCCAAGACCTGGTTCTATGTGCGCTCGATCCTCTTCATCGTCATCGTCTCCTTTGGCTACGCCACGACCATCATCTCGACCATGTTAGGCTCGCGGGCGCGTAAGGAGAAATTGCAAGATACGCTGCTCGGCTTTTTCCTGGGAGCCATCAACGGATTCCTGGTCATTGGGATGTTGTGGGGATTTCTAGACGTGAAGGGGTACGATCTATGGGGGATCACCAAACCGACCTCCCCCCAGGCATTGAGCCTGATCTCGTATCTACCCCTCGAGTGGCTGGAAGGACCAACGTTGTTGGTAGCAGTGGCGGTCGCGTTCGCTTTCGTACTCATCGTCTTCATTTGAGGTCATGGTATGCTCAACGTGCAGCAGTTTCACGAAGTACACATCGTCGGCATCGGCGGCGCGGGGATGTCGGCGATTGCGCGGGTGCTGCAAGGTAAAGGGCTGCGCGTCCACGGCTCGGACCAGCGGCAATCTCCGCTCACCGATGCGCTGGAGGCGGGGGGCATTCCGGTCGCCATCGGGCACGCGGCGAGCAACCTGCGCCAGGCCGATCTGGTGCTGATCTCTTCCGCCGTCCGCGAGGATAATGCCGAGATACGGGCAGCCAAGCAGCAAGGCATCCAGGTACTGGATCGCCCGCAGTTTCTCGGCGCGCTGACAGCCGGCTACGATGTCATCGCGATCGCGGGGGCGCACGGCAAGACCACCGTCGCCGGCATGACGACGCTGCTGCTGTTGGAAGCGGGCCTTGATCCCACCTACATTGTGGGCGGGGTGATGGCGGACCTGGGCACCAACGGGCACGCCGGAACGGGGAAGCATTTCGTGATCGAAGCGGACGAATACCGTAGCACGTTTTTGGCGCTCAAACCGTTGATCGCCGTCGTGACCAATGTGGAATTCGATCATCCCGACAGTTTCCCAAGCACGCGCTTCGTGCGCATGGCCTTCGGCAACTTCGTGGACAACATCCGCGCCGGCGGCACGTTGATCGCGTGCAATGACGACGAACTGGCGCACGCCATCGGCGCGTCATACCACGCCAACGGCGGCACTTTGATGTTGTACGGGCAGAACGAGGGCGTCGGGCTGACGTGGCGGGCACTCAACATCCGTGCGAACGAACTGGGCGGCGTGAGTTTCACCGCCAGACTGGGCGCTGAGGTGATGGGCGACATCAGCCTGCGCGTGCCCGGCGATTATAACGCCGTCAATGCGCTGGCAGTGTTGGGAGTTGCCAAGGTGCTGGGAATCAAGTGGGCAGTCGCCCGCGCGGCATTGGAACGGTTCAGCGGTACGGCGCGACGCTTTGAGATTCTGGGGGACGTGGACGGCATCGTCGTTATCGACGATTACGCCCACCACCCCACGCAGATTCGCAACGTCTTGCGCGCAGCGCGGCAGCGCTATCCGGGGCGGCGCATCGTCGCCGTGTGGGAACCGCACACGTTCAGCCGCGTTCGGGCGCTACACGCCGACTTTATGACGGCGTTCGCGGACGCGGATCGAGTGGGCGTGCTGCCCATCTACGCGGCGCGGGAGGTTGACGATGGTACGTTGACCTCCGACAGCCTGGCGCAGCAGATCAGCCATCCAGCGGTCGGGGCGTTTGCCACGCTGGAAGAAGCCATCTATCGCCTCACCGAGCAGGCGCAAACCGGCGACGTCATTCTGATGCTGGGCGCGGGCAACGAGTACATCGTAGGCAAGCGGCTGGTGATGGAATTGGAACGCACGAGTTAAAAGTTGAAAGTTGAAAGTTAAAAGTTGAAAGTTGAAAGTTGAAAGTTAAGAGAATTCGCCGATTCTTGATTCGCTGATTCTCGATTCGCTGATTCTTGATTCGCTGATTCTCGATTCGCCGATTCGTAATTCGCACGGAGGGATTATGTCACGTTTGACACGCTGGTTTATCAAATTCACGGGCATCAAGGGCCGCCAGCAAGCGCGCTACCGGGCCTATCA
>DYKY01000100.1 GCA_020722365.1 Thermoflexus sp.
AGGTGGCTTGGGGATGAGGATCCCCACAATAAGCTCTCCTTTTTTCAGCACATTGCGCTTGGGTCCGGCGAAGAAGTTGTCGACCGGAATCGAGCGGTCGCCCTCAGGCCCTTTGACCAGCACGGACGCCTCGAGCGCCAGCAGCGCGGGCGCGGAATCGGCGGCGGGGGAGGCGGTGCCCAGGTTGCCGCCCAGCGTCGCGCGGTTGCGCACCTGCTCGTTGCCCATCGCAGCAGCGGCCTGCGCCAGCACATCCCAGTGCGAGCGCACCAGCTCGGAACGCGCGATCTCGTTCATCCGTACCGCCGCGCCGACGTAGAGGCACTCGCCGGGCGCGCAGCCGCAGCACGGTTCCAGACCTTCGACCTTGAGGTCGCGCAGACCGGGCAGCCCTTTGATGTCCACCACACCATCGGGTTTCCACGCGCCATCGCGGGTGTGGGGGATGAGGTCGGTTGCGCCGGCCAGGGGATACATCGCCTTGTCCGGCAAGCTCAGTAACTTATAGGCTTCTTCAAAACTTGTGGGTTTGTAATAGTCAAATGGTCGCATAAAACACTCCTTTTCAAGTCACAGAGAACACAGAGTTCACAGAGATTTTCTTGTTTTTCTCTGTGCTCTCTGTGACCTCTGTGGCAAAAAACTAAGCAGAGACTCGTTTCACTCCATCTAGTTCACAGAGAACACAGAGATTTTTTCTCTCTTTCCTCTGTGAACTCTGTGTCTTCTGTGGCAGAAACTCAGAACTCGATGTTGCTGCGTTCCTCAACGCCGAAACGTGAAGGGGGCAGGAGAATGAACAGCAGGTTGATCAGGATGCCAACGATGGCGGCGAAGACGATAGCGGGGATGCCGTCCGGGAACAGCACGGGAATTTTGAACGGGAACAGTCCGTTGGGCAATCCCAGGTTTCCACCGATGCCCAAGACCAGGATTGTCGCGCCGATGGCGAGGTTCTTGGGATCGAAGAGGTTGACCTTCTCGCTTTGCAGCAGCGCAATACCTTGCTTCCCGATGACGCCAAACAGGTAGATCGCCAACCCGCCGGTCACGGCGACCGGGATGGTGTTGATCAACGCGGCCAGCTTGCCGATGAAACCCAGGAGCATAGCAATGCCACCCGCCGTCATCAAGACAGCTACCGAGTAGTTGCGCGTGATCGCCATCAGCGAGTTGTTCTCGCCGTAGTTCGTGCCGGCGCAACCACCGAGTAGACCGTTGAGCGCATCGTTGCAGCCATCAGCGACTAGGTTCAAACCGATGAGTTTCTTGATCTCTAGTGGCTGCTTCTTGAGGTCCTTAGCCAGTTGGTCAATGTACAGACTCATTTGATATAAGTGGGCTGTGGATTCTGGAACTGTTGCAATGGCAATCAACGCCACACTGATCGCCATACCCCACGCGCGCCCATCGCCAAAGGCCGGGAGCGTGAAATTTGGTACGCGTATCCATTCCGCTGATGCTACCGGACCAAAGTCCACGATGCCGAAGATGAGTGAGACGATGTAGCCCGCCACAGCGCCTAACAAGATCGGCAACATACCGATTAAGCCCTTACCTTGCAGATATACTGAGAAAGCAATCGTCAGAATCAACGTGATGAAGGCCACGCCCCAGTTGGCGGATGCCATACCGAGCGCCGCACCGGCCAGCGCGATGCCGATGGTGATGGCGACATTGCCGGTGACGATGGGGGGCAGAATTTTGTCCAACCGGTCTTTGCCGATGCGTTGGATAAGTAGCCCTATCAAGATGTTGAAAACGCCGGTGCACAGGATGCCCACTTGCGCCAATTTCACACCATCCGGGCAGTAAACGGCAGCAGAGTTGAAACAATCGGGGACGTACTTGGACATCACGGTGATGACGACGGTAATGTAACTGAACGAAGACCCGTAGTATAGAGGAATTTTGCGCTTGGCGACGAGCAGAGCGATGATCGTGCCCAGGCCGGAAGCGAACAACGTCACACCCACATCAAACTTGGTGAGGATGGCGACCAGCACCGTCGCCGGGAACATGGTCAGTACTTGCTGAAACCCCAGACTCAACATTGCGCCCCACTCAGGCACATCTTCAGGCATATAGCCGATGATGGGGGCGGCGCCTTTAGGTTTTTGAGCCATTTGAAATACTCCTTTCGTGAAATTACACAGTGAATTGATAAATAGATAAATTTTCGACGCATCCGTTCTCAATCAAGAAAAATTCCTCGATAACCTCCCCCTCCTTTTTCTGGATTTTTACTCGCGCTCCAACAGCGTTTGTAATGCCGCGAACTGCTCCGCTTCATCAAAAAGCGCGCGCACCGGGATGACGAAGCCGGCTACCGCCTGGCTTTCCACCACGCCCGTCATCGCCTTGACGCGCAGCGCGTAAGTTTCATCTTTGAGAATGTACTGTTCGACAAATTCTTGCTCTGGGTCAATGATCCAATACTCGCCGACGCCATGCAGGGCGTAATCCTCGAATTTGAGTCCCCGGTCGGTGGCTTCCATACCCGGCGAGAGAATTTCGACCACAAAGTCCGGCGCGGGGAATTTAGTCTGGGTTGGGGTAAAATGTTGCGATTTAGCCGGTGTAAAGTAACACAAATCCGGCTCGTAGTCATTGCGAGACAAAGTAATGAGAATTTTTTCGTACCCAATATAGCCAAGCTGGTGTTTGCGGACATAGGCGCCCAATAAATACAAAAGATTTTGACCTACAATGTTGTGGCATGATCTGACCGGTGAATGCACGACAACCTCCCCGTTGATGAACTCCATTTTATGTTCTTCGGACATTTCTTCATAAAATTGCTCGCGTCTGGCTTGTTCCGTTTCCAGCCAGGCTTGCAATTGCTGCACATAGACGGGTAAACGCGGGGAACGGACCAGCGTAGTAGTCAATTCCGGCAATCTTAAAGCAACCTGTTCTGCCATCATTCTACACCTCCTCGATTCGCTGACCCTTCCGGGAAGCTCCCCGGCTTCCCGGAAGGGCATATCTGCGGGTTACTATATCCTACATTGGCGCAAACTTCAAGCCGTAGACCGGTTCGCCCTGAACGTAGCGTACCGGCTCCCAACTTGCGGTGAGTGGCATGCCCGTGTGCAAATCGGCGGCATCCTCAGCCTTGATCTGCCCCATCGCCTTGACGCCGTTCTCAAACTGCGCGACCCCGATGATCAAAAATCGCTCGTCGAAGCCCCACGGCAGGTTGAAGATCTGCGTAAAGGTCAACAGCTTGGCATTGCCTTCCGGCTTGATTTCTTCAAATTCGCGGTGCTTGCAACTCAAGCAGCGCTCGTGCCTGGGATAGTGAATCCGCCCGCACTTCTTGCATTTGTAAGCCGTGATGTTAATCATTGCTCAACCCTCCGTAGGATAAAACACACCACGTTATTGCCAAACCCGCCGAAGTTCACCGTCAGGCCGTTCTGCGCATTCTTGACCTGGCGATCTTCGGGCAGCTCGTGGCGCAATTGCCACACGATGTCCACCACCTGCGCCACGCCTGTCGCGCCGACGGGGTGTCCGCGCGCCTTGAGGCCGCCGGAGACGTTGATCGGGAGCTTGCCGCCCAGGCGGGTTTTGCCCGCCAGGACCGCCTTGCCGCCCTCGCCTTTCTTGAAGAAGCCGACGTGCTCGCTCTCGGCGATTTCCAGCACGGTGAAGGCGTCGTGCAGTTCCGCGACGTGGATGTCCTCCGGCTTGAGCTTCGCCCGCTCAAACGCCTGCTGCGCCGCCAGCGTGACGGCTTTCAGGTCGGTTGGATCGTCGCGCTCCTGGAGCGTGTGTGTGTCGGTAGCCTGCCCGAATCCGGCGACAAGCACCGGCACGTTCTTCGTCAGCTTGGCGGCCATCTCCAGCGGACACAGCACCAGCGCCGCCGCGCCATCGCTCACCGGACAGGCATCGTAGAGGTGCAGCGGGTCGGCGGCGGGCGGGTTGTTGACCACCGAGTGCGGGCTTTCGTAGATACCCTCTTTGGTGATCATCATCTCGACGTGCGCGTAGGGGTTGAGCGCGCCCATCTTCTGGTTCTTGATGGCGACCTCCACCAGCATCTCGCGGGTGAGGCCGTACTTCTCCATGTACAGCCGGGTGAACATCCCCGCCATGCCGGGCAATGTGATCCCGTAAGGATACTCGACTTCCGGGTGCGTCATCGTGGCGACGAAGTCGGTGGCGCGCCAGCCGGTGACTTCGCGCATTTTCTCGCCGCCGGCCACCAGCACCACATCGTAGTAGCCGGAGGCTACGGCGAGCACGCCATTCTTCACCGCCGAACCGCCGGACGCCGGGCCGTTCTCGATCGCTTCGGCAGCGGCGGGCAGCAGGCTTAACCGGTCCACCAGCGCGCTGGCGATGGAGCTTTGATGCTGCAGGATGCCTGCGCCCATGTTGCCCACGTAGAGCGCGTCGACGCCTTTATCACCCAACCCGGCATCGTCCAGGGCTTTCATCGAGGCATACGCCAGCATATCCATCAACGTGTCTTGATCGCGGCGTCCGAAGGGGATCATCCCCACGCCGATAACAGCTACGTCTCTCATGGTTTACCTCCCCTTCAACCCGGCGATCTTCTCGCGGATCGCCTTTTCGGTGGCGACCGTGAGGTCTTGCTGCGCCACGTCCATCAAGTCCTGCGGCACGGGGCGATCCCCCACCACCAGCCGTGACTTGCTCTTGAAATACAGTTCGCGCGTGAGCTTATACGAGGGCGCCCCGCCCAGTTCGTGCGGAATCGTGGTCGGCTCCAGCCCGTACTCGATCATCCACCGCCGGAAGCCGATGGGGCTTTCGGCCACGATCAGCACCTCATCCTGGTTCAAGTATTCGATGTGATGCTCCATCTTGGCGGCGAAGAGGTGTGCGCCGATGCGCAAGCCCCGGTCAATCGCCAGCGTGTGGAGGCTCATCCCCACTTTAGGCGAGTACAGCCGCCCATTGACAATGCCGGCCACCAGCCCATCCACTTGCCCAACGAGGACGTACTCATTCTGCACGCGGTAATATTGCCAGGCGATCAGTTCCGCGTACACACGCGCGCCGACGACGTTGTAGTAGTCGCGGTCAATAAACAGGGTCGGATGCACCGACTTGAGCAACTGCGGTACATCCGCCCGCGTCACCTCCCGGACGACCATCCGCTTGCCGTTCGCCAGCGTGATCACCTTCGGCGGATACGGCGCCTGCGGAAACTCCGGGGGACGCAACACAGATTCCAGTTCCATATCTACGGCCATAAGCAACTCTCCTTGTGTTGAAGTCTGAAGTCCAAAGTCTAAAGTCGAAAGCTGCAAGTCTTCTGACTTTTGACTTTCGACTTTTGACCTTCGACTATTTTCTCGCCTTAACTTGTTGATTCAGATTCTCGACGTGCTGCGGATTGAACGCATCGCCGAATTTGGTCTTGGGAAGGGCCTCCTTCTTCTTCATCAGGTCGGCGTACTCGTCGTCATCCAGGAAGGCGACGCAGCGCCCGATGCACGATTCGCCGTCCACGAAGCGCCAGGGGAAGAAGCCGATCTGCACGCGGCGGTTGAGCAGCAGGTCCAGCTCGCCGCCGATGCACTCCGCGTGGATGATGCCGTGCGGGAACATCTCGATGTGCATCAGTTGGTACTTCGAGTCGTCGAAGATGTCCGCCAGGCCCTTGCCGTACTTCTGCTGGAAGTGCTTCTCGGCCTGCGCGGCCTGGCGCGGCATCCACTGGCGGATGATCGTGTTCATCGGGTGATCCGCGCTGCCGCAGTCCACACCGATCCAGCGCAGCTTCTTGCGCTTGGCCCACTCCGCGAACTCCCGATCCGGCCCCGGATGTTGCACCATGTAGCGGATTTCGTCGGCGTGCGGCATGTCCCATCCAAAGTGGTGGAAGCCGGTGTGGATGATGAGGATGTCGCCCTCTTTGACTTCGACTTTGTCCTCAATCATCTCCGACGTGTAGATGTCGTAGTCGGCGACCACGTCGGAAAGGTCGACGACGGCGGCATCGTGAACCAAAAAATCCATACCCAGGGATGCGATGTCCTTGCCGGCGGTGTAGAAGTGGATTTCGCCGTCGAGGTGCGTGCCCAGGTGATTGGAATGGGTCACGAGCTGCCCGTTCGCGCCGTTGGGCGCCAGCCGCTTGAAGTATTTCACTTGCAGCGGCTCATACGTGGGCCACGGGGGCGTGGCGATGCCAAGGGGAATGGTCAGGTCTAGTAGTTTCATGGTCAAAGCCTCCTATGTTTTGAGATGATCCTTCACTTCCGCCTGAACGGAAAATGTCTTACACCAGGCAAAAAGACTGTCCTAAACACTTTTAATGTTAAAAATCGTGCATTGCCACCGGCAAGGAATTCTTGCAGCACTTAATCCCGGCGAGCACCCATGTCGCCAGTTGGCTCGGCAACAGGGCGCTCTTCCCGGAAGGAATCAACCTATGCACGAAGTCGCCGGGGCACGACGGGATTCCAGAACGTGATTGGGCTAACCGTTTCCTCACGGTCGATGTCCTCATGGTGCGTTCCGCATCACAATTGGCAGGTAGATATAGTAGGTTGGGACTTCACTGACGGTGATGAATTGTCTCGCCGTGATTGTCCCGCCGCAGTTTTCTACCGTTAGGGTGATACCCTTTGGGCCTGGCGCCGTCCAGAGGTAGCGTGCGAGCGCCGTTCCCTGCCCTGTATTCGGTTCAGGCTCCCAGGTATAGGTGATGGGCGGCGTGGCGTTGGTAGGCGTGATGACGGCCGCAAAACTGTAGAGGTCGCCGACGTATAGCATACCGCTCACGTCCAGTGGGCCTGCAATGGCTGCCCCGGTCAACGGCAGCAGGCAGGCCGGCGGCGGCGTCTCTACGGTGACGGTGCGCACGACGGCGAGCGACCTGCCGCAGTTTTCCACCGTGAGGGTGATGGTCTGCGGGCCGGGCGTCGTCCAGAGGTAGCGCGCGTGCGCCGTTCCCTGCCCGGTCGCCGGTTCGGGTTCCCAGGTGTAGGTAATGGGCAGTGTGGCATCGGTGGGTGTGATGATGGCCGCGAAAGTGTAGAGGCCGTCGATGTAGAGCGTGCCGCTCACGTTCAGCGGGCCTTCAATGCTCGCTTCTGCCACCGCGATGCAGGCGTGGAGAAGGTCAAGTCCCACCACGATCGGGTCGTGATCCGAAGCGCGGTAGGGATCGTCGTTGTAGAAGCTGATGAGTTGACCGGGGGTTTTGTGCTCGACGTTGTAATCCAGCACGATCGGTTCGTCGGCATTGATGTGCCAGCTTTCCGCGCCGGTAACGTAAGGAAGCAGGCTGCTGCTGGCCATCGCATAGTCGAGCGTCCCCCACTGACCGCCAAAGACGTAGCTGTACACCTCGTCGGCGGCGTGGCCGGCCATCAGGGCCGCCAGGTTGGTGTAGCCGCCGTCTTCCAGGGCAACGATGGGGTCTTCTTTGGCATAGGAATTCAGGTCGCCGATGAAGAGATAGTGAGGACTGCCTGCGCCGGTGGGGTCTCCGTTGAGCCAGTTCACCAGGGCTTCAGCCGCTGCCGTGCGGGTGAGATTGCAGTTGCCCTGCCCGTCGCCTGTGTCGGGATCGTCGGGACAGGCCGAGCCTTTGGACTTGAGATGGTTGACGATGACGGTGAAAATCTCGCCGGTGGCGACGTCCTGGAACGATTGCGCCAGCGCCGGGCGATTCAGATCATCCAGGAACGTGGGGTCCACGCTGCTATTCATCACCGCTGTTGTACCGGTCATGATCACTGTCGCCGGTTTGTAGATCATGCCTACTTTGATGGCATCCGCGCCAAGGACGTTAGTGATGCCGGTGTGTACATCGGCGTCCACGTAGGCGTAGGTTCCGGCGCCGGCGATGGCGTTGAGGCCGTCCACCAGATCATCAATGGCGCTACCTTCGTCCGCGTAGCCGTCGTTCTCGATTTCCATCAGCCCATAGACGTCGGCGTCGAGCATGAGCATGGCGGCAATGATCTTGTCGCGCTGGCGGGTGAACTCGGCAGCATCATCCGCACCCCGGCAATCGGTTGCTGTTCCGCCGACCCCGGCCGTGCAACCGCTAAATGTGTCGAAGTAGTTCAACACGTTGAAGCTGGCGACGTGTAGCGTGCCGCCCACGTCGGGGGGCGAGGTGGGGCGCGGGTTGGTGTGGGTGATGGTGGGTCTCTCGATGGGATGGATGCGGTAAGCGTCGGTGTCGCTCCAGCCGGAATAACTGTAGCTCAACACCCCTACGATGTCGGCGACGGCATCCCCACCGCGCACGGTGTTGGTGGCGCTCAGGAAGGGGCTTGGGTAGATGACGGGATCGGGGTTTTGTCGCAAACTGCCGTCGTCCAGGATGATTCTGTTGAGATTGTTGGCCGCTTGCAAGTCGATGGCGGGTTGGCCTGGGTCGACGACCTGGGTGGGATTCATCAGCCGCGCGTCCGGCGAGAGCAGCAGTTGGCCGCCGCGCCCGAGGTAGTAGATGTCCGTCACGTACAGCGTCTCGGGGACGCTCACCAGCATCCCCTCGTAGCGCTCCAGGTAGGTTGTCTCGGAGAAGGGCGGGCTGATCTCCGCCACGGTCGGCAGGGGGTTATTGCTGCTGACGATGCTAACACCGGTGACGTTGCCCAGTTGCGTCATGTTGTAATATTCCTGCACCGTGCCGCTCACGCGCACCAGATCGCCGACGTTCACATCCACCGTGTTGTAGTAGACGAAGACGCCCTCGGAAGTCAGCGGGTTATCGTCCGCGTCGGCGTCTTCCTCTTGCACGAAGAACCCCTTAATGTTTGTATCGTCGGGTTGGAAATCGCCTACCACAATGCCCTCGATGGTGTGTACCTCGTTCAGCAACGGGCTGGCCAATCCGTCGCCCTGGATGTCGTGGATTTCGGTGACGTCCACCACGGCGAAGCTGGCCTCTGCTGTCCCTGATTGTTCGGCGCTGCTGAACCCGGCGGTGTTGACGACGGCGCCGCTATCCGCCACATTGGTGACGGCGAAGGTGAAGGTGATCTGCGCGCTGCCGGTCACCGCGCCGGTCCACGTGATCTGCCCGCCGCTTTCCACCGCGCCGGCAGGTTGTTCGATCCAGTGGGCAAACTCCACCTCACTCGGCAGCGTATCGGTGAGCGAGACGCCAGGCTCGCCGGTCGCGCCGGCATTTCCCAGGATGACCGTGTAGGTGACCAGCTCACCCTGGAAGAGGAAAGCGGGCGTGGCGGTCTTGGTGATGGAGAGGGGCGGCCGCTCGTACAGCTCGAAGTTATCCACTCGCCACCGGCTCGATGAGCCTGAACCGGTCCCAGACGAAACGTACTGGAAGGCAAAGTAGACCTCCGCGCCGCTGATACCGGAGACATCGACTTCACCGGAGGACGTCCATTGCTGTGAGTCTGCCGGCGAAAAGATCGCGCCGCTCAACTCGGTCCACGTTGCCGCGTCGGGATTTCCGCTGCCGCTGTAGTTGGTGGAGTACATCACCGAGAGCTGCGGCCAGGGTGCGCCGCTGTCGGCGTACTGTGTCCAGGTGTCGAAGGTGAGGGTTTCGAGGTCGGTCTGCTCGAAGTCGAACGCGGGCGAGATAAGCCAATCGTTTGAAGCCACGTCACCGCCATACCCGTTAGCCTCCATGTAACCGTTGGCGCAGGTCCAGTCGTGGTTGCTGGCGACGCTGTAGATCAGCCATCCCGCTGCCGGGCAGGTATCGAAGTCCTGGGTATAGGGCAAACCGGTGAGCGTAGTGTACGTCGCGTCGCTGCTGCCGGCCTGGGCCGTGCCGCTGAACTCGGCGGTGTTGACCACGGCGGCATTGATGCCCGCCAGGTTGGTGACGGCGAAGGTGAAAGTGATGCCCGCGCCGCTGTCAACCGCGCCGTTCCACGTGAGTTGGTCGGCGCTCACGACCGCGCCGGTGGGTTCCTCGATCCAGTAGGCAAAGTCAACTTCACTCGGCAGCGCGTCGGTGATGTAGACGTTTGTATCGGCGATCGTGCCGCTGTTCGCCAGGGCGAGCGTGTAGGTCACTAGCCCCCCTGTCGCGACGTCCGCAGCAGGCTCGGCGGTTTTGGTGACGGTGAGGACGCTGGCGCCCATCGGTGTTCCGGTGACAGAAATATCATCTACTCCTACCCATTCATCATTGCCACCCGCATTGGTTGTCATGATGCGCAGTTGTACTTGCGCTTGGTTATTGACCGCAGCGGGAAGCGTGACATTGACCGGGGTTTCCAGAGAGGCCGTGTTTGGCTCTGTTGCATCGGCAACATAGGCACCCGGCACATTGGTGAAACTGCCGCTTGTCCCGACGCGATAGTGTAGGGCTACCTGTTGCGTTGCATCATCGGCAGAGCCGTCAAGATCACGCAATAAGTAGGAGACAACGATATTCTGGTACCCCGTCGTGTTAAGATAGATGAGCAGGTATGGCGCGTCCGCTGTACCAGAACCGGCCAGCGCAACCGCCGGATCGGTCAACTCAAATTCGGTGACGCCGCCTGTTGTAAAGGTATCTGGGTCGGTTCGATTCGCATTGACATCTACAACTGGCGCAGTATCGTCAGCTAAAACCGTCTGCGGATCCACACCGGTGGCGCTGGTTAGATTATCGCCGCGGTATCCCGTAATCCCGGTTACGCCCGACCAATCGTCGCTGGTCGTAATCAAGCTGGTATTTGTCCAGTTTTGCGCAAACGGCAAAGTCTGGTATGTCGTGTCGGTAGGATGTGCAGGAAACGCCGCGTTGACCGGCATTGCCATCATCCCAACGATCAACATAATTGTGCATAAGGTTCTTCCTAATCTATACATTTTTATCTCCCTGCATTTTGGCTTTTTGACCATCTGAAAAAGACTTCATTCCACCTGCCACACGTGGACCACAGGCTTGCCGCCGTCGGCGTAAAGCTCTAACACGTAAAGACGACCGCTGGCCCGATCAAACGACGCATCGCCGATGCGATTGCGGCGCTGGTCGCCCCAGCCGAGCATCGTCACATCCCATTCGGGCGGATTGAGATACAGATGCTCATCGAGGTCTAGGCTGGCGTAGGGCTGCGGCTGCCAGGATTCCAGCGTCCCGGCGGCGACCTGCGCCAGTTGCGCCGGATCGTAGAGGATGAATTGCGCGTCGAAGCGGGTGCTCCACCACCCGCGCCCGCTCGCACACGTGCCGGCGTCTTCGTCGCAGCACCCGGCGAAATCCTCCGGTGGGCATGGCGTTCCATCCGCCAGGCGGCAGGCGGTGAAATCGGCGTGGGGCGATACGCAGGGGAGTTCCGGCCCATCGGGATGGATGAATCCGTACCAGTATTTTGCCCCCGTGCTTTTGGTCCCCGCGAACAGCACCGCCGACTTGCCGGATGCCGTCGTGAGCCACGCGCCGCCTTCCCACTCGTCGGGATGTTGATAGCCGTTCATCGCGCGCTCGATGTTTTCGGTGTTGTACGCATTTTCGTAGAGCAACAGTGTCATCTCCGGTAGATGCGTCCCTGGCGCTGGTGGAGAGCCATCCTCCAACCAGGGCCGGTAGGCGAAAAGCGTTGGTCCCATACCGCCCTGACCGCCATCGCGCATCCGTCCTGTGGCGAGATTCCGCCCGTGGACGTAAGTATCGGCCCAATTTGTGGAAATGTCAAACAGATACCCGTTGGTGCTGTACAAGTTCTGCTCGCCGATGAACCACGTTCCCTGGAAATTCGGCTCGGCGAGGTTGGCGCTGAACCAGCCGTGTGAGGCGATACCATCGGGTTGCAAATGCTGTCCCCATCCAATGTGGATTTTGGGACCGGTCGCCGGGTGATTCAGGTATTGTAATCCCACCTTGGGGATTTCCTCAAGCTCTGTGAAATATCCGGCAGTCACGTCCTGGAAATCCTGGCGAAACGCTGCGTAGGGCAGGTCGTCCAGGTTGCGCGAATCAACCGGTTCCGGGATGCTGATCTCGGCGAGCTGGTTGCCGTCTGGCAGTTCTCCGTAGGGCATACGGTTATGACCCATTACAAAGAGCGTGCCGTTATCCGGGTTGAACGTCATCGCGTTGCCGCCGTAGGCGAAGGTGCGTGGCGGATCGTCGCCGCCGGGCAGGCGAAACGCGCCCAGGTAAGTGAAGTCGTCCGGGCCGAGGAGATCGCCAGACGGCGGCGCGGCAAAGGGGGTGGGGGACGCGGGCGGGTTTGCCGGCGTGTCGGTGACGGCGATGGGTGTTTCCGTTCCTTGGGCGCTGCATGCGAGCAGCACGCTGAGCAAAATAATAACCAGGCTATGGCTCAGGTATGGCTTCACTTTGATTTCCGTAAAGACCGTTCGCGCACGAAGCCGACCGCGAGCAACATCAGGGCGAGCGGGGCCGAAGCGCACAGTCCACCGCGACCGGACGGCGCTTCGGTAGGTTCGGCGGGTGCTGTGGGCGGTTGTTCCTCGACAGAGGGGACTTCCGTGGGCTGTTCCGGCGCAGGCGGTTCCGGTGGCGGCGTCTCGCCGGAGGAACGCGCGATGTCGTCCGCCCACACATTGCCCTGGCCCTCGCCGAAGCTGAAGGCGATGCTGGTGATGCGCGCCGGGTCGAGTTCCACCAACCCGCTCTCGTCCGCCCACGAAGCGCGCGCAAAGTCACTCCAGGGGATGGTGATGGCGCTCCAGTCAGTTGACGCCTCGAAGCTGAACTCGAAGGGGGTGGGGGCGTCGATTGGGCCGGAGTAGAGGATGAGTGTGACCCATTGATCCGGCTCGTCGGCGCGCAGCCAGAACGAGAGGCCGTCGCCGTCGCTCCAATCCTGGGGAATGTCGTAATAGCGTCCGCAGCCGCCCCAACCGTCGGCGGGGATGGCGTATGCCACTTGCAGGGCTGCCGCGCCGCCGTGCGCGTCGCCATCCGCGCGACATTCGAGGGTCGCGCCTTCGCCGACATCGGCGTACCACTGAAAATCACCCTCGAAGTCGTCGATAACACGGCCTGTGGTCGTCGCCACGGGTGCGGTGTCGGTTTCCGGCGGCGCGGCAGTCGCTTCTTCTGTGGGGGATGTGGTTGGTTCGGCAGGCAGTGGGGCCGCGACGCCCCCGGCCTGCCAGCGGTTGTAGGCCACGTTGAGGAATGGCACAAACTCGGCGGTGGCTTTGGTGTGGCCCTCCGTGTTAGGGTGACTGTCGCCGCTCGGATACGCAGCGAAGTTGTTCTCGGTAGCCTGGAGGCGTTCGATTTCGCTGCCGTTCCACCAGTGATGGTTGTTCGGATCGGTAAGCACGTTGAAGTAATCGAAGACGGCGACATTGGCGTAAGGGTAGTCCGCCAGCCAATCATAGACCAGCCAGTAGTTGAACTCGCGGGCATTGAGGGCGCGTTCCGCCGTGGTGTCGCCCTCCATCAGCGGCGGCGCGGTGATGACGACGAAGAGCTTGTCCTGGCGCGTCTCAAAATAGTCAAGCAACGCGATATACACCGCCTTTGCATTTGCCACGGTGTAATCGTAATCGTTCGGTTCGTCCAGCGGCGGATCGTCGGGATTGCCGTACAGATCGGAGTTGGGAAAGCAGGATTTGAACATGATGATGACGTTCTCGCCGCCGGGGTCGTCGGGCAGGCGCGACCAGTCGCCAAAGTCGCCGACATTTTGCTCACTCTCGTTGTAGAGCGCGTCCAGATAAACGTCACGGTTGGGACCGACGAACCATTCTAGCCAGTTGGGGATGTCCGTCCGGTCGCCGATGCCGTCCGGCCCCCAGCCGTAGTTCGTCGCGCTGACGAAGTAGTTGTTGTCCATCAACGCGCGGCCCAGACCGCCATAGGGTTGATCGTTGTTTGGATCGGCCAGCCAGTTGCCGCCGGTGGAATGGTGGACGAAGATGAGCTTGACAGGTTGGGCGGGGGGGGCGGTGGAGAGAGGGAGAGGGGGAGCAGCGGCAGCGCCGGTAAAACTTAAAAGACTGGCAAGCAAACATAGCAGATAAGCGATGTGTTTCATTGGAACCCTCCTTATCTTAAGTGATTGACGCATATACCCATTAAGGGTATAATGGTCTTAATCCCCATGATGGACTTTGGAGTAGACGATGAATACAGTCAGTATTGCTGAAATCAAAAATACTATCTCCATTCTCGTCAACCGGGTGGCTTTTGGGCGCGAGCGTGTCATTTTAACTTCGCGCGGTAAACCCAAAGCAGCGTTGGTGAGTATGGAAGATTTTAAGAAACTGGAATCCCAAGAATTCACTACGCCTTCTCGCGCGCAGCGCAAAGCTGCCCTGGAATTGGCGCAGGCAGTGCGCGAAATGAGCCTGGCGCGGCGCGGCGGCATCCCCTTCACCAACGTCGCCGCAGACCTGAACCAGATGCGAGAGGAGCGCGACCTTGAACTCTCAAGTGTGTGTTGATGTCAGCCTGGCGCTTAAACTCATCCTGGTCGAAGCGGATAGCGCCGCCGCTCAACGCCTGTGGGATACCTGGATTGAAGCTAACGTTGAAGTAGTCGCCCCGCCATTATTCGCCTTTGAAGGCACGTCCGTGATTTGCAGTAAAGCCCAGCGCGGACTGATTCCACCCGAAGAGGCCGACTTGATGTTCAAAGCGTTCCACCTGCTTGGTGTGCGCCTGCTCTACCCCGAAGGGCTGCACCAACGAGCTTGGGAACTGGCCCGCCGCTTTCATCGTCCACAGGCTTACGACAGTCATTACCTTGCGCTGGCAGAGTTGTTGGGACTCGAACTCTGGACGGCAGATGAACGCTTATACAACGTCGTCAAAGACGCCCTCCCCTGGGTCAAACGACTGAGCGACGCGACGCGCCGTTAAGGGCACGGATACGCGCCGTTGTAAACCTCGATTTCCCCTGCGCTCGTTTTGAACCACACCCCCAACGACGCGCCGATGGGCGTGCGATAAAATTGCGCCTTGAGCCGCCCCTTCCCCTGTGGCCCGGAAAGCGCCGTCGCAAAAGCCCCCTGACGCTCCCCGCCGCCGCTCTCGAAGTACGAAATCCACGCGAACAGGCCCGGCGTCACCGGCTCACCGGTGACACCAATGACTTCCGGGTTGCGTTCCGCCAACTGAAGCACACAGGCGTACTCCTCGGACGTTTTGATCGAGAAGCCGAAGATGTAGAGCAAGATGAGCGGGATGATCATGAGCATCACAAAATAAACGAGGGGACGCCCGCAGCCGCGTAGCGCGCTTGTGAATGTGGGGGGAGTCGGTTCTATTTCCATATTTGCTGCCTCGTCAGACCTGTCAGGTTTTCTGAAACCTGACAGGTCGGTTCAAACCTTATTGTCCGCTCGCCGTCACAAAGAACGTCACGCGCTCGCTGTCGGTCTGATCGCCATCGCTGACGTTGAAAGTAACGCGGGTTGTCCCGGAGGCGGCCGGCGTCCAACTGAACTGCCCGGTGGTGGGATGGAGCGTTGCGCCGGCCGGCAAGTCGGCGGCGCTGAAGGTCGGCGTGTCGTCGCTGTCCCGGTCGAAGGCTTCGAGCGTGAAGGCGACGGTCT
>DYKY01000101.1:0-6949 GCA_020722365.1 Thermoflexus sp.
GTCCCGTTGTTGACTGGCTTGTAGAAGTTAACGCATTTTTTTACGTAGTATTAACTGCATTGTAACCCGCGGGCACGCTTTTTTAAGATAGACTATGAACAACGGAGGGAAAAAAAGATGTTTTTGGCGAATCGATTGCGTCCTCAACAGATGATCTCTATGGGTATTCTCCTGGTTATGATGGCAGGCATGACAACCGGAACGGCTCACGGCGCGGGGCTTGTCTCAGTGGAATCCGTGGACCTGTCCTATCGCGCGTATCATACTGCCCTACTGCAACAGAGTGGTGATAAGGTCAGGGTTATCGTAACCCTACATACGCCTGACGCCGAGGACCGGAACAGTGCACAAAGCCTGAATATTGCGCGGGCGCAAGATAGGGTGCTCGACGCCATCTCCGAGGCTGAGTTTACACCTACCTATCGTTATGCAACTGTGGCCGGGATGGCCGGACTGACAACCGACGCGGGCCTCGCGGCTCTGCGCGCACATCCTGATGTAGCGGCCATCGCCCTTGATGCACCGATTCAGGTTGCCGCCACAGAAAGTGCGCTCTTGATCCGCGCGCCGCAAGCGCGCAGTGCGTTCGGCGTCACCGGGCAGGGGATCAATGTGGCCATTATCGATAGCGGTGTAGACCTCACCCATCCTGACCTGGCGCAGCGTATTGTCGCGCAACATTGTTTTGCGTATGGGAATTGTCCGCCAAACAATACGGATGTGGGACTCTCGGCGCAAGATAGCTTTGGCCATGGCACGCACCTCGCCGGGATCATTGCCGGACAGGGTCACATTGCCCCACCGGGTATTGCGCCAGGCGCGGGGATTGTGGCCGTGCGCGTCTTGGATGCGCGGGGCGCGGGGTGGAATTCCGATGTCATCGCCGCCATCGATTGGATTGTTGCCAATCAGGCCGCTTTGAATGTGCGTCTGATCAACTTGAGCCTGGGCAGCCAGAGCTACCCCGGCGTTTGCGACGCGCAAGATGCCAACACGCAACTGTTCGCCCATGCCGTCCAGGCTGCGCGCGCGGCCGGCATTGCCGTCTTTGCCGCTTCCGGTAATCGGGGCGAGGCCAATGGCATGATGATGCCGGCGTGCGTGAAAGACGTGGTCGCCGTTGGCAGTGTGTATGACGCCGCCCTCGGCCCGCGCGCGTGGGGCATCTGTACCGATAACAGCACTGCGCCGGATCAAGTGGCCTGTTTCAGCAACAGCAGCCCGGCGCTCGACTTGCTCGCGCCCGGCGCGTGGATTGTGTCTACCGCTTTGGGCGGCGGGCAGAAGGGCGACGCGGGCACTTCGATGAGCACGCCGCACGCGGTCGGCGTCGCCGCACTGCTGCTCGAAGCGGATCCCACTTTGATGCCGGCCACGCTCGAAGCGGCGCTCAAGAACACGGGTGTCCCCCTCACCGACGCGCGCAGTGGCCGCGTCACGCCCCGTGTGGATGCCTGGGCTGCCGTGCAATCCGTCGCACCGCCGCCCACCCCCGCCCCGCGCATCATCTCCGGGACGATCACATTGCAAGCCCGCGCGGTTCACAGTCAAACGCATATCACACTCAACACGGCGCCGTGCGCCGGACAAGAGGATGCCCCCGCCACAATGCCGCAGACACTCTCCGCGCAGGCCAATGCGCTGGGGCATTTCTCGTTCGCGACCGACCCGGCGGTGATGTACCGTTGCCTGTCGGCGCGCGCGCCGGGCTACCTGGAAAGCCAGGCCATAGTTGGCGCACCCGAGAGCTTCAGCTTCAGCCTTCTCGCCGGCGACGTGAACGCCGATAATCACATTGACCTCTTCGATCTGGTGTACGTCGCCGCGCACCTCAACGGCAACACCGCCGCCGCCGACCTGAACGCTGACGGTCAGGTTAACATTTTCGACCTGACGCTCATGGCCGCAAACTACGATCAACAAGGGCCGATTGTGTATGGCAAATAATTGTATAACAGATAAGCGTAATCTAATTCACTATTTAGCAACTAAAATGTAATTTTTCATCATAAATTATATATTATACTTATATCATCCAATGAAAAGGGGAGAAGCGTGGGGTGGGAGCAAGGACGCCCGTTCCCAAACCCTCACCCCCAGATCTTGAGAAGATACCTATGATCGTATTATGTTTGATGATGTCACACAGTTGAGAGGATAATGATGAGAAAAGCCCTACCATTCTGCAAATTGATGTACCTCACCCTTCTCACGGCCTTACTTTATGGCTGCCGGACTGCTTCAGGCGCGGCAACACTTCCGTCCCAAGTGGGCGGACAAACGGAAACGCTGGTCAAGCTGGAGACGGCCACACCAACGATTGCCGTCAACCAAACCGTTGAGGTCTCCGCGTGGATCGAGAATGTGCAAGCGCTTTACGGCGTGGAATTGCACCTCACCTTTGACGCCGAGCGCCTGCTGCTGCTTGATGCCGACGACGCACAAACCGGCGCACAAGCGCGGCCCGGCGATTTTCTCAGCCCTGATTTTGTCGCCCGGAACGAAGGGGGCGACGGCGATCTTATCTTCGTGGCGACCCAGTTGCCCCCGCAAGCTCCGGTCAGCGGCGATGGCGTCCTGATGACGGTGCAGTTCCGGGCCACGCAGCCCGGCGCAGCCGTTGTCGCGCTCCAACAGGCGCTCCTGGCTTCTCCGGAAGGAACGCCGATTTCCACGCAGACGCGCACTCTCACGATCACGATCAAGGAGTGAGCCAGGAGGTGCTTATAAGATCATAACAGTATATCTGGTTCCATATACACAATATTGTTCAACATTTACTCACAATTTGAAACAGGAGGTTTGCAATGAAATACTTGATACGTACTGTGGTACTGACAGCGTTATTGGGGGGCTTGCTCTTTACCGGCGCGCAGCCGGCTACAACCCAGGCCGGTACGGCGGAGTTAGTCTTCACGACGCCTTGCCCAACACCGGCTTGCCCAATTAGTCCCCCGACCAATCCATGCCCCTATCTCCCTAGCCCGCCGCCTGCCGATGAGGTTTGGTTCATGAGCGGTCTTGAAGTGCGCAATGTGAGCAATCTGTATGGTGTGCAGTTTACCATCAGATTCGATCCCACTATTCTGCAAGTGATGGATACCGATTCGGACACCCCCGGTGTACAAATCCAGATACCGAAAGGCACCTATTTTGAAGGGCGGGATCATTTCATTGCCAATAACGAAGTAGACAACGCCCAGGGTATCATCCGGGTGGCTGTTTCGCTCTACGCGCCTGCTACGCCCATCAATGGCAATGCCGTGCTAGGGTTCATCATCTGGAAGTATGTTGGCACAGGTGTGTCCAATGTGTCATGGGGTAATAAGGTTGAGACCAAACTGGTGGATAGCAATGGAGCAAATATTGACTATACTCCCAAAGATACAACGCTCGGTTGCCCGGCGCCGCCCAGTTATACGGGCAAAGTATTGCTCCAGGGGCGCGCAAACTACAAGGATACCCTGGTGATTCTGGCCATGGAACCTTGTTTGCCCTCTTTCCCCAACAATCTACGCATCCAATCCTCGGCCCAGAATATCATCCCGGATATGCCTTATGCCTTCACCAATACCAGTGGGGAATTCAGCATTACCCCCTACACACAACAAGAAGGCAACTATCGTTGTTTGCTGGTCTTTCAACACGGGTATCTCACCGGGCAGAAGGATATCCCGCGCGGCGGGGCAACGAACCGCTATGCTGGCGAGATCACGCTGTTAGGCGGCGACGTCAACGAGGACGACGTGATCAACATCTTCGACCTTGTCAAAATCTCCTATCACATGGGGGCGGGCCGTTACAACTCCGTAGCGGATATCAATAGCGACGGACGGGTGGACATCTCCGACCTGACCATTGCCGCGAACAATTTTGGCTTGCGCGGGCCGCAATCCAATTGGCAAAACAGCGGTTTTTAAGTCGTTCATGGGGGCGTTTCCTCACGGAAGCGCCCCCTCATAGTCAGGCCAGGATGAAAATGTAGCGCGAGTTGGCAACTCGCGGCGTAGGACGGATTGCCAATCACGCAAAGGTTTGCGCCGGATTACAATCCGGCGCGGCGGGGACGGCAGGTTGTGATCCGCCGGAAGCATTGAAGTCGTCGATTACGAATTACGAATTACGAATTACGATTACGCATTACGCATCACGCATTACGAGTTATGAAGGAGCATCGCTATGAGCCAGATGACTCACGATAACAGGTCTTATTGGAAGGCGATCGGTTTACTGCTAATCGGCGTGGTTTTGTTGGCTATCCAACCAGATCAGGGCGGTAGCGCACCCGCGGCATTGGCGGCGCAACAGGCGGCTATCGTCTCGCAACAGGTCACGCTGAATGCCACTACCTTTGCCGCCTCAGGCAGCGGACATGATGTAGATTTCACCCTGCAGGGGATTGCGCTCACCGCGCCGGCAATGCAAGGCGTTTATCACTCTCACGCGCTCGCTGCACCGCTCAATTACACGACCGATATCGCCCTTTTGTGGGAGGCCGATATTCCCCAGGGCGCGGAGGTGAAACTCCAGATACGCTTTAGCGCCGACGGCGTTACCTGGGAAGCCTGGCGCGCGATTCCGGTCGAACAAGACGCGGGCGCGGGCGCCTATCGCGGTCCCTTGTTTTGGGTGGAGCGGAGCGCGCTGTACGTGCAGATTATGGCGACTCTGCAAACAAACGTCAGCGGCGTCACGCCGTTGCTCAAAATACTCACCGTGGTCTTCAACGACGCCAGCGCCGGCCCGACAGCGCCGTCTGCGCCGCAGCAGATGGCGGGGCAGTGTAGCGTCAACGTTGTCTCCCGCGCCGCGTGGGGTTGTCCCGACGGCGCGACCAGTCCGCGCTGGCCGCCGACGGCGCAGAACGTCACGCACGTCGTCCTCAATCACACCGCGACGGCCAACACAGCCACCGACTGGGCCAAAGTCGTGCGCGCGATCTGGAACTATCACGCCAACACGCTCGGCTGGGGCGACATCGGCTATCATTACCTTATTGACCCCAATGGCGTCGTCTATGAAGGGCGCGCCGGCGGTGAGAGCGTTGTCGGCGCGTATGACGGCTTCAATCACGGTTCGCTCGGGATTGGCTATATCGGCTGTTACGGAAACTGTGAGTATTTAGGCATTGCCAGCCAGACGCCGCCGACGGCGATGCTGGATGCCGGCAACATCCTCATTGCGGAGAAACTCTACCACGAAAAGCTGGATCCCTATGGCAGTGGCCCCTATTGCGACGCCACCCATCCCACGATTGTTTGCCGCCGCGACGTGTTGTGCCGGGGCGCATCTTACTCGCCGGGCGACCGTTTGTGCGAACGCCTCGCCGATATTCGCGAGGACGTCAAACAGATCATGGTAGCCTGTTGGCCGACTGAGAAAAGCAGCCTGTCTATCACGCCTGGCTCTTTAACGCTTGCTATGCCAGACAATGGCGTCAACGCCATCACTGCCAACGTGCTGGACAATGCACTGTGCGGCTTCAAGCTACAGTTGACGTTTGACCCCGCAGTGGTCAGTCTCGCCAACATCGTTTCCCCGTTGTACGGCGTCATCATCAAACCGGGGAACGGCTTTATTGATTTCGAGGCGTCCTCTCTTACGCCCCCTCCAAGCCAGCATGTGACTCTGGCGACGCTGACCTGGAATCCCCAGCAGGCCGGGAATACAGCCCTCACGTTGAGCGGACAGTTGTACAACTGCCAAGGCGCGTTGCTGCCGACGACCATCCACAATGGGGAAATTAGTGTGACCGCCGCCGGGTACGTCACCGGGCGCGTGTTGTTGCAAGGCCGCAGCACCTATACCGAAACCCTCGTCAGGCTGACCGAGTCTCCCTGCCCCGCGCCCGCGAGCGCCCCAGGCCTCACGTGCGAAACCGAGGCCGATGGCGATTTTGCCTTCGCCGTCGCGTCTTCGCCGCTGTACCAGTGTGTTTACGTGACGCACCGTGGCTACCTGTCGGGACAGAAGCGCGCTCCGCAAGGACAGTTGGGAACCTTGACCTTATTGGGCGGCGATATCAACAATGGCTGCCAGGGCGACAATACGATCAACATCTACGATCTAAGCCTTATCGGCGGCTGTCATGAGTACGGAAACCAGAACTGCATCCAAATACCGGACAAGGCCTGCGCGGACCTCACCGCCGATGGCGTTATCAATATCTTCGATCTGGTGATGGCCGCTGTCAATTTTGGAAAATCTGGCCCATTAGAAGCGTGGAAATAATAGGACAACACTTCTGTCACTACTTCGTAATTTTTTGTAATTCTTTTTTTGGGAAGTTGCAATATAATCATATTGACAATCGCAATCTATTTACCGGGTAAAATTTCAACGTATCACACAAAGTAATAAGGAGGTCTTTCCATGAAACACAAACTATGGTCATTTGCTGCTCTGCTCATTGGCTTAGCCGTGCTCGTTGTCAGTACGTTCAACGTCCCCGTTGCTGCCCAGGGGGGAACTGTTGTCCGCGTGGCCCCGGCAACCCAAACACTCAACGTCGGTGAAACCCGCGAGGTGACTATTGCTATTGATAATGTCAACAATCTGTACGGCATTGAATTGGCGATTACCTTCGATCCCAACACCGTAGAGGTGGTAGACGCGGATGCTAACAAGACTGGCATTCAGGTGGCAGCCGGCGGTTTTCTGAGTCCAGATTTCGAGGCGGTCAACACCGTCACCGGTGGGAGGATTGACTACGCGCTTACCCAAATTGCCCCGCACAATCCGGTCAGCGGCAATGGCGTTTTGCTTAGAATTACCTTCAAGGGCAAGGCGAGTGGTACTTCGTCACTTATACTCAGCACGGTGTTGCTGGCCGATCAGAACGGCAGCGCCATCGCCAGCACCAGCCAAAATGGCGCGATCACAGTCGGCGGAACAGGGCCAACTCCAACGCAGGTTCCGCCCACGACAGTCCCACCCACGGCATCCCCGC
>DYKY01000101.1:7049-8321 GCA_020722365.1 Thermoflexus sp.
CGACAGCAACGCCCACACCAGCGCCGACGACCCCTGCACCCGTTCCGCCGACAGCAACGCCCACACCAGCGCCGACGACCCCTGCACCCGTTCCGCCGACAGCGCAGCCCACACCAGCGCCGACGACCCCTGCACCCGTTCCGCCGACAGCGCAGCCCACCACGCCGCCGCCCACGCCGGTTCCACCTGTCCAGCCGAGGATCAATTGTGGGCAGGTGCAAGGGTATCATATTGTCCAACACGGCGAGACGCTGTATGCCATCGGTCGCGCCTACGCCACGCATCCCAAGGCGATTGCCGTGTGCAACTCTCTGGCGAACCCGAACAGGATCCACGCCGGCAATCGTTTAGCCATCCCCACCGCGCCGTGGGTACCTGTGCCGGCCGGGCCTACCGCCCAACGCCAGTTCACGCCTGGCGGCATTATACCGCCCGTCACACCGCCGCCCAGCAGCACGGGCTGTCGCGTCCACCACGTCGTTCAGCCACGGGAGACGCTGACCGCGATTGGTTTGCGCTATGGCGTCAGCATCTGGACTATCGCCCGTGCGAATCACATCTATAACCTGAATGTCCTCTACGTTGGACAGGTCTTGTGCATCCCTTGAGTAATCTGACCGTCCAAAGTTAAAATGAACAGGGCCAGTTTTGTGTCTCACAAGGCTGGCCCTTTATTTCTTTTCAGCGGGATGGATGCAGGTTCTCTTACCATTTGCGAAAATCTGCGCCAATATCTTTTGGGTGAATCATACCACTTCGGTACCATTTTGCGTGACGTAAAGCCGATAATTGACAATCTACACGACAAGTGGTAACCTATAAAGTGAGTCTTGCAACTCAACTTTTCGACTTTCAACCTGTAACAATTCTCGAAGGAGCACAGCGATGCACTGGATCACCTCATTGGCCTGGCTTGGCATTTTTGCGTTGACTGCTGTAGGGCGCACGTTGGAAAGCGGCATCTGGGAAGGACATGTGACCTTTGGTCGGGGAGGCAGCAGTTTCAATCCATGCGGCTCGAAAGAGACCTGGTGGGTGAAAAGTAAGGGATTCAGCAAAACCGCCGAGAAGCTCCAGGAGGACTATAATAGCATCGCGCAAAAGCCCTATGAGCCGGTCTACGTGCGCGTGAGCGGCGACGTCAGCCGCAAAGGCCAGTATGGACGCCTTGGTTCATACCAGCGGGTGCTCTATATCGAAGAAGTGCTCGAAATCCGCCCCAAGAAGGATGGCGACTGCAAATCGGCGAAGCGAATGAGCGAATGAGCGAAT
>DYKY01000101.1:8421-15087 GCA_020722365.1 Thermoflexus sp.
GACTACTCTCGCATCGCCATTGGGAGATACACCACAAAGTCCCAGGGCGCCGGCTCA
Source organism: Thermoflexus sp. (assembly GCA_020722365.1). Taxonomy (GTDB): domain Bacteria; phylum Chloroflexota; class Anaerolineae; order B4-G1; family SLSP01; genus DSWT01. Next base: position 8,479 of record DYKY01000101.1, read on the forward strand.
GACACGGTTATGAAGACTGCACTGACCACACCCCAATTGCCCGCCGCATCCTGTCCCCGCACATAGAGAGTATGCCGTCCCGCATTTAAGCCGGTCACATTCAACATCGCCGTCACCACCTCGACGGGTGTATCAAAGCTACCGTCCGCCGCCATGGGGTGAGCCGCCGCCATAGCATCCCACGGCGGCACATCGATGGTGTACTCCGCAGTCACAACAGAGTGCACCGGTTCGGCGCCATTGCGATTGCTGTAGCGAGTATCGTCGATAACGGCGGATGCCTGCGCCACAAGCCCGTACCGCGTGCCGGTCGGGGTCACGGTCGCGTCAAGCGCCTCCGGTCCGGACGGCGTCATATACGGCGCGCGAGCAGCCTTTGCCGCGTAGAGCAGGGCCGGCATGTTCGTAGGCAGGATCGTGTTTTCGAAGGCCGAGCAGCTTTGAAAAAACGCCGTCCCCAACTCGAAGGTATACGCCGCAAGGCCCAATTCCCCACCGACATAGCCTGGATTGCCGCCAGCCGCAGTTTTCTCCCACGAGTCGCCGATGTCAATCCGGGTCGCCAGATGTGGATACGCAGTAGCGATGGTCTCAGCCGTAAGGCAAAAATGCGGTTCCCGATGGTTTAACAATCAACGGCAGATAGAGGTTATACACACCCACGGTCACAACGCGCTGCACAGCCTGTTCGCTACAGGGATTGGTCGCCGTCATAATGACGGTGTACGGCAGCACCACGGTATTCACCGGGAACAGATGTGTGACGACTTCTCCATATGCGAGCGGGCTGTCGTCTCCAAAATCCCATGTGTAATCGATCGGCGGCGTGCCTATCATCACTGTGCCGGTAAATGTAACCGTCTGCCCAACGATAGGACGGGACGGCATAGAGCTGAAATGTGGATCAACGACCGGGAGACACTCCGCGGCAATCGCGGCGGTGGTCAAGTCGCTGTAGGCCGAAACACCTGTGCCAGAGGCCGTCACCCGCGCCGTATCGGTGATACCGGTAAATGTGTCCCAGGGCACCGTCACCAGCGTTGTGACCGGCGTCGTCGCTTGCGGCGCTAATGTCACCAACGTGGGCGTCAACGTGGTCGGCCACGTCGCGCGGGAGAGGGCCAGGCTGTACACATCCGTGATGTTGCCGGTGTTGGTCAGCGTGAGGGTGTAGATCACCGTTTTTCCCACATCGCCGTTGGACATAATCTCCGGCGGCCAAAGCTGCACGCCATATACCGTGTCCGCCGTCGTGCGGAGCGTGGCGTGCACGCGCTGTGTGGGATCGCCCGCCGACGTCACCGTCACTGTGACCGTGTCCGAGGCCCCACCCTGCGCATTTGTGGGGATTGTGACCGTCACCGGCAACGGCGCGGTCGCCCCGGCAGGCAACGGCCCGATTTTGGCCGGCGCGGTTGTCTGCCAGTGCGCGCCTGTAAGCGTGATGGTGAAGCTGTCCGCCGCCGTCCCGGTGTTGGTGATGCGGAAGGTCGTGCTCACCGCCTGGCCCGGCGCGCCGTGCTGCGTCGCCGCCGCCGGGACGAGGGCCACGCCATAATCCAATACCGCGTCCACCGCCGCTTTGATGTCCAGCCGCCCGTAGCCATACACGTTGTTGGGCCACCCGCTGCTGCTGCACGCCGTCGAGTTGATGTGGACCGCATTCTCGTTGAGCAGTTGCTCCGTCGCCGCGATCTGGTTCTTGAGCGCCGGAACCGCCGACCACAACAGCGCGACTGCGCCGGCAACGTGGGGGCCAGCCATCGACGTGCCGGTCTTGGTGCCGTAGCCGCTGCCCGGCACACAGGAGCGGACGCTCGTGCCCGGCGCGGTGAGATCTGGCTTGCGGCGGTTGCTGCCATCTATCGTCACCGGGCCACGGCTGCTCAAGGAAGCGATGGTGTCCGCGCCGGTGTTCAACGCGCCCACCGTATACGCCGCCGCGTAGATCGCGGGTGGGTCGCCAATCGTCGAGCAGTTCGGTCCGGCATTGCCCGCCGACACGACCGTCATGATGCCTGCGGCGCGCTGCGCTTCCACGGCAGCTTGCAGCGTGCTCCACGAGCAGCCTTCGCTGGAGGGGCACGTCCACGAGTTGTTGGTCACGTCGGGCGCTTTGCTCGGATCGCCCTGGGCAGGTGTCCCACCCACGGGATAGGGCGCGAGGAAGAACTCGAAACATTCCAGGTACGTCGCGGGCGTCCCATCCCCTACGTCCATGTTGCGGCAGCCGATCCACTGCGCGCCGGGCGCCATCCCGATCTGGTTCGACCCGCCGTCGTCGCCGACGATCGTGCCCATCGTGTGCGTGCCGTGGCCGTAATCGTCGCAGGGCACGGGTGAGTCCGCGCCGCAGGAACCACCGCCGCTGTGAATGGCGTCGTGCCAGTTGTAGTCGTGGCTCGCCGTCGCGCCGTTCCAGCCGCGATAGTGCGGTCGGAGCGCCGGATGCGTCCATTCGTAGCCGGTATCCTGCCCGCCGACGACGATGCCTTGCCCGGTGAAGCCCATCGCCCAGACTTCCGGCGCGCGCACGTAGGTGATGTTCGGCTCAATGCCGGTGGGCGCGTTGGCGAGCAGCCGGTCGAACGGGCGCGCCGGCTGCGGCAGCGCGTTGTGGATGCGCGGGTTGCCCTCGATGCGCGCCACGTCGGGCCGCGCCGCCAATGCCCGCACCAGGTCGGCATCCCCCTTCACCCAGATGAGGTTGACGATGTAGTAGGCGCGATGTTCCACGCCGCGCGCGGCAAGCCACGCGAGCAACGGCGCTTGCGAGGTTTGCGCCGTGCGCCACAGCGTCTCGTAGACGTAGCGGCCTTTTTCAGCCTTCGTTTGCAATCGCGCCGCGCCGCCGAGATCGGCTTGCGCCGCCAGCACGACGAGGAATTCGGCCTCGGCGCCGCCGGCGGTGTGCGCGAGGACCCACGGGGCGATTTTGTCCAACGAGGCGCTTTCTACGCTATACACCGCACCGGACATGCCGAGCAAAAGCGCAGCCAGCAACACGACATGGTAAAATCGTCTCATAGTTTCTCCTTCAACATCCTACAAGAATAGGTTCCGACCCTTTCACCGGCTGAAGCCGGCGTGTACACGTACACACCGACTTCAGCCGGTAAAACCCCGGAATACACATGACCGGACTAATTTGTAAGGTTTTGTAACTATGGGCCGCGCAAAACCACTGGCAGGTAGACGAAGACAGTCGTTGGCTTGAGAGCCGTGGTCAAAACGGCCTGCGTCTGGATAGCGGGCGCTTCGAGAACAGTTGCGGTCACGGTGACTGTGTGCGGGGCCGCCAGCAGCGCCGTTCCGGACTCAGGGATCGTCACTGTCACCGTCAGCGGAGCAACGCCACCGGCCGGCAAGGTCATCTGCGTAGGAACGAGCTGTACTGACCAGATGCTCGGCGGTGTTGTTATCGTGACTGTCGCGGGTAACGTTCCGCTGTTAGTGACGGTCAGGTAATGGGACACCGTCGCCCCAGGTTGCCCGGTCTGGTACGATAGCGGCGGCGATAATTCCAGGGCATAGGGAGCCGCCACCTCCGCCGTCACCTCCAGCTCCACCGGCGCGGTCAGGCCAGACCAGAAGGCGGTGACGTGGCTGGTGAACATATCCAGGTCGGTTCCGGTCGGGATCAGCGCCGTCCAGGTGAAGGTTTGCACAGCTTCAGAATCCGCCGCCAGATCGCGCCAGACCAACATTCCAGGTACGACGGTCGTCGGCGTCGGTGAATGGGCCTGCACTGTGACCGACGAAGGCAGCGTGAGCGTCAGGACACCGTCCGTCATCGGCAACAGGCTGTCGTTGAGCATCGTCAGGGTGTAGGTGACAGGGATTCCCGGCTGCACACGCGCTGGCCGGGGCGTCAAGGTCAATTCCAGGCGGGCTGAGGGCTGCGGCAGGCCCAACCACGCCAGCCCATCACGCAAGATGGCGGCCCGCTGCGCGCTATCGGCAACGCCTTCCAACCCGAAGGCGAGGTAGATGAGGCGATGCGCGCCATCGTCCACGGCCAACCCTGCTGTGCCGGTGGTGTAGGTGAAGACCGGCGTCGCCGCCACGTCGTGGGGTGCGATCACGTCCGGGCTGCTCTGATTGTCGGCCCCACTCCCACCGGCAAGCGTCGCGGTCAGCCCGGTGTAGAAGGAAAGGCCGACGGTTTCGGTCACCCCGGCGTTGTCCTGGATGAACGTGGCGTGCAAAACATCGCGGAAGAAATCGCCGTTGTCGTTCTTGATGTCCATCCCGATGTTCTGTCCGGTCACGAACAGCCGCCCGCCGGCATCGAGGTAGGAAAGCAACGTGATCTGTTCGGCACGGCTCAGGCTGTTGAGGGCATCGTCGCCGGTGAACCAGAACACGCCCGCGTAGGGCGTCAGGATATGCGCTGCCGGTGAGCTTTGCGTCGCTACCGTCCACGTCGCATAGGGCATCCCCAGCGTGTCCAACGCCGGCAGGAGATAGGTTTCGTAGTCCATCCCGCCGTCGTCATCCACGACCAGGAGCGCCGGCTCCGGCTCAAGGCGGAAGGTGCGCGTTAGCCACACGCCCTCGGTGATGGTGACGGCGTAAGTGCGCGGCCAATACCCTTCTGCCGTCGCGGTGAACGTGTAGACGCCAACCGGCAATTCCAACGTCAGGGTCGGGGCGGCCATCCAGGTCAATCCCCATCCTTCCAAAGCGACGGTCGCCGTCAAGGGGTGCGCCGATCCCAACTCGGCCACTGTCAGGGATAGCGTTCCCCAAGGCAACCGTTCCAGGGCAAAGTTCTGTACAGAGGTCTGTCCAAGGGTGGTAGAAACCGTTGCCGTCGCATTTGCATAACCCAGCAGCGAAGCGGTCACGGTGTACGTTCCGGCATACATCGTCAAGGTGTACTGGCCAGTGGCATCGGTCTGGGTTGTGTACAGCGCCGTGCCACTGTCCGCCGTAATCTGCGCGCCAGGCAGTGGCGTTGTTGTGCCAGACACAACGACGGCGCCGGTCAAAGTGCTGCTATCCACCAATTGCACAAAAGCCGCCGACACAGGCCCCCAGAAGCCATTGGCATCCTGCCCGCGCACGTAAACCAGGTGACGCCCGCGCGTCATGCCGCTTGTGTTCACCTGGATTTGCGCGGCTTCATCCGTTTCATCGAAAGCGCCGTCGACCGCGGACATCGGAATGGGCATACCGCCATCCCACGGGGGCGTTCCCAGGTAGACCTCCGCCGCCACGACCGTCTGGCCCGCGTTCTTGCTATCGGCGTCGTTGAGTGTGGCCTGCACGGTGATAGGTTGCCCGATCAACGCCGCATCTGGCGTCGCCGTGACGTCCATAACGTGAGGGCCAAACGACGTGATATAGGGCGTCCGCGCGACCTTGGCCGCGTAGAGGAAGGCCTCAACGTTGGGCTGGATCAGGTCATCGTAACGCGAGCAGGGCGGGTAAAAGCCGTCGCCCTCCGAGCCGATCTCAAACGTATAGGCAGCAATACCCAGTTCACCGTAGGCCCAGTCATCGGTCGCACCGCTGGTGAGATATAGCCCGCTGGATTGATGAGGCGTGTATCCATTGAAGGAGGCCAGCCGCTGGCCGAGCATTTGCAATTGCGCGCCGTTGGGCGCGGGGGTATACGTATCCCCCCAGGGCCAGATCACCAGGTCGCTGTAGCTGTGCAGGGTGATAAAAACGCCGGTGGTGTCGTCGGGGGCCGGGTCCGTGTCATTGGGGCCGCGTTGATCCGGGAAAAGGGTGGAGACAAAGCTTTGCAAGCGCACCGTTTCACTTTCGGAGGCTGCCGATGGCCCACGATAGGTCTCGTCACAAGGGTCGGTGCTGGCGCCGGGCCCGCCCCAATGAAAGCTGGAATTGCGATTGAGGTCTACACCGTAAGTGCTGGAGGCGCAGCCATTCGTAGGATTCGTGTTTTTGCGCCAGTAGGCCCACGGCTGCCCCGGCTCATTTTTGACGTGGCCGTCGGGATTGGCGCTGGTGAGGATGTAGATCAGGTGTTCGTCCAGCATCCACGTCACATCCGGGTCAATGCCGTAGTTTTCCAGCAGGTATTGCATAAAGACCAGCGCCGCCTCCGGGGTGATCAACTCCCGCCCGTGGATGTTCGCCATCAGGAAGAAGACCGGTTTGTTGCTCGTGCCGGTCGCTTCGTTGGTCACGCGCATCACCCGCAAAGGACGGCCCTCGTAACTCTGGCCGATGGTCAGTAAGTGCGTGAATCCGGGATATAGGTTCGCCCACTGATCCAACTGTGCGTAGATTTCCTCCACCGTGCGATAACACGGGAATCCGGGGATTGTATCCGGCAGCGCAAGGTTCAAGGACGATTCAGTGAAAGCAAAACTGGCCGAGTTTAGCCACGCAGCGTCGGCGGCCGAGATATAGGCGACCACGTAGCCGGTTTCCGGATTCTGCGCGTCGCGGTGAACTTCCCACACATCCAGACGCGCCGTCAACGCCGTCAGTTCCTCCAGCGAAGCAAAGGTGATATGCACGATACGGTCGCCGTCAGGGCCGTTGGCTTCGACAGGCAGGGCCGTGATCAGGGTTATGCCTAATACAATAAGAAAGAACCAGCATTTGCGCATAGAAACCTCCGGGAAATAG
>DYKY01000102.1:0-8922 GCA_020722365.1 Thermoflexus sp.
GATTCGTGATTCGTGATTCGTGATTCGTGATTCGTGATTCGTGATTCGTGATTCGCTATGCTCGAATTAATTCTTTGGACACTCGCAGGTACACTCTTGGCGTCGCTGTTGGCGATTGTGCCCGCGCTGCACATCTACAACGTGGCGGGCTTCATCCTGCTCGCCGGCGGGACACTCGCAGCGTGGATGAACCCGGAGCAGATGGCGTTCTTGTTCCTCGGTCTCATCACCGGCTACGCGATGCTGAACACGATTTCGAGCATCTTTCTCTCCGTGCCCGATGACAGCACCGTCTTCATCGTCCTGCCGGGGCAGAAGTATCTGTTGCAACGGCGCGGCTACGAAGCCGTCGTGCTTACCGGCATCGGTGGATTGGGCGGGCTGGCGGCGCTGACGCTGCTTGCGCCGGTCGCCTCGCGTCTGCTGCCGCCGATCCGCGAGATTCTGCGCCCGCACATGGCGTGGATTCTGTGGACGATCATCGCCTACATGCTGCTCTCCGAGTGGCCCAAGGGGACGGATCGTGGGTCCGCCGGGTGGAAACGCTGGTGGGATGGCTGGAAATCGCTGACGGCAGGGCTGGCGACGTTCCTACTCTCCGGTCTGCTCGGCTTTGTGATGATGTACCGCTCGCTCGTGCCGGTGGAAGTGGCCTACCAAAACTTGCTGCCCGCGTTTGTGGGCCTCTTCGCCGTTCCGTGGGTGCTCCAGAACCTCATCGCGCGCGTCGAATTGCCGCCGCAGCACATCGCCCGCACCGTCGATGCGCCGTTCGGCGCGATCTTCCAGGGGACGGCGGCGGGCGTGTTGGGCGGGATGTTCGCGGCTTTTTTCCCCGTGATCACCGGCGGCATCGGCGGGTTTTTGGCCGGGCACGCTACCGCGCAGCGCGACGAGCGCGCGTTCGTCATCTCGCAGGGCGCGTCGAAGGTCGTCTACTATGTGGGCGGCTTCCTCCTCTTCTTTGTACCGGGATTGCATCTCACGCGCGGCGGGATGGCCTGGATGGTGAGCACGCAGTACAGCACCTACACGCCCGAACGTTATTTCTGGGCGACGGCAGCGGTGCTGGCGGCGGGCGTCCTGGCGTTCTTCCTCTCCCTGGGATTGACGCGGCTGGTCATCGCGCTAACGGCGCGCGTGAGCTATCGCATCATCAGTTTCGCGACGTTGATCATCCTGCTCGTGGTGGTGTTCGCGATGACGGGGTGGGGCGGGCTGGCGGTCTGCGCCGTCGCCACCGGCATCGGCCTCATCCCCGTGCTGTGGGGATCGCGCCGCATGAACGCGATGGGCGTGCTGCTGTTGCCCATCGCGTTGAACATGGCCGGCGCGGGCGACGTTGTGGCGGGATGGTTGGGACTGCTGTGATGCTTATGATGCTTCAGTTTTTGACTCTGTTGAAGCTTGCGCTATACTGAAAGAACCATTCATCCAGAGTTTCGTATAAATATACATACGAACTTGGTCTACATCATCAAAAAACTGACTGCCGGACTATTCGACTCACGACTCTATGGCTATTTCTGGAGGAACATCATGAAATTTGTTGTCTATCTCATTGCTGCAATTGTTGCTCTTTTCGGTTTGATGTTTATCATCGGCGCGCAGGGGCAAGTGATGCGCTTTGTGGTCGGCATTGTGCTGCTCGGCGCGGCCGGCGTCCTCATCTATCTGACCCGCGTGCAGCCCAAGAGAGAGGAAATCACCCACGTCCAGAAAATCGATCTCACCGGCGACGTACATCTGGAACAGATGAAGTGTACGTCCTGCGGCGGCGCGCTGGGCAAGGAAAACCTCATCGTGCGGGCCGGCGCGATTTTCGTCGATTGCCCCTACTGCGGGGCGTCCTATCAAATCGAAGAAGCGCCCAAGTGGTAAAAGAGGCAGGAGGCAAGAGACAGGATTCTTGCATCTTGCATCTTGCATCTTGATGATGATGATAACACTTGAATTTTGGAACGAGCTGCGGCGGGAATTGGCAAAAGTGTGGCCTGCGTCGCCTGAACCGCCCGCGCCGGGACTGTACACGTACCCCATCGCGCTGGACGGTGGGCAGCGGCGCGTGCATCTGCGCGTTGAACAGGACGGCAGCGGCATCCTCTTCATCGACGTGACCGACGTGATCCACCTCAACACCACCGCCGTGGAGATGGCGAAACTGGCGCTGGATGGCATCCTCCCGGAGCGAGCGCGGGATATCCTGCTGCGGCGCTTCAACCACGTGGACAAAGCGCGCCTCACCCGCGAGTTGGCCGACGTCTACACGATGGTGGCGCGCCTCAAGGAGACCGACGACGGCTGCCCCACCTGCGCCATTGCCGGCCAGGTGACCTTCAACCCGATTTTCAGCACGCCCGTTCAGGCCCCCTACAAGGCCGACGTCGCGCTCACCTACGGGTGCAACAATGCGTGTCCGCACTGCTATAACGAGCCGGACCGCTTCACGATGGCGTCTTTGCCGCTGGATGACTGGTTCCGCGTGTTCGACAAACTTGCCGCCATCGGCATCCCGCACATCATCCTCACCGGCGGCGAGCCGACGCTGCATCCCGATCTGCCTGCTATCATCCGCTACGCCGACGGCCTGGGGCTGATCGTAGGGATGAATACGAACGGGCGTCTGCTCTCGCACGCCCCCACCATGGCGGCGCTCGCCGAAGCGGGACTGAACCACGTGCAGATCACGCTCGAAACGTGCCGGGCCGAGGTCCACGATGCGATGGTCGGCGTTCCGGGTGCGTTCGCACAGACGGTGCGCGGCATCGAAAATGCGCTGGCGAGCGGCGTGCACACCATCACCAACAGCACACTGACGCGGCGCAACGTCCGGGATGCTGTCGCTATCGTCGAATTCCTGCACAGTCTGGGATTGCGCACGTTTGCCATGAACGGAATGATTTATGCCGGCGGCGGTTTCGACGATCCAGACGCCATCCCCGCTGAGGAAATGGCCGCGACATTGGTGGCTGTGCGCGACCGGGCTGAGGCTTTGGACATGCGCTTCCTCTGGTACACTGTGACCGACTACTGCCGTCTCTCGCCGTTGGAATTGGGCCTGGATCCGAAACGCTGCAACGCCGCTGAGTACTCCATCTGCATCGAGCCTAACGGCGACGTTTTGCCCTGCCAATCGTATTACGTGGCGGCCGGCAATCTCCTCGACGATCCCTGGGACGCCATCTGGAACAGCCCGCTGTTTTTGAGTTTTCGCAACCGCGAAACCGATCCGCTTGCGGCGGGCCTGCCGGAAGCCTGTTGGGATTGCCCCGATTTGGAGATGTGCGGCGGCGGGTGTCGACTGGAGCGCGAGGCGCGCGCCGGGCTACGCGCCGCCGAACACGGCTGCGCCCGCGCGCGTCTAGTTCCCCTCTTCCTTCCTCCCCCATTGGGGGGGACTGAGGCGGGGACAGGCTTTACTCCGCCGGCCGGGGCTACGCGCGCCGTCACGCGCGCCAGCGGACGTTCACGCTAAACATCGAAAATGCTTGCGCCGGATTATGATCCGGCGCTTCAGGGACGGCGGATTGGGATCCGCCTTAGGCGTTGAAGTAAAATTGTTTTGAAAGAGACGACTATGCTAAGAGAAGGGACCATCCTCCAACAAAATCGCTATCGCATCACGCATTTGCTCGGTAGAGGCGGCATGGGCGCGGTTTACGCAGCCTGGCACTTGAGTCTGGAAATCCCCGTCGCCCTCAAGGAACTGACGCCTCAGGCCGATCTCGATCCGCAGATGCTGGGGCAACTGCGCGCGCAGTTCAAGCGCGAGGCCATGACGCTGGCGCGACTCAACCACAACAACCTGGTGCGCGTCCTCGATTCTTTCGAAGAGGGCGGCAATGCTTATCTGGTGATGGAGATGGTTGAAGGCGAGAGTCTGGCCGACCGCATTGGACGCGAGGGCGCGCTTGCAGTGCCGGTGGTGTTGCGCTGGGCGCATCAGTTGCTCGATGCGCTGGCCTACTGTCACGGGCAGAACGTGCTCCACCGCGACATCAAGCCTACCAACATCATCATCCGTCCCGACGAGCAGGCGGTGCTGGTGGACTTTGGCCTGGTGAAGCTGTGGGACCCGCGCGATCCGCGCACGATGACGGTGGTGCGCGGCATAGGGACGCCCGAATACGCGCCGCCCGAACAGTACGAGGCGGAATCCGGCTCTACCGACGTCCGCAGCGACATCTACGGCCTGGGCGCGACGCTCTACCACGCGCTGGCGGGACAGGCCCCACCCACGGCGACCAAGCGCATTGCCAACCCGGCGGCTCTGATTCCCGTGCACGTGTTGAATCCTGCCATCGATCCTGCCATCGAAGCGGCGTTGATGCGCGCGCTCGAACTGCGGCCTATCGATCGTTTCCAAAGCGCGCGGGAAATGGCGGATGCTTTGCGTGCTCCGTCATACGCTTCCGCACAACATTATGCTCCGCAGCGTCCACCCACCAGCCCGCCTCCGCCATTTCCCGTGCACGTGTTGAATCCTGCCATCGAAGCGGCGTTGATGCGCGCGCTTGAACTGCGGCCTATCGATCGTTTCCAAAGCGCGCGGGAAATGGCGGATGCTTTGCGTGCTCCGTCATACGCTCCTGCACAACATTATGCTCCGCAGCGTCCACCCACCAGCCCGCCTCCGCCGCAACCTCGCTCGCAGAAAACGGCGTCCCCTGCGCGGACACAGCCGGTTCCCATCACCAAGCCGCCGACGCGGCCTCCCGCTCAACCGGCGCAGCAGGCTATGCCGCAGCAAGTTCAACGCCAGATGCCGCAGCAGGCGCCCCAGCAGCTATTGCAGCAGGGACCGCAGTCAATGCCGTCGCAGCTGCCGCACTATTTGCCACCGCAGCCCCGGCCCGGGCGCGGAAAGGCCATCGCCTCGATTGTCGCATTTATCCTGGGGATTATCGGCCTGGTAACAACTTTCATTATCCCTATTTACAACCTGCCTTTCCCATTGATCGGCATTGTCCTGAGTATCCTGGGCATTCGCTCGAAACACCAGCGGGGACTGGCTTGGGCCGGGTTGGCACTGTGTCTGCTCACCTTAGGGCTGCTGGCCTTGCCGGCGCTGATCGGCGCGCTTCAAGAGTTTGGAAACTTCTGAAACTCTCTGTTCTCGTCAGCGTACAGGTAATTATGAGTTTTATCATTGTCGATGCCATTCCCTTCAAACCAGATCGGGCGGCGCTGGTGAAGCGGCTGCGTATCAAAGATGGCAGCCCTTACCTGGCCGACCTCCAGCGTTTGGCGGATGAAGCCGAGGCTATCGCCAAACCGAAGGCAGTTTACAAAGTCGCCTTCATCGACGAAAGGGGCGATGATTCCGTTGTTGTGGATGGCGTGAGGCTGACCAGCCGGGTGCTCTCCGTGAACCTGGAACCCGTCCATCGCGTGTTCCCCTACGTCGCGACATGCGGCGTGGAACTGGATGCCTGGGCGCAGTCGCAGGACGATATGCTTTATAAATATTGGGCCGACGTCATCAAAGAAATCGCTGTGCGGGAGGCGATTCAAATGCTTTTCGAGCAGATGACGGAGCAGGATGGATTGGGCACAATGGCAGTGATGTCGCCGGGATCGCTCGCCGATTGGCCGATGCCCCAGCAGCGCCCGCTTTTCACCATCCTCGGCGACGTCGAAGGGGCGGTTGGCGTGCAACTCTCGGACAGTTTCTTGATGACGCCGAACAAGAGCTTGTCGGGACTGCGCTTTGCTGCGGCGGAGGATTTTGCCAGTTGCCAGCTCTGTCCGCGTGAAAACTGTCCTGGCCGCCGCGCGCCCTACGACGATGCCCTCTACGATCGCAAGTATCGCAAAGAAGAAAGCTAAATCGAAAATCGGCAATCCGCAATCGAAAATCAAGGAGGTGACTATGGCTATGGAATGGCTCAAAAATCTGTTTAGTGTCAAGCGCGCGGCGCCCCCACCGGCGGTGGCGCCGGGTGTTTATCACGCGATGCAGGAGGCTGAGGGCGCTTACACACGTTTCCACCTGCGGGTAGAACGCGACGGCTCAGGATTGTTGATTGCCAACGCCGCCGCCGCCGCACGGCTTTCGCCGACCGGTGTTCTTGTCGCCAAAGGCTTGCTTGATGGCAAGAAGGCGGACGCGGTCCTCCAGGACCTCGTCGCCAATTTTCGAGGGGCCACCGAGGATGTCATGCGGGCAGACATCGCCAAAGTGGAGGGACTTATCGCCCAAATCACCAAGCCAGGGGACATGTATCCGGTCTTCAACCTCGACGATGCGGCCCTCTCGCCCTACAGCGCAGAACTGATTGCTCCGTTGCAAGCCTCCTTGCCGCTGGCCGAACCGGAGAAAATGCTACCGATCCTCGACAAACTGTGGGACGCAGGTATCCCGCACGTGACGCTGCTCGCGCCGCGCAGCTTTGACGGCACACGCCTTGTCCGCGCCATCGAGCATGCCGAAGACCTGGGGATGATCGCCGGGGTGCGCGGGCGCGCCAGCGACTTGTGGAACGTTGATCTCCTGACCGCTATGACCCAGGCTGGCGTGGATCACATCACCTTCATCTACGCCTCCGACGATCCCGCCGTCCACGACGCGTTGTGCGGCGCGGGCGATCACGCCGCCGCGACCGCGCTGTTGGCGTGGCTGGAGGAGAACCAACTGTGCGCCGTCGCGGAACTGCCGCTCGTTCAGACGACGCTGTATGGGCTCAACGCCACAGTCAAGACGTTGATGGCCCAGGGCGCGGACAACATTGCCTTTGTCGCCTATGCAACTACCGACGTGGCGCTTGCTAAACGGGAAGGCATCTTCGACGCCGATGCGATGCTCCAGGTCGCCGCGATGGTCGAGGAAACCGCCGATGATGCGCAGGCGCGTTTCATCTGGGACCCACCCGTGCAGCGCAATCCTGCCCAATCCCTGGCCGAGCAAGTGCAAGCCGGCCCGCGTTGCTCCGGGGATGTGGCCGTGCGCGTCGAGGCTGATGGCAGCGTCATCCCGCCGCGCGGCCCGTACAAGAGCGCCGGGAATCTGTTGCAGATGCCGTGGAATGTCATCTGGGATCACGAAGTCTTTCGCAGATACCGCGAGCGCGTCGAAGCGCCCACGCACTGCGACCGCTGTCCCGGCCTGGCGATTTGCGCCGCCGATTGTCCCCGCGAGCCGGCAGGCTGGGCGCAGCCATAGGGCCTAACCACGCAAATTCTTGCTTGTCGGGCAAGAAAACGTGCATCGTGGGCCTTTTTGGTTCCGGTTTATCCGGGTTAGGAGGTTGAGATGAAACGGAAACTTCGTCACGTACTGGCCTTGCTGGTACTGCTGATGCTCACTCTGTCTCTGGGTGGGCCGGTGTATGCTCAGAATTACAACTTCGCCGTGCCGGAGATGCTGATGCAGGTCTTCGTCCAATCGGACAGTTCTGCGCGGATTATCTACGACATCACCTTCGAGAACTACGGAAGCGCCATCGATATCGTGGACATCGGAACGCCCCACAGCGGCTATGACATCAGCAATATGAGCGCCTCCATCAATGGCGTGGCGCTGACCGACATTCGCAAATCTGAGTACGTCAATCCCGGCGTGGAAGTGCATCTCGCGGGCAATGCCATCCCTTCGGGCGGAAGAGGGACGCTGCACTTCGAGATGACGATGCCGGAGATGATCTTCACCGACACGACGAACAAAGAGAACGCTTCGTTGCAGATCACACCCACCTGGTTCGACAGCAGTTTGGTGCGCGGGACAGGGACGATTGAGATCCGCATCACGATGCTCGAAGGCATCCAGCTTGACGAGGTGCTGTATCAGGAGGTGCCGTTCACCGACAAGGGCACTGAGAACGGTCGTGTGGTCACCGTGTGGCGCTACGAGAACGTCTCTGCGACGAAAGAATATCGCGTGGGCGTCTCCTTCCCCCAACGCGGTCTCACCAACATCACCGAAGTGACTACGTGGGACCTCTTCATGCGATGGTTGGGGCAATTCTCCGGCGTTATTTTCGAGATTGTGGGGGGCTGTCTGCCGCTTGCTTTCCCCATCTTCATCTTCTGGATCATTGTCCGAGCCTTTATAAAGGCCGGCAAACCCAATTACCTGCCGCCCATCGCGCAGGTGGAGGGTGGCGGGATCAAACGTGGGCTGACCGCGCCGGAAGCCGCCGTCATCCTGGAAATGCCGCTGAATAAGGTGCTGGCGCTTGTCATCTTTGGCCTGCTCGAAAAAGGGTTGGTGCGGAAAGCGGAGGGCACCGGCTCCCTCACCGAACCCTTGACGGTGGAAATCGCCGACGCCTACCGCACCGATTTGGAGGATGCCGACGCACGCGCGAAGTACCGGCGCTCCGTGGCGCAGCAGCAGGGAACCGTGATCCACAACTATGAAGACGCCTTCCTGGATTTGATCCAGAAGAGTCCTGATAAGCCGGCGAAGCGACTCAACGTCGTCAAACCGATGGAGAACCTGGTGAAGATCGCCGCTGCCAAGATGCAAGGCTTCGATCTTTCGGATACGCAGGACTACTACCGCCGCGTCATCGATCGGGCGATGGAGCAGGCTGCTGCGTTGGGCGACATCCAGCAGCGCGAGCAGTATCTCGATAAGTACGCGCCGTGGGTGATGCTCGACAAGAACTACGGGCGGGTGATGACCGTTGGCAGTTACAACTATTGGCCCATCTGGGCGCGTCCGACCCGACCAATAGCCGCGGCGGGTGCTGCCGCCGTTAAGCCCGTCAGCGCGTCGAGCGGGCGTCCTGCCCCTAAGTTCGGCGATGTGGCATCCTCCTTCGCGGGCTGGGCTGAGACGACGATGGGGGGCATGGCGGCGGCGATTATGCCCACGGCACTGCAAAAACCCAGTTCGTCCTCTTCAGGCGGCGGTTTTCACAGCAGTTGCGCGTGCGCGTGCGCCGGGTGTGCGTGCGCGTGCGCCTGCGCGGGTGGGGG
>DYKY01000102.1:9022-15047 GCA_020722365.1 Thermoflexus sp.
TGAAGATGCAGGTCTACGTGCAGCCGGACGCCTCGGTGAGGATCGTCTACGATATCACGTTCGACAACTATGGTAGCCCCATTGATATCGTAGACATCGGCATGCCGCACAGCAACTACAACCTCAGCACGATGAGCGCCTCGATCAACGGCGTCAACCTGAGCGACATCCGCGATTCAGAATACGTGCATCCCGGCGTCGAAGTGCACTTGGACAGCCAAGCCATTGCGCGAGGCTCACAGGGCACGCTGCACTTCGAGTTCAGCATGCCCGATTTGGTCTTCCAGGATACGACCAACAAAGAACTCGCTTCGTTGCAGATCACGCCGACCTGGTTCGACGGCGATTTCGTGCGCGGCACGTCGAATATCCAGATTGCGATCTACATGCTGGAGGGTATTCACCCGGATGAGATGCTGTATCAAGATGTTCCCTTCACCAACAAGGCGCTCTACCAGGGACGCGCCGTCGCCGTATGGCAGGCGCAGGAGCCTGCGACGCAGGCCTATCGGGTCGGCGTCTCGTTCCCGCAGCGTGGCATGACGCGCGTGATCAAGATGACGTTCTTGCAGTTGGTCAACAAGTGGCTGACGGATAATCCCACCACGCGCTTCATTCTAGGCGCAGTGGCGATGATTTTGTTTGCCGTGCTTTTCTTCCGCTTCTCGGGGGGAACCGGCTTTTCGGTGTTTGCTATTTTAGGTGGTGGAATTCTGTTTTTGTTGTTCGTCAGCCCGATCTCCGCGCTGATTGCGCCCGTGATCATCGGGCCGCTGATTGCGCTCAATGAAAGCTCGCTGAAAAAGAAGCGCAAGGCCTATCTGCCCGCCATCGCGCAAGTCGAAGGCGGCGGTATCAAGCGTGGTCTAACCGCGCCGGAGGCCGGTGTCTTGATCGAGATGCCACTTAACAAGGTCCTCACGTTGGTGCTCTTTGGCTTGCTGGAAAAAGGCGTTATCGAGGTCACGCAAGACGATCCGCTTACAGTGGAGGTGACGCCGGATTTCCGGGTCCTCGATAACAAGGCTCTGAATACAGCTAAGGATTACCGTCAACAGCGTCGTAAGGTCGCGCAGGAAAAAGGCACGATCATCCATGCCTATGAGGATGGTTATCTCACTTTGATTGAACGCCATCACGGGAAAGCCGTGCGCGACATTGACTTCGGCAAACCTACCGAAATGCTCATCAAGGCAACTGCGGCCAAGATGAAGGGCTTCGACCTTTCCGACACGCAAGAATATTATCGTCGTGTCATTGATCGGGCTATGGAACAGGCGTCTTCACTCGGCGAGGTCGAGGCGCGCGAGAAATATCTGGATAAGTACCTGCCCTGGGTGATGATGAACGATAACTACCCGACCGTGCTCACGTATCGGGGCTACAGCTACTGGCCGGTTTGGGTGCGCGGCCCACGGTCTGCCGGGATAGCCAGTGCTGCGCCGAAAGCCGGTGGCCCATCCATCGGCGGACGCACGCGACTCAGCGATGTCGCCGGTTCGTTCTCCGGGTGGGCGGAATCGACGATGGGCGGTATGGCAGCGGCCATTATGCCCGGCTCGTTGAACATCCCCGGTGTGAAGGGCGGCTTCGTCGATCTGAGCGGCGCGGACAAAGTCACGGGCGACATCTTCACAGCGTTGGCAAAGTCGAGCGGCGGCAGTGGCGGCGGCGGTGGATGCGCGTGTGCGGGCTGCGCCTGCGCCTGCGCCTGCGCGGGTGGGGGGCGGTAGCAGTCAGCGATCAGCTTTCAGCTATTGGCTGCTGATCGCTGAAAGCTGAAGGCTTTTTGGGGTGATGGGTGAAGTACGATTTACCGGCGCCGGAGATGCTGGTGCAGCAGGCGGAATGGCTGGCGTCCGCA
Organism: Thermoflexus sp.; assembly: GCA_020722365.1. GTDB lineage: Bacteria > Chloroflexota > Anaerolineae > B4-G1 > SLSP01 > DSWT01. Next base: position 10,887 of record DYKY01000102.1, read on the forward strand.
CGCGGTAGGATGTTACGGCAAGTGGGCATCGCGCGCCGGAAGCGTGTTCTGGATTTGGGCGCGGGGTACGGCGCGGTGACGGGTGAACTGGTACGCCGCGCCAGAGGACCGGTCGTAGCGCTGGATTGTACGGTAGAGGCGTTGCGGGAGAGCGTGGCAGCGTATACCGGGGCGTCGCGGACTGGCGGAGATGCGCGGCGGCTGCCCTTCGCTGACGCCGTTTTCGATCTGATTTTCACGCAGTTGACCTTGTTATGGATACAGCCTGTGGCGCGTGCCCTGGATGAAATCCATCGTGTGCTCTGTCCTGGTGGGGTGCTGGTGGCTCTGGAACCCGACTACGGCGGCATGATCGAATATCCACCGGAGATCGCCACGCGCGAACTCTGGCTGTCGGCTCTGGAACGCACCGGCGCGGATCCATTGATCGGTCGTGCGTTACCGGGGTTGCTGGCGGCGCGCGGGTTCACGGTGACCGTCGGCCTCTTCGAATCGCTCTGTGCTCCTGCGACGGCGCGCTTTGATTTTTTGCGCGATCTGCCGTTGACCGCAGCGGAGGCGCTGGCGCTGGAGACCATCGAGACGGAAGCGTTGGTGCGTCATAGCCCGTGGGCGCAAATCGCCCATCTACCGTTCTTTCTGGTGACGGCGCTCAAGCCTGAATCTTGAGAAGAATGAGACTCTAGTCGAAAGTTACGCATGCGAGCGTTTCTGGTGCGTCAATGTTAGATTCTTGGAAGGTATTTAGGGGGGAGCCGATGACAATTTTGGATGGCTTGTTGATCTTGCTGGGCTTGATTGTGATTATTCTCTGCACGATGGATGGCCTCTTACGGGCGGTGGTTACGCTGGTGAGTTTCTATCTGATTACCACAGCAACAGGTCTGCTCACTCTGGCGACGGATATGCTTCACGGTATCGCCAGATCATTAGCCGGTGTGGTGGGCGGCCATGTTCCGAGCATGCTTTTGACGCAGACCGTCGTTTTCACTGTGCTTACAGTCCCGTTGTTCGTCGGTGCTTACTTTATCGGCAAGACGCTTTTTCGGGAAACGGCACTGCCAAAGCTTCAGGCCCTAGATAACATCCTTGGGGCAATCGTCGGGATCGTACTGGCATTGATTATTATGGCGTTGATCTACAACACGTGGGGGGTGGCAGTCAGTGTGCGCTGGCAGAACGTTCAGACCTGGAACGCTATGCGGATGGCTTACTTTGGTTCGTTTTTGCGTCCTTACTTGCGTGAGACCTTGATCACTTTCCGGCCACTTTTCCTTATGTTCCAGTTTACTGAATATCCGCCTTTCTTTAGCTTACAACGGTAGGTTATGAACGACTAACACAATTGCTACATAACACCAACAAAATCCTAATGCTCCAATGCCCTTTTCAGATTAGACTACGCATAGTATAATATAGAAAAGGGTCTTTTGTTTTTTTGTAGCAACTTGAAGTCTCAGTCGAGCGAAAGTTGTCACCCCGAACGCAATGCGGGACCTTGTTTCTATTCCGTTCGGAGACCTGTCCTGCGCTTGTCGAAGGATGACAGTTCGAGTTGAGTGTGTCTCTCGTGTTAAGCCGCACCTTTACAAGATTTCGATCTACTGGGTCTAAAGCTTGTTTTAGGGTCGGTTATAACAGGTTGTGATCAGGCCGGTCGATCAGGTTTAATAAAGGAAGGAGTATACACTGAAGTGCGTCATTCACTAAAAAGTTTGTGGATTGTTGTGGCCCTATCGCTGTCACTCAGTCTATGGGGAGTGCTGTGCGTTGCGCCTGTTTATGCCGGAATCACCCCCACACCTACCAGTACGCCAAGTCCTACACCTACTACGACTTCAAGTCCTACGCCGACGAGTACCCCAAGCCCCACCCCGACCGGCACCCTGAATCCTACGCCGACGAGTACCCCAAGCCCCATCCCGACCGGCACCCTGAATCCTACGCCGACCAATACCCCTGTGTTTACATCTACCGATGTGCCTTCGACTCAGGAACCCGGCCCACAGCCTTCGCCGGCGCCTACGGAGACGCCCACGCCGCCCCCGCTGTTGCCTGAAACCGGCAGCGCGTTCCCTGCCACGTTGCCGGCATTGGGTTTGGGCGGTTTGTTGCTGCTTGCGTTCGGCGGCGTGGTTCTAAATCGGCGACGGGCTTGATCGCTGCGTGAGGACTGCGATGCCTGGCAAGCGTGGGCGTTGGGTGCTGGTGTTGGGGACGCTGACGGCAGCGGTATGCATCGGTGGCCTGGCTCTGTGGCTGCTTAGCCGTCCCGCGCGTCCATTGCCTGCTTCGCCCGGCCTCCCGCAAGCGACGCCGGTACTTGCGCGCCAGGAGCTTTCCTCGCCTACAGAGACCCCTTCTGGGGTGAATGCCGTTGCCTGGATCAACGGCAATCCGCTGCCCGTAGAGGCGTTGATGCAGCGCCAGGCATTGGATCGGGCGCTCACCGCGCTGTTGAACATCCCTGCGACGGATGAGGCGACTGCTCTCGACCGGTTGGTTAACGAAACGCTGTTGTTGAGTGCTGCCGAGGCTGCCGGATTTAGCGTCACGCCTGAGAGCGTGGCGGCGGAGCGCGAGGCGCTCCTGGCGGCCTATGGCAAATCCACGGCAGAACTGGAAGCGGCGTTGCAAGCGGAAGGCTTCCCATTGGCGGCCTTCGACGCTTATCTTGCCAATTTGATTGCCGCGCGCGATTTTAGCGCCGCGCAGGCGCAGGCGCGCGGGATCACGGCGGAAGCCTTTATTCTCGAATTGCGGCAGGCCAACGATGTTCGTTTGGACGCCGCTGTTGTCGCCGCGTTGTCCAAGCAGACAACGGAACCCGTATCCGCCCCCGTTGATCCTACGCCCACACCCACCGACGATGCGCCGCGCGGAACCGGGGTGGGGCAGCGCGCGCCGGGCTTTGCCCTGCCGGTGCTCAGCAGCGACCCACCCGCTATGCTCAACCTCGATGCACTGCGCGGCCAACCGGTGGTGTTAAGCTTCTGGGTGACGTGGTGCAGCCATTGCCGGGCGCAAACGCCGCTGCTGGTGGACGCACACGCGCGCTACGCCGACGAGGGGATACAGATCGTCGGCGTCAACGTGCACGAAGCGCCGGACGTGGTGCAGCGTTATGTAGATCAACAGGGCATCCTTTACCCTGTGGCTCTCGATGCCGATGGTCGAGTGGCGCAGCAGTACCAGGTTTCCGTCTATCCGACGACGTATTTTCTCGACGCCGAGGGCCGTGTGCTGGCCCAACATGTGGGGCAGTTGAATCTACAGGCGTTGGAGCAGTATCTGGCTTTGGCGCGTTGAGACCCAAATAGTCTCAGTAGATCACAAAACGCTCCAAGGAGATCGTCAGACCCCCGCCGGGAGACTTTATGGTTTAGCTGTATTGTAGAAGAGGAGAGGGCCTTATGAAAGTATTCAACTTTTTGACAGCGGTTTCGCTCTTATTCAGTTTTATGACGCCGGTGCTGGCAGCGGCCGCACCCCTTCCAACGACGGCGGCTGCGCCGGCCGCGGCGGATTTACTCCCGGTGTGGATGTCTCGCCCGTCCGCGAGCCAACCTGCTGCCCCCTCTACGGCTGCCGTGTTGCCGGCCTGGATGCAGCAGCCGGCGCCTGCCGGTACGGCTGCCTCCAATCCGGCGGCGATGTTCCCGGCCTGGTTCAACGACGTGCCGACCGGCAACCGGCAACCAGCCCTCCACCACACCATCTACCCCGACGCCGTCACCGTCACCGGCCCGAACGCCATCAACAACTGCGACGTGGTCACCTTCACCATCGTCGCCACCAACGACGCGGTGACTACCACGGGGGTTCTCATCACCAGCACGATGCCCGCCGGCTTCGACCCTACGCAGCAGGTTTTCAATGTGGGTGCCGTCGGCCCCAACGAGGTCATCACCCGCTACGCCGTGTTCAACGCCACGTGCGACGCCGTCTCCGGCCAGAACGTGGTCACTCTCAGCCAGGACGGGTACAACAATATCGAGGTCCACACCAACTTCGCCTTCAACCCCGGCGCCATCACCGTGCGCAAGGAGCCGGCCGTCATCCCCGCCGGGCTGGACGACGTGGTCACCTGGACGGTGTACGTGGATAACACCGGCTACGGCGATGTCTCCAACATCATCGTCACCGATACCTTGGGGGCGG
>DYKY01000103.1:0-2194 GCA_020722365.1 Thermoflexus sp.
GCGGCTTCTCGCAGCCGTTTCACATCGCTCAACGGCGGTAGGCCGAAAAGCTTCTTGTACTCCCGATTGAAGTAGGCGGCGTCGTTGTACCCCACGCGGAAGCCGGCGCTGGCGGCGTCGAGGTCTTCGCCGAGCATCAGTCGGCGGGCTTCCTGGAGGCGTATTTGTTTTTGGAACTGCAAAGGGCTGAGCGCGGTGACGGCTTTGAAGTGGTGGTGGAAGCTCGATACGCTCATGCCGAGTTCCTGGGCAATGTCGTCAATCTGTAGCGGCTGGTCGAACTGCTTGCGGAGCTGGTCGATGGCCCTGGCAATGCGGTGGGCGTGACCACCCTGGACCGCAATGTAACAGAGCCGGGCCCCTTGCTCACCTCTCAAGAGGCGGTAGACGATTTCCCGCGTGATCAGGGGCGCGAGGAAAGGCGCTTCGGCGGGGGCATCCAGGAGCCTGACGAGCCGCACCACAGCCTCCAACAAGCCGGCGTCCAACGGGCTGACGTCGATGGCGCGCACATTGGCATAGCTGCGCGGCGCGAGGTGCCCGGCTTCGACCATGACGGCGCTGACGAGGGTAGGATCGAGCTTCACCACGAGGCTGAGGTACGGCCGCTCCGGTGACGCTTCGATGACGTGGCTTACGACGGGCAACTCGGCGGTGACAAGCAGGTAATGTATGGGATCGTACTGATAGCGGTCGCCACCCAGAAAGACCTCCTTGCGGCCTTGGGCAATCACGCAAAAGGCAGGATCGTAGACGCCGTGGGCCAACTCCGTGGGCGCGGACGCGCGGTGAAGGCGCAGACCCTTGAGCGGTTCCACTTTTCCGTCTTCGCGGACGGCGTGCGCAATACGCTCGACCAGCTCGGCGCGGTTGGCCTGTTCCCGCTGCTCGTCATGCTCTGGTGACCGGGCGTTCATCGAGTTCGTAGCGATGGCTTGACTCATTCTACACCTCCCACTTTGCAGCTTACAGATTCGTACAATGACCTTCGAAAATCATTATACTACAGTCTTGTGCGTTCCTGTACATTTCTCGCCCATGTTTGCAGAATTGTACAATGATCTGCGAGAATTATTATACTGTGCTGCGATCCGGCGTGCTATACTACATTTGAGATAGAGAAGAGCGATAGAGATAGAAGAGGTACGAAATGAATACAGTTATCCCATTGATCCAATTGACCTTGCGGGTTGAAGGCGAAGCGGAAGCGCAACGCCGCGCCTATCTGGCAGACAAAGTTGAGCGCGCAAAGGAACAATCGGTCCGCCTGCCCAAACGCGCCCCACGTTACAGACGCATGGTTAATCCACTGTACTGCCAACCACAGTGTCAGTGCGCATAATCAACTAGCGTGTACAAAAACCTGCGACGCGCTCCCGATCACAAAAAATCGCAGGACTACACGACCACACGACTAAAGATTATCAGCCTACAGGAGGAAAACAATGCAAACACGTAAGCTTGGCAACAGTAATCTGGAAGTTTCGGCCCTTGGGCTTGGCTGCATGCGGATGACTTTTGGGGATGCCCCCATCGGCACCCGGCAGGATATGATCAATTTCCTTCACGCAGCAGTGGACCGGGGTATCACGTTTTTCGATACGGCGGAAGTCTACGGGCCGTTCACCAACGAAGACCTGGTGGGCGAAGCGCTGGAGCCGTTTCGCGATAAAGTGGTGATCGCCACCAAGTTCGGCTTCAAACACGATGGCGACAGGGGGCCAAGCCCCGGAACCGGCTTGGATAGTCGGCCCGAACAAATCAAGCGCGTGGCTGAAGCCTCGCTCAAGCGACTGCGGGTAGAGGCTATTGATCTTTTCTACCAGCACCGCCCTGACCCCAATGTGCCCATCGAAGACGTAGCCGGCGCGGTGAAGGACTTGATTCAGGAAGGAAAAGTGAAACACTTTGGCCTGTCCGAATCGCCTGCCGATCTCATCCGTCGCGCTCACGCTGTGTGCCCCGTCACGGCCTTACAAAGCGAATACTCGATCTGGTGGCGCGCCATCGAAGAGAACGATGTGCTGGCGACCTGCGAGAACCTGGGTATCGGTCTCGTGCCCTACAGTCCCCTGGGGCGGGGCTATCTGACCGGCACAATTGGCGAGAACACGACCTTCGCCGCAAACGACATCCGCAGCCACAATCCGCGCTTTACACCGGAGGCGATCCGCGCCAACCGGGCGGTGGTGGA
>DYKY01000103.1:2294-14655 GCA_020722365.1 Thermoflexus sp.
GGAATCAAACAAAGCGGCGTTGCCAGAGACAGCCTGTTTATCACCACCAAACTCTGGATTCAGAGCCAGGGCTATGAGGGCACCCTCAAAGCCTTTGAAAATTCTCTGAAGCGCTTGCAGTTGGATTATGTAGACCTGTATCTCATCCATCAACCCTACGGCGATGTGTATGGTGAATGGCGGGCGATGGAAGACCTGTATCAACAAGGCAAAATCAGAGCCATCGGGGTTTCCAACTTTCAGCCTGACCGGATCATGGACTTGATGATTCACAACACGATAACGCCTGCGGTCAATCAGATTGAGGTCAATCCTTTCCATCAGCAAAGCGACACGCAGAAGTTCTTACACGATAACGGCGTTCAGGTTGAAGCGTGGGCGCCCTTTGCCGAGGGAAGGAACAACATTTTCCAGAACGAACTCTTGCTATCCATCGCCGCGAAATACAACAAAAGCGTGGCCCAGGTCATTCTCCGCTGGGTTGTACAAAGAGGCATTATTGCCCTGGCAAAAACAACCCGCAAGGAACGGATGGTAGAAAACATCAGCGTGTTCGATTTCGAATTAACTGCGGAAGACCTGGCGGCTATCGAGACGCTAGATACAAAAACCAGTAGTTTCTTTGACCATCGGGACCCGGCAATGGTGAAGTGGCTGGGTGAACGCAAGTTGGATGTCTAAAGGGGGGTACAAGATGTCTGAATCAAAAGAACCATCACGCGCACAGCAACTCATGGGCGATTTTGCGCCCAAGTTGGCGGAGCTGACGGACGACGTGCTATACGGTGACGTGTGGTCGCGTGCCGAACTGTCGCCGCGCGACCGCAGCCTGGTCACCGTCGCGGCGCTCATCGCCAACGGAAACACGGAGCAGCTTCCAAGCCACCTGAACCGGGCCAGGGAAAACGGTGTCTCGGAGACCGAGCTGGCCGAGGTCATGACGCACCTGGCCTTCTATGCCGGGTGGCCGCGGGCCATATCCGCCATCCTGGTCGCAAAGGAAGTCTTCAAGAAGTAGCGCGAAGTGGGGGCGGAGGAATCTCACCGTCCGTTTTGCACACACGGCGGCGGTGGGTTGAGGAGTGTAGTGACGAATCGCCGGGATGAAATAACCCGTTCTTCTCTCTAATTCCTCATTTCTCATTCTCGATTGCAAACCGCGCCAACGGCGTATACTCCGCCCCCGAGGACTTAAGCACGCTGCGGAAGAAGACCAGTTCCTCCACGGTCACGTCGCCCAGATGCCCCACCTCGGCTCGACGGACGGCCTCGCCCATAGCCTGCGCCTCCTCGCGCGAGGCACGCTGGCGGATGCGAGCGAGCGTCAGATGCGGCGAGAAGCGCCGGTCTTCGGGCTGAAACCCGACGTTCGCCATGGCCTCGTTCACCGCACGGTGCAGCAACGCCAACTGCCCGGTCGGTTCCTCTATCCCTACCCAGATCACCCGTGGGCGGTTGAGATTGGGGAACGCCCCCATGCCCTGCACGCTGAACGTGAACGGGTGGACGTGACGCGCCACCACGCTCAACGCCGCTTCGACAGGCGCCCGGCGCTCCGGCACAATATCGCCGAGGAAGAACAGCGTCAGATGGATGTTCTCCGGCTTGACCCACGACACTGCCTGCTCGGGGCACGTGCGTCGCAGCGCGCGCTGGACATTGCCGAGTTTGGTAACGACCAGGGGGGAAAGTGGAATAGCAATGAATGTACGCAGCGTTTCCGGTTGTGCCATAAACCCTCCGTTAGTCTTTAGTCACGCGGTCCGGTAGTCCGGCTCATCGACGGAATACAATCGAATACTCGGCAAACAATGCCAGCTCTGGCTGACCGCTGAAGGCCGACCGCTGAAAGCGAGGTTGGCAGACCAACCTAATGCGCCACAAAGTCGGGGATGGGCGCAGCGTAGAGCCGGTTGCCGGCGATCAGATACAAAACGTGCGGCGTCTCGTTGATAGCGAGCGCCTCCAACTGCTTCAGCGCCTCGCTAGAGAGCCGAAATTGATGTTTGAAATCGCCCCGTTTGTCGAGGACGATTATACGTTCCTGCCGGGGATCGCCCAGGTAGATCATCCCCTGGTCAGTCTGAGGTTCCACCGCCAGCACCATTGGGTGGACATTTGGATCCGGCAGATTCTTCATCTCGAACGCGCTATCTTCCGTCCCGTGATAATAGGTGTTGATGGTTCCATCGCCCATCAACAGGTAGATAAACCCGTCAATCCCTATGTCCAACACCTCGGAAAGGCGCGGCGCGAATCCCTCGGAAAAGTACCCTCGCGCGGTGTCGTAAATCCCATTGACCGGCTGGTAGGTGAGGATCTGGTTTTGTTGGCGGTGAACCAGGTACAGCCTTTCCCCAAAAGCCCCCATCGCCGTGACCACTCCCGGTCCCAGTTCCCCTTGCAGGCGCTGCCGGGTGATGCTCCCCGGCCCCAGCGCCGGTTCGTAAATGTAGATACTGCCCCCCTCGCTGTAGATAAAGAGCGCGCCATCGGGAAAGCTGCCGCCCGGTTCCACCCAGGCGAAATCGACGAGGTGGTTGACGACTTCGCCGTAGAAGGTCTGGCCGCGTTTGAGGATGGGCGTAGGGACATCGGTCTGCAGCGTGAGACCATCCGCGTGCAGTGGCAAACCGATCACCTCGTCGGCGGTTGGATTGAGGATGTAGACCCACGAACCGGCCACGAGCAGGCGCCGTGGCGCTGGCGCAACCCCCAGATCGAGGAACAAGCGTGCATCAAGCACCGCCGCGACTTCCAACGCATCGACGGCATTTTGGGCTTCGGCCTTCAAGCGAGCGGCCTCAGTGTTTTGGCGTTCCAGGGTCACGATGTGTGAACTCAATTCCAGCAGCCTCTCCCAATCCTCGCGGCTTTGACTGCTAAAAGCCTTTTCCCGCAACGCGCGCGCCTCCACCAGATACTCCTCCACGCGAGCGTGTCCGCCGGACTCGAAGTACATTGTCATCGTCACAAAAAACACCAGCAACAGCAATCCTAACGCAAGTCCCCCCATCACCGTTGGCTTTTCGGTGGGCGCAACCGGCGTCACGGTTTGTCTGACCCCTTTCACCTTGCCGGGCAACAGGGTGCGCAGCGCCAGCCGCAGACGGGCGCGTTGCGTCGTCGTTGACCGCGTGCGTGGGGCATGCTCCCCATACACTACCTGGCGCAACTTACCGGAAAACGTTTTGATCCATTTGCCTACGGGGGGAAGTTTCAGTTGTGACGGCGTTGAAGGGGGGTGCGTGGCTGGAGGGTGGGCTTGACCGGCTTCTTGTTGGCGACGTTCCAATCGCTTCTGTAAAAATGCCGGAAGTGGGGGCGCCTGTGGCTTCTCCGTGGTCACAGGAACGGGCGTCACGGGTATCGATGGTTCAGCAGGTACAGGTGCGGGTGATGGCGCGACGGCTTCCGGCGGTGCAGCGACAGGCTCTTCAGCAGGTGGAGTCACTGCGACGGGGTTCTCGGGCTTGTGAAAAAGTCGCCGACCGTGGCGGGGTTCAGGTTGCGGCGAGGAGGGGGCCGGCGCGGACGTGCGCACAATCACGAAACTGCCCGATGCCTGACCTTCGGCCATCGTCTGCGCGATGGACTCCCCGATCTCTTCAGGGCCAAAGGCGACCAGCGCCCCTTTCCACCGCTCGCGGGGCTGCGATTCCACCGCCGGGGTTGTGCCAAACAGCAGCGTGGCCTGCTCTTCCAACAGGGTGTATCCGATGTGGATGACCGGCGGCACCGAAGCGCCCACGGGAGTGAGCAGCCGGTCGCGGCGCGGGAACAATTCAACGCGATTATCAGGATGGTGGACAAACGCATACCCGGCCCCGATCTGGCCGAGAAACAGTTCTTCACCGGCGAAGACCGCGCAGGTGATACTGCCGGAACATTTTGAGCCGGGGGGCGCTTCGGCATTGACGCGCACGAGGTGGCGGTTGGCCTCGGCAAGCGCGCGGCGTAATCGCGCCACGATGCTGCCCGTCGATGCCCAGTAGGTGCTGGCGGTCAAAACGCGCAATTCACGGCTGCGATGCGCCAGTTGCGGGATGAGATCGACCAGGATGACGAGTTCCTCGCCCACGCCCTCAGGGATTCCTGGCGGTGCAACAACGACCGCAGCCTCTGGGGTAGGGTGTCGGCTGCGTTGCCCTTCGTGGAAGCGCAAGATTTCGCTATAGCGTTGCATCATCTCTCACCCAACGTCAAGTTTACGGGGCAAGAGCGGATTTGTCAAGCGGAAGATTAACGCAGTCGCTCCTCAATCGCACCAAAATCAGCGCGGGAAGTCATGTCGAGTGAGAGTGGCGTCACCGAGACCACGCGCGCGCCGTGCAGCGCCCACACGTCGGAATCCGGCTCGGCCCGGTCTGGATCCGCGCGCACCGTATACCCTGGACGCCCGTCGCCATTCGCGCGATCCGGCCCCAGCGGCACGAAATACCGCTGGCGTGACAGGCGGGTGAGCCGCCAGGGCGTCTCTGCCGTGGCGTCGTCCGGCACATTGACGTTGAGCACGCTCACATCGTAAGGCATCGCGCGGTCGAGCAGCCGCCGCGCAAAGAGTGCCGCGAAATGCTGCGTCGCCCTGTAATCCTTCGCCTCCCCGCCTGTGAGATGCTCGTCCACCGTCATCTCCAGGGAGATGGCGAGCGCCGGGACGCCAAAAGCAGCCGCCTCCAGGGCCGCGCCCACCGTGCCGGAGATGGTGATTTCGGTGCTGACGTTTTCGCCAAAGTTGATGCCCGCAACGACCAGCGACGGCGGGCGTGGGACGAATTCGATCATCGCGTGGACGACGCACAGGGCCGGCGTCGCATCAATACCGTAGACCTGCACCGTCTGTCCGCCGACCTCGCGTTGGTGCTCGCTCACCGCCCCGGTGACGCTCTGCGGCATCGAGCGTCCCGCCGCCGACCATTGGCGGTCCGGCGCGACGACCAGCACCTCTCCCAACGGCGCGATGGCTTCGACGGCGGCCCACAGGCCGGCGGATTCAACGCCGTCATCGTTTGTCACCAAAATCAGTGGTTTTTCCATTGTTATCCTCTTTTCTATCACCAGCGGGGATCTGGCGATCCCCTTAAAGCAAGAACGCGATAAGTTATGCCTCAACTGTGAGGTCTACCACGCGGCGCTCGGCCATCGCCCGGTCGGCGCGGAAGCCGATGAGGTGCCCGGTGACGGAATCCTCGAGCGGCGTGGTGGAAATCGACGGCGGTTCGCCCCGGATTACGCGCAGAAAGTCGGCGACGAGGCGCATATCGCCGCCGCCGTGCCCGCCGAACGCGCCGTGCATATCGCCGCCAACCGTGAGATCGACCGCCTCTTCGGTGTATTCGTGGCCCGGTCGCGGGTCGATATGGCGGATGACGAAGCGCCCATCCTCGAAAACGCCCTGAATTTCGCCGCGCGTGCCGATGAGGTGTATTGCACGCGACGGCCTGGACGTCCCGCCGATCATGTTGTGCGTCGCCGTCGTCCCATCCGCGAACTCGATCACGAGAGATTGGTGATCCACCACCTCCATCCCGCACTTCCACACACAGCGCCCATAGGGGTTGTCCGTCTTCAGCGAGTGAATTTTCTGCTCGATGGTGGGATTGGCGATGTGCTCCAGGCTGTCCCACACGTAGAAACGCCACCGGTCGGGGTGATCGATGTAGTGTTTGCGCGCCGAGTACAAGCAGTCGGCCTCGATGGGACAATCCACCAGACAGCGGGTTCCCGCATTGGCGGGCGCTTTTTCCGGGCGGAACTGGAAATTGCTGCCGAAACTGGCGACGCTGCGCGGGCGCACGCCGCTTTTCATCCACGCGATGAGATCAAGGTCGTGGCAGCACTTCGCCATCAGCATGGAAGTGTGGCTGATACTTGGTTTGCTCCACTTGCCGCGGATGTAGCCCACGGCCATATGGTGATAGGAGACGTGCTCGATCGTCTGCACGCTGAACACATCGCCGATGACGCCATCCGCGACCTGTTGGCGGATAGCGGCGTAGAACGGCGTGTAGCGTAGCACGTGGCAGATGATGACCTTACGTTGGTACTGCCTGGCCGCCCGCACGAGGTCCCACATCTCTGCCTCGAAGGTAGCGAAGGGTTTTTCCAGCAGCATGTCGTATCCCGCCGCCAACAGCGGCAGCGCAGTGGGAACGTGCTGGTGGTCCATCGTCCCGTTGATGACCACGTCGGCGAATTGCGGCCGGCTGGCGACGTCCTCGGCGCTCTCGAAGCACTGCTGCGGCGAAAGGCCGTATAGCTCGGCGACCATCGCGCGCCGCAGCGGATTGAGGTCCGCCACGCCCACGATGCGCAGTTCGTCGGGATGCTGCTGCGCGTACGAGGCGTAGAGCATAGCGCGATGTCCCGCCCCCACGATAATCGCGGTGAGCGGGCGCCGTGTCGATGAAGCGAAAGACTGGCTCATGTCTTCTCCTAAAATGTAAAATCGCCGCTGTTAGGTCACCGGCGGCGATTTTACCCATTGAAACGGTTTTCAATCAAGTAGGGCGGGTGGGATTCGAACCCACACGGACGTAAGTCCCTCGGTTTTTAAGACCGGTGCGTCTGCCATTTCGCCACCGCCCCATATCTGAACAAAAACGGGCATCGCCATTAGATGCCCGCCGCTTCTGGTGTTGGTTGGGTAAAGGCGACGGTCGGACTTGAACCGACGAATGGGGGTTTTGCAGACCCTTGCCTTACCACTTGGCTACGTCGCCAAGAAACAAGCGGGCTAAGGGATTCGAACCCTTGACCTTCTCCTTGGCAAGGAGACATTCTACCGCTGAACTAAGCCCGCGTGCACAGGAGATTATACTACAGGGCAAAATTTTGGCAAGTGAAACCGTCCGCCTTCCCCTACGCGCTGTCCCCTGGCGCGTCGGCCTTCCTTACCGCGACCACCACGATCACTGCTGTCACGGTCAACACGGCGACGTGGACGGTGTACAACGCCGGCCCGCTCGATGTGGTTACAGCAACCGATACGGCCACGGTGATCGTTGAGCCGCGCCTCATCTTCCTCCCGTTGGTGTTGAAAGCCGCACCGTAATTCCGGCGTCGAGTTGCCCGATCCACCCACACCCGCGATTGCTGTCGCGGGCGTGGATTTTGTTTTCGTTTTTGCCGGGCGCGTGTTTTGTGTGTCAGGGAGCAGCGGGGATGCCATCTCAAAAACGTCCGGTGATGCCCTGTACATTCTACCCATTCATCGTATACTGGACGCGACGTACAAAAGATCCGGTGTTAGCCGACAAGCTGACACCGGATATGTGGTCAAACACACAAAAATCGCTATAATGAAAGTAGGCGGGGCAAATTGATGTTTCCTTCGCACAGCATAATTCGGGACGTAAATAGCTATGTTGACGCAGTCTGAAGCCGACTACCTGATGGAACTGGAAAAGCGATTTGCCCAAGATGACGTGCTGATTTTGGGGGCGCCGGGTATCAGGATAGAGCGCGAGTTGATTTCAGTTGACGGACGTGAACGGTTCTGGTTGGATATCTACCAGGGCCGTATAGAGTTACGGAAGTTCACTTTGCAAGAACGCGCCAGGGCTGTCGTCCCTTTAGTGCGGTTGGATATCGGCTCAACATTGCGTCATACAAATCCTGATGAAACCGTAATTACAGGCCCTCACATCCATGTTTTTCGAGAGGGTTACGATCTAAAATTCGCCACGGCTTTAGCCGATTTCTCATTTGCGTTCCGCGACCCAGGCAGTCTTCCGCTGACGCTGGGAGATTTTGCGCGTTATTGCCATATTATCGGTTTACCGATGATTCAGGAAAAGCTATTATGAGCGCTGCGTTGGATTGTGACTTGCTGATTCATGAATATCTGACTTGGTTGAGGTCAGAAATCTCCGTTGTGGCCGTCAAAGGCGGGGTTTGCGAGATAACGACGCCCTTTGTAGACCGCCACAACGATCATCTGCAACTGTACCTCACGCAAGATAATGGGAATTATGCGCTGACTGATGACGGTTACACGTTGAGTAATCTGGCGATGTCCGGGGTAGACTTGACCTCGCCAAAGCGCCAGCAAATCCTCAAGACTATGCTGCAGGGGTTTGGCGTTAGCGTCGTTGAGGGCGCGCTGCGCATCGAAGCCCAACGCGCCAATTTACCCCGCCGCAAGCACAACCTGATTCAAGCGATGTTGGCGGTCAACGATATGTTTGTTATTGCGCGCGAACAGGTGCTCTCGCTATTTCGCGAGGATGTGGAACGCTTTTTACGCGCCAACGACATTCGTTTTACGCCGCTGATCAAATTGGCCGGGCGCAGCGGGTTCGATCACACCTTCGACTTTGTGATTCCGGCTTCCTCTAAAGCGCCGGAGCGTTTGTTACGCGCGATCAACACGCCGTCGCGGGATAACATTTCCTCATACATTTTTGCATGGAATGATACCCGCGAGGTGCGCGCCGAAGACACACAAGCCTACGCGATCCTCAACGACGAGGAACACAAACCGTCCAGCGATGTGATGCAGGCGCTGCGCGCTTATCAGATCATATCGGTATTCTGGAGCCGACGCGAACAACATCTGGACGCTTTGCGCCGCTAACGCTCAAACAATCCCCGCACAATCCCCCGTAGCGTGGACTCCGCCTGCGCCTGTAGCTGCCGTACTCCGGCGTAAGCGGCTAACTGCGCCTCTATTGCCGCGACGATGCGCTGTTGCGTTTCCGGGCGCGGGATAGAAATCGGAATCGCACAGAACAGCTTGAAGAACAATTCGTGCCGCACCGCGCCAACTGCCGCTTCGTCAATCAAGCGCCGGAAATAGGGCGATTTGATGAGATAGTAGGCGAACCGCCGGTCCAGCTCCGGTTTGCATGTGAAGATGACGTAATAAGGGCTGACGATGCTTTGCGCGTCGGTTTCTGTAACCACCCCAACCGAACCCACATTGACCCGCTGCGGATTGTAAACCAATGCATCTTTGACCAATCGCTGATATTTGCGCCCCACCTTGAAATCCGCGCCTGCTTTGATTTCACCCAAGCGCACGCCGGTTTCGTTGGAGACGCCATAGACTTTCCAGAGCGTTTCTGGTTCGCTGGTAGGATCAATGTAGTTGGTGGCATCCCCCACCAACGGCGCGAACGAAGTCGCCAGCACATCATCCGCAGCTACGGCAAACAGGCTGTCATCCAGCCAATCCAGCCTATCCACACCTGTTAACAACTGTTCACATTGTTCGATAATAGCGCGCTGTCGGTCTAAACGATTGGCTAACTGCGTTTGTTCTGTTTTGGACAAATCAGGGATTTCCAGTGACAGAAAATCATCAGCGTGAACGCGAGCTTTGCCGGTTGACCCTTTTGCCATTGATTCCAGACTTTCAGTCAATGGGCCAAACCCCAATATATAGCTCAGAAAACGCGGCTCTATACGTTCCACATCCAGGTCAAACAGCGAAAAATCTGTCGAGGCAATCGCTCCTTCCAATTCAGGCGGTACAATTCCAAAGGCTTGCTTTCTGGCCCAGATGTTGGACATAACGACTTGTCCGGCTCTCACCGGGCGCTGCTTATTGGTTTTAATGTCGCGTCCCCACACCGTATCGCGCAGACTAACTCCCTTGCCGTACAAAGCAACCGAAATACGCCGATATTCTGTGTCATCATCAAGCGTAACCGTAGCTTTGGCCGGTTGCAAAATCTCTGCCAGTGGAATCCTTTTGCGCTCCTGGTCGTCGGTTGCGCTCAGGTTCAAATAACGCACCGGGCGCATATTGCCATTGTGCGCATTGATTTCTTCTACTGTGATAAAGTGATAAAAATCTGAGGGTTGATTGAGACAAGCCGCAGCAGCGTCAACCAACCACGGTGAAAGCTTGGCCCAATCAAGTTTGAAGCCGGGAGAGATCTCATTGAGGCCGAGTTGGAAATTCCAAAAATCAATGAAAATACGCGCTTTCATCTTGCCTCCTAAAAAATCCAGGGAGTGCTGGTAAGCACTCCCTGGGGTCGTCATTGCGAATCACCGTTGATGTGTTGGGCTTCACCAACACGGTCATTCGCGGGCTTTAATACTCTTAATTTATCATGAGATGAGTTTTTGTCAATGCACATTTGAGGACTATAACGGAGAAAATATTGACACCGATTACCATCCACGATCCCGTCTACGGCGACGTGACCTTCACCGAGCCGTTGTTCATCGACCTGTACCACGCCGACGCGGTGCAGCGGCTCACGGCAATCTACCAGGGCGGCGTCACTGCCTTGATCAAACCGGAGGTCGAGGCGTAAATGTTCTTTGTGAAGCTCTGGACAAGGCTTCATTTTCTGTTTTCCGCGCTATCTTGACAAATGTACGCCATTGGCGTATAGTAAAGATAACAAAAGGTGACAGATGCTCATCATCGAAACTTCAATTTTCACCCGTCAGGTGCAAAGACTGCTCACCGATGACGAATATCGGCAGTTGCAAGCTGTGCTCGTTGCGCGTCCTGATCTGGGAGCGATCATTGTCGGCAGCGGCGGCATTCGTAAAGTGCGTTGGGCTGCGCGGAGACACGGTAAAAGCGGTGGCGTGCGTGTCATCTATTACTGGGCTACGGTGCATGGGCAATTGCTGATGTTGCTGATCTACGCGAAGGGCGAGCAAGAGGATCTCTCACCAGCCCAGGTGCAAATACTCAAAAAGATCGTCGAGGAGGACTATCCGTGAACGAAGACTTGTTTGCTGAACTGGTCGCCAGTGTGCGCGAAGGCGGCGCGATTTTGCGCGGTGAAGCTGCGCCGTCGCGCCAGTTCGTGATCGAGAAACTGGATGTCAAGAACATTCGCGAAGGGTATCGCCTCTCGCAGGAACAATTTGCGCTACTGTTGGGCATCAGTGTCAAGACGCTGCGCAATTGGGAACAGGGCCGGCGTGCGCCAGAAGGCCCGGCGCGTGTGCTATTGCAGGTCGTCGCCCGCCATCCCGAAGCTGTGTGGGATGTCGTGCGCCCGTCGGTCCCGTGAAGCAGATGGCGTTATACGCTAACCGTGGAGTCATCTATGTGTGATGCCATCTCCGGACTCCTGGTCGAAATCCGCGCGGATGAAGACACCCATGAAAAACGCGCTATCCTCCACGCCGTGCTCAACGACTTGAATACATACACCCTCAATGCTTATCTTGCCCGCCGCTTCGGCGCGCCGTGAAAACCTTCCCATCCTGTTCATTCTGTAAATCCTGTCCAACAAAAAAACGCGAGAAAAAAATGCCCCCCATCACCATCCACGATCCCGTCTACGGCAACGTGACCTTCACCGAGCCGTTGTTCGTCGATCTGTACCACGCCGACGCAGTGCAGCGGCTCGCGGCGATTGACCAGGGCGGCATCACCGCCTTCATCAAGCCGGAGCGCGCCACGACGCGCCTCGATCACTGCCTGGGCGTGGCGGCGTTGTTGCGCCTGCTCGGGGCGGACCCCGTCGAACAGGCCGCCGGGCTGCTCCACGACGTCCCGCACACGGCGTTCTCCCACGTCATCGACTTCGTCTTTCCCAATCACGCGCACACCTATCACGAGGAACACCGTGAAGCGATGCTCGAAGGCTCCGAGATCCCCGCCATCTGCGCGCGGCACGGGCTGGATTGGCGCCTCGTCTCCGACGCGGAGAACTTCGCGTTGCTCGAACAGCCGCTGCCCTGGCTCTGCGCCGACCGGCTCGATTACTTCCTGCGCGATGGGACGGTGGACGTGGGGACGTTCTCCGCTGCCGCCGCGCAATCGCTGCTGGCGCATCTACGTGTCTGGGAAGGGCAGATCGTGGTGGATGATCTGGACGCCGCCCGTTGGCTCGGCGAGCAATTCATCCGCCTGGACGATGTGTGCTGGTGTTCGGTGCAGGAGGTGGGGTGGTATGCCGTCATGGCTGAGGCGCTGCGCGCAGCGTTGGAACTCGGCGTCATCGTGGAAGCCGACTTCGCCGGAACGGATGCCGCGCTATTCGAACGCATCCGCGCTGCCAACGCCCCCGCTGTTCAACGGTGGCTCGCGCTCCTGCGGCGCGACGTCGATTTTGTCCGTGACCCCGCACATCCCGATTTGTTCGCGTTGCCCAAAGTGCGCGCGGTCGATCCGCCGGTGCTGCTGGGCGGGCGCGCCATTCCACTCTCGCACCTGGACCCTGCGTTCGCCCGGCGCCGTGAAACCTACATCGCCGGCAAGCAGGGGGAGTGGCCATTACGCATCCTGACAACCGCTGCATAGCCTGGCCCTAAAGAGACCATGCGCAAAGCGCGAAGCCCCTGGCGGGGCTAGAATTCAGCCCGAAGGGCTTTGCCCTTTGAGCGCAGCAGCTTCAGTGCGTTGTGCGGACAGCTTGACGCCCTATGTGACCCGCAT
>DYKY01000104.1 GCA_020722365.1 Thermoflexus sp.
CGATCATCGTACCCCAACGCCGTCATAAAAACGTCATAACGGCGCCACAGTTGTCCTTTCTCCTGCAAAAAGACAAACATTGCCCTCCAACCGGCTTACAGGTATAATCAAAGTCGAAGTCGAACTGGCCCTCGGCGGGTTCCAGGCGCGCCCAGGCAAAGATGCCCACCGACACGGCGTTGCAATGCGCGAGCTTCATCAAACGCATATCCTCCTCCCACACCTCGGCAGGCCACTGGTCGGGATTGTAGTCGCCGCCGTGCAGAAAGACCGGCAATTTTGACGTAATCGGAGGGTACTTTGTAATCATAGTATGCTCCTGTAGATGTAGTTACGACTCAAACGAAAGTTGCATCTCCCGCAAGTTGATGATGGCGCCCATCTGCGCCAAGGTAGATTATCTCTCAGCGACAACTGCATAGGGCCTCCGAATGCCAAGCCAGTAGCGTTCGCGGATATTGAGTTCCTCACGGCTGGTATGCACGAAGTAGAATTCCCGTTGTGGATACTCTTGATGAAGTTGACGGTAACGTTGCATGGCTGAATAGCCATCATGGCAAGTCTCAACGACAGCCAAACGATCCAGAAGTCGTTCAGCATCAACGTTTGTATGTGCTTCAAGAGCCTCGATAACCAGCCATTGATCGGGATAAATGTTACGAATCTCAGACCAGTGCATCATCACCTCCAAAGACAGTCAAATAGTCGTTAGTCGGACGGCCTCCCGTACACCGCCTCGCGTAAGCCCTTGAGGTAGCCGATGGCAAAGAGTCGCCCTATCGACGAGTAAGATGGATTGTCATTGCTGTCGCCTTCCATCGTGGGGACGTGGTCGGGACGGCAAACGCCCTCGAAGCCAACGTCGCGGTAGGCCTGCATACACGCCAGCATGTCGGTCTTGCCGTCGTCGTGAAACGTCTCGACGAATTTCTCCGGTGTGCCGCGCACGTCGCGGAAGTGGACGAAGAAGATCTTGTCCTGCTTGCCGAAGTGGCGGATGACGGCCGGCAGATCGTCGGTCATCAGCGTGAAATTGCCCATGCACAGCGCAATGCCGTTCACCGGACTCGGCACAAGGTCGAGCAGCCGCTGGTAGTTCTCGACGCTGCGCATGATGCGTCCCAGGCCGCGAATGGGCGAGAGGGGCGGATCGTCGGGGTGCATCGCCAGCTTGACGCCGGCTTTTTCCGCTTCCGGCACAACCGCCTTGAGGAAGTATTCCAGGTTCTCCCACAACTGTTCCTCGGTGACGACGCCGTACTCCGTGAGCGGCGCGTTGCGCATCAGGTCGTGATCGTAAGCCGTCGCCAGCGCACCACCCCGCGCGGGCGCAGTGGTCGAGGTACGCATCCAGTTGAAGACGGGCATCCACTCGTAGCACCACACCGAGATGCCAAGCGCCCCCATGTTGCGGATCAAGGTGATCGCGGTGTCGATTTCCTCATCCCGCCCCGGCAGACCGAGCTTGGCCTTGTTGAGCGGCGGGCGGCTTTCGAGCACGTCGAATTTGAAACCGCCATCCTCATAAGCGGTTTTGATCCGCACCAGCGACATATAGCTCCACGGTAATTGTTCTTTGTCCACGTTGAGGCCGCGCCGGAAATCCATCGACCCGACGACGTCATCCACGCCGCACTGCTTGACCATCCGCCACAGCGGCGTCGGATAAGGGGGTAATATTTCAGCGATCTTGATCATTTTTTTGTCCTTTTCTGTGATTGGTAATCGGTAACTGGGAACTGGGGATCCGTGATCCGCCGATTCAGCCATTCGCTGATGCGCTGTTCTTGCATCCTGCATCATTTTCCCATCGCCCTGAGCGCCTCGAGACAACGCGCCACGGACTCCAACGGTGAGTAAGGGTAGCTTTCCTGCTCGACGATGTACCACTCCGTTACAGGATCGGCCTCGCACACCCGGAAGACCTCGGGCCAATCGACGTCGTCCTCGCCGATGAGCGCCTTGTCGTTCGTTGCGGAATACGCTTTGAGATGCACCGTCCGCGCGCGGCCCGGATAGCGTTTGAGGAACGCGACCGGATCGGCCCCGCCGTGCAGCGCGTTGCCGAGGTCGATTTGCATCACAACCTCGGGCACGGTGTTGCCGAAGAACGTGTCCCACGGCAGTTCGCCATTCCATGGCGCGCCATCCAGCGGCGTGAACTCGATGTAGTGGTTGTGATAGCCGGTGAACATCCCTTCAGGCTTGAGCCTGGCCGCGATGTCGTTGAACAGCTCGGCGGTCCTGAGCCAGGCATCGCGAGAGTCGCGATAGGACTCCGGCAGGCCGGGGACGATGAGGTACTTGTTGCCGAGGATGCGGTTGAACTCGACCGTCTTTTGCATCTCGTCGCCCAGCAAGGTTTGGATGCCCGTGTGACATCCCGCAGCCTTGAGGCCCAGGTCGTCGAGCAACGCGCGGATTGTCGGGGCGTCGCAGCCATAGTACCCGGCAAAATCCACACCTTCGTAGCCCATCTCGGCGACGGCCTTCAGCGTGCCGGGCAAATCTTTCTCGCAGTCGTGGCGAATCGAATACAATTGCAGAGCAATAGGAATACGGGCCATTTTGTTCTCCTCGAGATAATTTTTCTGCTGATGCGCGATACGTGATTTTCTGCTCACGATTCACGCATCACGTCTAAAGTATACACAACTTCGGTATAACGTTCAAATGACATAGGATCTTTTTCTTGCCGACAAACCAAAGGTGCATATAATGTCTGTCGAGGACTCAATCCGCCAACGGATTGAACGGATTTTTTAACTTTTAACCCATAACTTGTAACTTTCAACTATTTCCCAAAGGAGGCCAGTCGTGTTTGAAACGCTCGAAGAGGCACAAAACTACATCCGTGAGCACGAGATTGCCATGGTGGACCTCAAATTCTGCGATCTCTGGGGACGTTGGCATCACGTGACAATCCCGGCCGTACAATTCACACTGGCACTGATGAACGAAGGCGTCGGCTTCGATGGATCCAGCGTGGGATTCAAATCGATCAGCGCGGGCGACATGGTGGCCGTGCCCGATCTCAGCACCGGCGCGGAGGATCCCTTCTGGGACATGCCGACCCTGAGCTTTGTCTGCTCCGCGAAGGAGGCCGACACGCGCGAGGTCTTTCCCTACGACCCGCGCAACATCGCCCTGCGCGCCGAGGACTTCATGCGCGCCACCGGCGTCGCCGATACCAGCCTTTGGGGACCGGAGTTCGAGTTCTACGTGTTCAACCGGATGGGGTATCAAAACCGCATCAACTCGGCCTTTTATCGGGTGGAATCGGAAGAAGCGGACTGGAACACGCAGGAGTTGGGCTGTGGCTACACCATTCCACGCCACGGCGGCTACCACGCCATTCCGCCGCAAGATCATCTTTACAACCTGCGCTCGCGCATCAGCCAGCACTTGATGAACATGGGCCTGGACGTGAAGTACCATCACCACGAGGTGGGCGGGCCGGGCCAGTGCGAGATCGAAACGCCGATGCTGCCGCTCATCCAGGCGGCGGACGGGTCAATGTTGGTGAAATACGTGTCACGGATGACAGCGTTCAAGGAAGGGATGTCCGTGACCTTCATGCCCAAGCCGCTCTATGGCGAGGCCGGCTCCGGGATGCACTTCCACCAGATGATCTGGCAGAATGGCAAGAATCTGTGCTACGATCCAGAGCAATACGGGACGATCAGCGACGTTGGCCGCTACTACATCGGCGGTTTGCTGCGGCACGGCGGCGCAGTGATGGCCTTCACCAATCCGAGCACCAACTCCTTCCGGCGACTGGTGCCCGGCTACGAAGCGCCCATCAGCGCCATCTACTCGCTGGGCAACCGCAGCGCTGCCGTGCGCATTCCCAAGTATGCCAACCAACCCAATTCAGCGCGCTTCGAATTCCGCCCGCCCGACGCGACCTGCAATCCGTACCTGGCGATGGCGGCGCAGTTGCTCGCCGGACTCGACGGCATCCTCAAACGGATGGATCCCACCGAGATGGGCTTCGGGCCGGTGGATGAGGACATCTTCTCATGGCCGGCAGAGAAACGTGCGATGATCCATGCGCTGCCCACCTCGTTGGGTGCGGCGATGGATGCTTTGGAAGCCGACCACGATTTCCTGCTCGCGGGGGACGTGTTCAACGAGGAACTCATTCAACGTTGGATCGTGCGCAAACGGTGGGAGGAACAACAAGTCAACAACCGCCCGCATCCTTACGAAATCGAGCTATACTACGACTTGTAGCTGGCGGTTCACACAAAGACACAGAGAACACAAAGTTTCAAGACTTTCGACTTTCGACTTTCGACTTGGGACTATTTGAGGAGGAGATTATGACTGAAAATGAAGGCACAGCCCCGCGCGATTTTATCCGCGCGGCAATCGAAGAAGACCTGAAAACCGGCAGATTCGGCGGGCGGGTCCACACCCGCTTTCCACCGGAGCCGAACGGCTACCTGCACATCGGGCACGCCAAGGCCATCTGCATCGACTACGGCATCGCGGAGGACTACGGTGGCAAGTACAACCTGCGCTTCGACGATACCAACCCGGCCAAGGAAGAAGTCGAGTACGCGCAGTCGATAATTGACGATATCCGCTGGCTCGGATTCGACGTCGGCGAGCACAATATCTTCTACGCCTCCGACTACTTCGAGCAGATGTACCAGTGGGCCGAAGTGCTGATCAAGAAGGGGCTGGCTTACGTCGACGATCTCAGCCCCGATGAGATGCGCGAGTATCGCGGCACGCTCACCGAACCCGGAAAAAATAGCCCGTACCGCGACCGTTCCGTGGAGGAGAACCTCGACTTGTTCGGTCGAATGCGCGCCGGGGAGTTTCCCGAAGAATCGCGCGTGCTGCGCGCCAAAATCGACATGGCCTCGCCCAACATCAATCTGCGCGACCCGGTGATGTACCGCATCCTGCACCGCGAACATTACCGGACCGGCGACAAATGGCACATCTATCCAATGTATGACTGGGCGCACGGTCTGGAAGATTCCATCGAAGGCGTCACCCACTCGCTGTGCGATCTGGGCTACGAGGACCACCGCCCGCTCTACGACTGGTTCCTCGACGCACTGGGCATCTATCACCCGCAGCAACTCGAGTTTGCGCGGCTGAACGTGACCTATACCGTGCTGAGCAAGCGCTTCCTGTTGCGCCTGGTCAACGAAGGTCACGTGCGCGGCTGGGACGACCCGCGCATGCCCACCCTCCGGGGACTGAAACGCCGGGGCTACACACCGGAATCCATCGTCGACTTTTGCGACCGCATCGGCATCGCCAAAGCCAACAGTGTGGTCGACATCGCCCTGCTCGAACACTGTATCCGCGAAGAGTTGAACGAGCGCGCCCCGCGTGCGATGGCGGTCCTCGAACCGCTCAAGGTCATCATCACCAACTACCCCGAGGATCAGGTGGAATACTTCGACATCCCTAACCACCCGCAGAAGCCGGAGATGGGGACGCGGCAAGTGCCGTTCTCCCGCGTCGTCTACATCGAGCAAGAGGACTTTATGGAGAAGCCGGCGCCCAAATACTTCCGTCTCGCGCCGGGACGCGAAGTGCGATTGGCGGGCGCGTATTACATCACATGCGTGGACGTCGTCAAAGACGCGGCGGGTGACATCGTCGAACTGCACTGCACCTACGATCCCGAATCGCGCGGCGGCGCGACGCCCGACGGGCGCAAGGTCAAGGGGACAATCCACTGGGTCTCCGCCGCCCACGCGCTGGACACCGAGGTCCGCATGTACGATTACCTTTTCACTAAGGAAGACCCCGGCGACGTCCCCGAGGGACAGGACTTTATGGCGAACCTGAACCCCGAGTCGCTCGTCATCATGGCGGGCGCGAAAGTCGAGCCGGGCCTCGCCGGGACAAAGCCAGGCGACCGCTACCAGTTCATGCGCAAGGGCTACTTCTGCACCGACCCCGACACAACGGAAGAGAAGCTTGTGTTCAACCTGACCGTCTCGCTGCGGGATAGCTGGGCGAAGGCGCAACAACAATAACATTGACCGAGAGGTAAACCATGATGTTGGAAATCAACGCCTATATGGATGAGCTAGCCGAGTTGTGCCGGAAATACGGCGTCAAACGGCTGGAGCTATTTGGCTCTGCGGCGCGTGGAGACTTTACTGCACAGCACAGCGATGTCGATTTCATCGTAAACTTTGCGGAAGCACACCCATTGGGCGCTTTTGAACAATATTTCGGGTTCAAAGAAGCGTTGGAACAACTTTTCGAACGCTCCGTTGATCTGGTAGAAGAAAAAGCAATCAGAAACCCTTACTTCAGGCAAGCGATTGCACAGGACAGGATGATGATCTATGGATCTACAAACTAAAAAGCTGCTCTACGACATCGAGCAAGCCGTTGCGCTGATTGTCGAATTCACAGCAGGCAGAGAATTCGAGGATTACGCAGCGAGTGCCTTGCTACGCTCGGCAGTCGAACGTCAATTCGAGATTATCGGTGAGGCATTGAACCGTCTAAAGAGAATTGATGAAGAGACGATTGAGAGGATTACCGATCACCAACGTATCATAGGTTTTCGAAATATCCTTGCGCATGGATATGACGTCGTTTCAGACGAAATCGTGTGGGATATTGTGAAAAATCGCCTATCTGTGCTTCAGCAAGAGATCGAGCAAATTAGCAAGTGAAGGCCACAGAAGTAAGTCCTATACTGCTTGAGTGTGTAATGTCATTACCGCCAGAGGCGCAGCAACAAGTCCTGGACTTTGTCGCTTTCTTGAAAACTCGTTACCCAACAGCAGCGCCGGTTAAGAAGAGCAAGCGTGTCAAGCTGACGGATGAACCTTTCATCGGGATGTGGCGAGACCGCGACGACATGCGAGACAGCGCCTTATGGGTCAGAAATCTGCGGCAGCATGAGTGGAAGCATACGGAGTGATATGAAATATCTCAAAATCCATACCCTGGAAAAAGGACAATGGTACGACAAGGACTACATCCTCCTTCACGCTGCCTTTCAAATCCTGGTAGACTTCGTCGAAAAGGAAAGGCCGGCTGAAACTATTGACTGGCAGCATGACGAACTGCATCGCCATGCCTGGAGCGAAATCTCGCAGTTGTATCATTGGTGGAAAGAAGAACGTCCTAGCCGACACGATCCTTTGGATGATGTCACCGGACCATCCCTTGAAGAACTCTTCGGTTCTGAAGAAAACGTACTGGTCTTTCCTGAACGGGAGAAATACCCGGAGTACTACGCGGCTATGGACAAGTCCAGGGAACTCGAAGACGAGTGGCACGAAGAGGATCAGCGAAATCTGCACCGGTTGATAGACATTCGACCGTTTTTATGGACATGATCGAATACCGGCACTCCGCCGAAGACATCACGCCCGCGCAATTAAAAGGCTTCTTCGCCGGCTGGCCGAATCCGCCGGCGCCGGATGTGCATCTGCGCTTGCTGCGCAACAGCGACGCGGTCGTGCTGGCGGTGGACACAGCGACAGGGCAGGTCGTCGGCTTTATCACGGCGATCACGGACAATGTGCTCGCGGCCTATATCCCGTTTCTCGAGGTGCTGCCCGCGTACCAACACCAGGGCGTCGGCCAAACGCTGGTGCGCCGGATGTTGGAACGCTTGCAGGATTTGTATATGATCGATCTGCTCTGCGACGCGGAGGTACAGCCGTTCTACGAACAGTTAGGAATGTTTCGCGCCGTGGGGATGTGCGCGCGCAATTTCGACCGGCAATCTGGTCAGTAGAAAACGGCTTGCGGCGGATCGCACGATCCGCAAGTCAATAAAACAATCTGCCAAATCTGCTCAATCCGCTAAATCTGCTGACAAAAACACATCCCCCACCAGCTTACACCCCGGTTTGCCGCACCCCTTCCAAAAAGCGAATCACCGTCTCGATGCCCTTGTAAAACGCCGGGATGTGGAATTTCTCATTCGGCGAGTGCAGCCGGTCATCGGGCAGGCCGAAGCCCATCAGGATCGTCTCGATGCCGAGCGCCTTCTGGAACGTCGCCACGACGGGGATCGAGCCGCCCTCGCGCATAAAGATCGGCTCGACGCCGAAGGTCTCGGCGTAGGCGCGGAACGCTGCCTGCATCGCCGGGCTGTCACGTCGGACGATGGCGCCGTCGCCGCCGTGCAAATCGCGCACTTCAACGGTCACGGCAGGCGGGGCAATCTGCTTTAAGTAATCCGCCACGAGGCGCGCAATCTCCTTCGGGTTCTGATCCGGCACCAGGCGCATCGAAATTTTGGCATACGCTTCACTGGGTAAAACCGTCTTCGCGCCGGGCTGGATGTAGCCACCCCAGATGCCGTTCACGTCCAGCGTGGGCCGCGCGGACGCGCGTTCGACGACGGTGTAGCCCGGCTCGCCCCAGTCCGCCTTCACGCCCGCCTCCTCAAGCCAGGTCGCGTGATCGAAGGGCAGCTTCGCCAGTTCCGCGCGCTCGTCGGGGTCAAGATCGCGCACATTGTCGTAGAAGCCGGGGATCGTGATGCGCCCATCTGCGTCCTGCATCCGCGCAATCATCCGGCAGAGCGCGTTGATAGGATTGAGCACCGCGCCGCCGTAGATGCCGGAGTGCAGGTCGTGATCCGGCCCGGTCACTTTCACCTCGAGGTAGGCCAGTCCGCGCAGCGCGTAGACGATGGTCGGCGTGTCCATCCCCAGGATGTGCGTATCGGAGATGAGCGCCACGTCCGCCGCCAGCAACTCCGTGTGCGCAAACACAAAGGGGTTGAAGCTCGGGCTGCCGATCTCCTCCTCGCCCTCGAAGATGCACTTGACGTTGACGGGCGGCTCGCCCGCCGTCGCCTTGAACGCCTCGGCGGCCTTCAGGTGAATGAACACCTGCCCCTTGTCGTCGGATGCGCCGCGCGCGAAGAGATCGTCGCCCACCGCCGTCGGCTCGAAGGGCGGCGTGCGCCACAATTCCAGCGGATCGGGCGGCTGGACGTCGTAGTGCCCGTAGACGAGGACCGTCGGCGCATCCGGCCCGGCGGCCAACCACTCCGCGTAGACGATGGGATGGCCTGTCGTCGGCATGATTTCAGCCTTGGGGAAACCAACGTTCAGCAGTTCATCGCGCAGCCACGTCGCCGCGCGTTCGATGTCGGCCTTGTGCTCGGGCTGTGTGCTGACGCTGGGAATCCGCAGAAAAGCTTTGAGTTCTTCCAGAAATTTATCGTGATGGGTTTGAGCATACGTTATAGGGTTCATAGGACCTCGCAGGGAATTAGAAATGAGTTAAGAGTGAAGAGTTAAGAGTAAGTCGCTATTCGCAACTCGCAACTCGCTACTCGCTACTTGGAACGATGCAGGCGGGCGTGTCGGTCGCCGGGCTGTTGACGAGGCGAGAGACGGGATAGGCGGTCATCAGTTCGGCGGGATAGGGTATGAGCAGGTGGTTGAGCGCGGCGGGCTTTTGTTCGGCGGGATCGAGCCACAGATCGTAGGCATCCGGCGGCAGGATAACGGGCATGCGGTTGTGGATCGGAGCAAGCAAGGCGTTCGGCTCGGTGGTGATGATGGTACAGGAGAGGATAGGCGTGTCGTCGGGCCGCCAGAGTTCCCACAAACCGGCAAAGGCAAACGGTTTTTTCGTCGCCAATTGAATGTACATCGGCTGCTTGGCCTTGCTGCCGGGGATGGCCCGCCATTCGTAGAAGCCGTCCGCAAGGATCAGACAGCGCCGCCGGAGATAAGCCGCGCGGAACGACGGTTTTTCCGCCAGCGACTCGGCGCGCGCGTTGATCAAGCGACTGCCGATGTCGGGATCCGTGGCCCAGGATGGAATCAGTCCCCAATGAAAAAGCTCAACGTGCTTGTCGGTGTTGTTGGGGACGACCGCCACATCCTGCGTCGGCGCAATGTTGTAACGTGGCGGCAATTCAGGCGGAAAGATAAAATCCGGGAAAGCCTCGACCAGATCATCCAGATTCACGCCCAAAGAAAAACGTCCGCACATAGTAACCTCGAAGATAAAACATCTATGTTTCTGTCAGCAGATTGAGCAGATGAAGCAGATTGTTACAATTGACGAATAAAAAATCTGCTCAATCGGCTAAATCTGCTGACAAAAAAGCGCCGGAGACACTGCTCCAGCGCTCGAACAAGGTCATCCGCTCCCTCTCACGGCGCGACAGAGGCTGTCGGCGCGACAGAGGCTGTCGTCGTGACCGAAGGCTGCGCGCCGAGCGCCGGAAGCGTCAGCCCAGAGAAAGCATCGGCGCTTAACCACTGCGTCGCATCCACAGAAACGCCGTTGACCCACATCTCCCAATGCAGATGCGCGCCCGTCGAAAGACCGGTGTTGCCGACCAACGCGAAGGCCTCGCCGCGCTGCACGTGCTGCCCTACCTCCACGTCGATCCGCGAGAGGTGCCAGTAGCCGGTGATCAAGCCGCCGCCATGATCCAGCAACACTGCGTTTCCGCGCGCCTCCAGGCGTTCAGCGAACAGCACGACGCCATCCGCCGGCGCGAGCACAGGCATTCCGCCCCACGCGCGGTAATCCACGCCGGAGTGGTAGCCATCGACCATCCCGCCGTACGAACGCCGGTCGCCGTATCTGGCCGAAACGGAGACCTGATACGGCAGCGGGAAAGCAAGCGGCAAGTCCCAGGCCCGCTCGGGCGTGCGGATCGTGCGCCAGATCGCCAGGTAGTCCAGTTCATCCTGCATCAGCTCGGGATCCATTAGTTTGCTAAGAGCAGGCGGGGGATCAATGTATTGGTAGCCATATCGCCCGGCGCTAACGTCCAGTGGAACCGTAAACACCGTCTCCAGCCCATCGGCCTGCACAGCGATCTTCACCGTGTACGTGCCGGGGTCCATCAGCGCCGAAAGTCCCACCAGCGCGTAGAGATGCGAATCGTCCAACGGGTAACACGGCTCCGTCTGGTCGAGATAGCGAATTTCGCAGGCCGCCGGTTCTGCCGTTTCGAAGATGATCAGTGCGGTGCGCCCGCGAGTCACCGGCTGCGGCGAGACGGCCAACGACGCCAACGGATATGGCAGGCAGGTCGCTGTCTCTGCACCGGCGCCGGGAAGCCTCACGTTTTTGCCGGTGTATAATGGCGCGTAGTTGAGACGCAACACATCCCAGAGTGATAGATTATGCTTTACGGCGAGGGTCAGTGGTGTATCGCCCGCGCGGGCCGCGACCAGAGTGTGTGGCCCAGACGGCGGCAGATTAATCGTCTGGCCCGCACCCAGCAATGCGGGATTCAACACATGGTTTGCCGTAGCAACAGCAGAGACGTCCATGCCGCCGCGCTGCGCCAGACAAGCCACTTCCTCGCCCCACTGCAATGTGTGCGCCGTCCAGGCGCTCAGATCGGTCAACATAGGAGCAGCATCAGCCACCGGAGGAACAACGGAGGACGTAAGTGCTATAGGACGACTGCCCGACGCCATCACGGGGCGAGCCAATGACAAAGCCAGGCACAAGGCCAACATCAACCAGAATTTATGTCGCATCACCGGTGAACCTGAGAATAAGTCACAAAATCATCACAATATTCTTATCATAAGGCAAAAAACGGAAAAGTCAATGACAATAACTGCACCGCTCTAAGCGGTGCAGTTATTGTCGCCTAGGCCACGCGCTGTTCGCGCTTAACGCGGGCATCTGCAATCCCGCCGAGCGCAGTCCCCAGAATCAACCCGGCAATCGAAGCTACAGGCACATAGAGGCCGTTGTTCAGCGCCAGCAATCCCACGGCGATGCCGAAGAGAAGGCCCACGACAAAACCATAGTTGGCGTACAGGCGCGTGTAGTAGTGCGCCGGCGCCAACCGGTGCGCTTTCACAAAATGCTCGGTCATCAGACGCAACTGCTGTATCTGATGATGGCGTTGCGCCTTGGACTCCGGTAGTTCCGAAAACTCCTCTTCCAGATGGCTCAAAGTCTGCTGAAAACTGCGGCACGTCTCACAGGCATCCGAAAGCTCCTTGACCCGCAGTGCTATCCGCAGCATCAAATCGATCTGGTATGCACGCAGTTGCTTGTCGGTGAAATCCAGCCGGCGCTCTTCAATATCACGAATGAACTGCCGGTACCACAACTCATCTTTGTACATACCCCGTTCTCACGAAAAAGTGCATTTGAGTTCGCCCGGCTTTTAGTCGGAGTGGGCCAGCGCCCCCATCGGATCCCAGGGCGGGAGCACGACCGGCTCGGTTTCGAGGACCGCCAGCAAGTCGGGGGAGAGGTAGCGCTTGCTCACGGCGATTTCGTAGAGATACTCCGCAAACCAGCGATCGGTCATCAGCAGATAGCCTTTGTCGCCGTGTTCGGCGCCCCAACTGTTCTCGACGCGCCACTTCACCGGACGCCCGGCCTCGTCCAGGTCGACGCCGGTGAGCAACATCGCGTGGGTCATCCGGCTGTGCCCGTAGTCCAGCCGCCCGGCTTTATCGAGGGCGAACGGCACGCCGTACACCAATCCGTAGTCGTAGATGTCCATATCCAGGATGCCCAAATCCCGCTCCAACATCTGGCCCACGTCGCTGCCGAACCACACCGCCTGCCCGGCAACGATGCTGTCCACCGCCGCTTTCTTGAGGATTTCGACATCCGCGTTGAGATAGCGCACCGGCTGCCCGCCAACGATGTTGCCGAGATAGGCCACCGTGTAGAGCTTGTTGTAAGGCTTATCCCGCGTGGGCGCGTTGATGAGGCAGACCATATCGTCCAGATCGATGCCGACGTACTCCGCGTAGAACTCCTGCGGGGTGATGACCCCGTGGCGATGAAATGCCTTGCCCTTATCGCGCCACGCCCACTCGAAGCTGGCAGGCGGCTTGCCGAAATGGATCGTGAGCATACGGTGGAAATCCGTCAGCATCGCGGCCTTGGCCTGCCGCTGGCCGTCCACATCGACGCCCTGCGCGAACATATCGCGCAACGTTTGCGCAAATTCGCGCAGCTTGGCTACAAGCTGGCTGTTCATCAAGCGCGATGCCGCGCTGCTCTTCGTCTCCGGCATCATCGTTTTGGGGACGACGCCGTATTTCTTCACCAGACTCACGAACATATCCCACTGCCCGGCGTCGGGGAGCGGATCGGCGAGCAGCCACATCACCAGACGCCCGTCCAGCGGCTCCTCGCGCGTGGCGATGATGTTTTCCAGGAAGAAGTTGGCCTTTTCCAGCTTGTCCCAGTACATCAGGTAAGCCTGGGAAAGCTCGAACTTCTCCACCTTCAGGTTCATCTTCTGGATCGCCGCCAGCCGCATCAGATTGAGGCCGGCGAACATCCAGCAGCGCCCGGTCGCGCCCTGGTCCGTGGCCTCCGGCGTCTCGATGAGATGCGAGTAGGTGTGGTTGATGCGGTTGACGCTCTCGCGGTTGAGCGCCACCGCCGCGATGTCGTTCTGCGCCACGGCGTTTGCCGCCAGGCGGTTCTTGGGGTCGGCGTCGAACGCCGCCGCAAACGTTGCCAGATCTTTAGAAGTAATATTGGGTTGCATTGTGTAATCCTTTCGTGTGAAATGTCGTAATAGCTAAACCATCATTCCGAGTGTCAACCGTCATGCCTATAACCTAAATTACGTCTTGGATCGCAAAGGAGACAAAATTTCCGCTATCTCTTTCAGGAAATCCACTACATGCCTGAGCACTTGATCTTTATCCTCGCCGCAAGCAATCGGAACGGGAACCGCCAGATCGTTATTCTCAAAAGTGGAGAAGACGCCTTGTCTTTCGGCCCACGGTTCCAGGATAGGTTGCACTTCTTGAACACGGCCGAACTGGCCTGGCGAGAATAACAACTATCTGACTTGCCTCACAACAAATGAAGGAGTGGATTCCCTCCTACTCCTCCATTATAGCCAAATACCCGGAAATAGACTACTCAAAGTTGATATGGCGCGCGAATCCCATCCCAGTCCACATGGAAATCTCTGGTATTGCGGGTGACCAGCACAGCATCATAGACTTGAGCCGTAGCCCAAATAATAGCATCAGGCAAACGCAAATGATAAGCACGTCGCAACCGTATCGCTCTTTCAGCCACGGCCAAATCAAGTGGAACGATTTCAAACTGCGTGTCAAGAAAATCGCGCACTTGTGCATCATTGTCCTGTGCGCCCACCAACACTTCCATCCATGTAATGCGACTGATGAACACCTGCGTATAACGACCATACTCGCTATCAGCAGCAGCAACGCCATTGAGCGCGTCAATGACGATGTTGGTGTCAAAAACAGCGTTCATGGACGCGGATCCCATTCTGCGCGTAGAGTTTGTTGGTAGTGCAGAGCATCAATCTGGCGCTCACGCCACGAACCAAAAGCTGGATGCTGACGCAACGAACGAGGCCGAGGGCGACGCGCGTGGATTAGTTGTTGGCGCAAAAACGCAGTGAAATTCAACACTTCATTTTGTTTTTCAGGCGGCAATTGCCGCACTTGCTGTTGAATCTGCTCTAATACCGTCATCCTATCCTCCTAACTCGTCCTATCTACATTCAGTATACTCTGACTATGTTTAAGACGCAATCCCTTACACCTGCATCCAAAGCCTTCTACTTCAACGCCTCCTGCCCCGCGAACGCCCGGTACGGCGAGAGCACTTCCAGC
>DYKY01000105.1 GCA_020722365.1 Thermoflexus sp.
GAAGCGTTCTCCAGATAGATGCCGCCGCCGCGCCCGTAGCCGGTACAGGCCATCGTTGTGCAGCCGTAGTTGCCGGTGATGACGTTGCGCACGATGATCGGGGCGGCGTTCCGCGCCGCGATGCCGCCGCCGTGGTTGGGGTCGCCTGCTTCAACTCCCGCGTCCCCGCCGGTAATGGTAAAGCAATGGATCGTGGGGCCGGCGTTGGTGACGCTGATGACCCGGCCAAGCCCCTCTGCATCGAGCGTCACGTTGGCCGGATCGCAGGGGATGGATGAGAAGCTGCACTTGAGATCGCTCGGATCAACGCACATCGCTTCCCATGCGCCGTCCAGGGTGACGGATTTGGTGATCACCAACCGCTCAGGGTAAACCCACGGGCCGGCCAGGGTGTGTTTCGCCACGCAAATCGTGTCGCCGTCCACAGCCTGGTCAATGGCGTGCTGCACAGTACGGCAAGGATGTGTTTCGTCGGAGCAGTCGTTCCCGGCATCGTTGCCGTCAGTGCCGAGCACAAAGCGGTCACACGTGGCCGCAGTCGCCGCCTGGGCGGTGTGCAATCCTGCCTGAAAGGCCAGGAGCAAACCCAGAGCCAAAACCAGAGTTCCGCAAAGACGTTTAACCTGCATTTTATCCTCCTTAGTCAACATCAATGCCAGCAACAGTTGGAATGGAGTTGATCGAATCGGTCTTGTCGGTTTGCTGTACGTCCGGTATACAAACAAGTATAACACGCATTGCAAAAGGGGAAATCCCCTAATCACGTCAAGGGGAACTCCTGGCAAATAAGGGTTGTTTTTGGAACCATTTTGTGGTTTTATACAAATACTGTCCCAATAAGCAGCATAACAAACCAAACAGGAGAACAATGCCTGAGTTTTGTCAGCAAGCCTTGCGCAGATTATATTCTCGGTCGCGGACCGGGATTCCTCATTGGTTTCCCAGACCATTCTATTTCTATGATTAAGGAGGTGAAAAAGCGAGAAAGACGTCAAAGCCACAGTGTTTTCACATCAAATTTCAGTTCATATCAACCCAAATTTCGTACCCATGAAGGAGGAAAAGATGTTTAGAAAGAATTTGCCTTTGGCGCTGATGAGTCTGTTGATTGTAGCAAGCATGGTGCTGTCGGCCTGCGGTAAGACCGAAGCGCCAGCCACTCAAGCCCCAGAAGCCACCAAAGCGCCAGAAACCAAATTGGCCGTGGGCATCGTACTGCCGACCAAGGATGAGCCGCGCTGGATTCAGGACGAGACGCGCTTCCGCGACGCGCTCAACGCCGCCGGCTACGAAGTCGAGATTCTCTTCAGCCAGGGCGATTCCGCCAAGGAAAAGGCCAACGTCGAGGCCCTCATCACCAAGGGCGTCAAAGTCATCATCATCTGCCCGCACGACGGCACCGCCGCCGCCGCTGCGGCTGAAGCCGCCCACGAAGCCGGCGTCAAGGTCATCTCCTACGACCGCCTCATCCGCGACACCGACGCCGTTGACTACTACGTGACCTTCGACAGCATCGCCGTGGGCGCGGCCTGGAGCCAGTACCTCATCGACCACGCCTCCGGCGCCGGCAACCCCCTCTACCTCTACGCCGGCGCAGCTTCCGACAACAACGCCTTCATCT
Organism: Thermoflexus sp.; assembly: GCA_020722365.1. GTDB lineage: Bacteria > Chloroflexota > Anaerolineae > B4-G1 > SLSP01 > DSWT01. The sequence continues at coordinate 1,622 of DYKY01000105.1, forward strand.
TCTTCCAGGGCGCCTGGGAGACCATCCAGCCCAAGATCGCCGATGGCACCTTCGTCATCAAGAACTCTAGCGAAGCCATCGCCCTGCAGGATAAGAAGGAACTGACCCGCGATGAGATGGCGAAGATCATCGGCCAGGTCACCACCAACTGGAACTTCAACGACGCCAAGAACCTCGCCGAGGCCAACCTCACTGCCACCACCGCGGAGGACAAAGGCAAGGTCTACATCCTGGCCCCCAACGACGGCACCGCACGCGCCATCGCCGACGCCTTCGCCGCCGACAAAGACGTTACCGAGTACTTCATCACCGGGCAGGACGCCGAGAAAGCATCCGTGCAGTACATCATCGACGGCAAGCAGTCGATGACCGTCTTCAAAGACGTCCGCATGCTGGTCGATGATGCCATCGCCGCTGCCGTCGCCCTGCTCCAGGACAAGGCCCCCGCCGCCAAGGGGTCCTACAACAACGGCGTGATCGACGTCCCGGCGATCCAGTCCGCCGTCATCACCGTCGACAAGGATAACGTCAAGTCCGCGCTGATCGACTCCGGCTACTATAGCGCCGACGATTTCACCGGTCTGGATACCGGCGCCGCGCCTGTAGAAGGCAAGCTGGCGGTGGGCATCGTACTGCCGACCAAGGATGAGCCGCGCTGGATTCAGGACGAGACGCGCTTCCGCGACGCGCTCAACGCCGCCGGCTACGAAGTCGAGATTCTCTTCAGCCAGGGCGATTCCGCCAAGGAAAAGGCCAACGTCGAGGCCCTCATCACCAAGGGCGTCAAAGTCATCATCATCTGCCCGCACGACGGCACCGCCGCCGCCGCTGCGGCTGAAGCCGCCCACGAAGCCGGCGTCAAGGTCATCTCCTACGACCGCCTCATCCGCGACACCGACGCCGTTGACTACTACGTGACCTTCGACAGCATCGCCGTGGGCGCGGCCTGGAGCCAGTACCTCATCGACCACGCCTCCGGCGCCGGCAACCCCCTCTACCTCTACGCCGGCGCAGCTTCCGACAACAACGCCTTCATCTTCTTCCAGGGCGCCTGGGAGACCATCCAGCCCAAGATCGCCGATGGCACCTTCGTCATCAAGAACTCTAGCGAAGCCATCGCCCTGCAGGATAAGAAGGAACTGACCCGCGATGAGATGGCGAAGATCATCGGCCAGGTCACCACCAACTGGAACTTCAACGACGCCAAGAACCTCGCCGAGGCCAACCTCACTGCCACCACCGCGGAGGACAAAGGCAAGGTCTACATCCTGGCCCCCAACGACGGCACCGCACGCGCCATCGCCGACGCCTTCGCCGCCGACAAAGACGTTACCGAGTACTTCATCACCGGGCAGGACGCCGAGAAAGCATCCGTGCAGTACATCATCGACGGCAAGCAGTCGATGACCGTCTTCAAAGACGTCCGCATGCTGGTCGATGATGCCATCGCCGCTGCCGTCGCCCTGCTCCAGGACAAGGCCCCCGCCGCCAAGGGGTCCTACAACAACGGCGTGATCGACGTCCCGGCGATCCAGTCCGCCGTCATCACCGTCGACAAGGATAACGTCAAGTCCGCGCTGATCGACTCCGGCTACTATAGCGCCGACGATTTCGAGAATCTGCCCTAGGAACGCACCGACTGCCCAGTGGATTAAACACTAACTTGCCTAGCATCCTGGAAACACTATAATATCCACTGTGGTCGACCAAAAGTCGTACAGGGACGGTAAGCGGTACTATGACTGTCCCTGTACGCTCGCACTTTCGATACGCGGAGGCGCTATGGTTCCCCTTTTAGAGATGCGAAACATTACCAAAACATTCCCTGGCGTTAAAGCGCTGGACAAGGTCAGTTTCAGCGTGCACGAAGGCGAAATCCACGGCCTGGTTGGAGAAAACGGTGCAGGGAAATCAACCTTGATGAAGGTGTTGAGTGGAGTCTATCCCCATGGAACCTACACCGGTGATATTCTGTTGCGTGGGGAGTTGCAAGCGTTCAGAGGGATCAACGACAGCGAGCGCGCAGGCATCGCCATCATTTACCAGGAGTTGGCGCTGGTGCCGGAGATGACGGTGTATGAGAACATCTTTCTCGGCCACGAAATCCACCGTGGCCTTGCAATAGATTGGAACGAAACCATCAAGCGCGCGGATGAGATGCTCAGAAGAGTGGGGCTGGATGTCAATCCCGAAAGCAAGGTCAAAGACCTGGGCGTGGGCAAGCAGCAGTTGGTCGAAATTGCCAAGGCGCTGCACCGCGATGTCAAGATCCTCATTATGGATGAGCCAACGGCGGCCTTGAACGAAGAGGACAGCGCCAACCTGCTGAATTTGCTGCGCGAGCAGCGGAACCACGGCGTGACGTGTATTCTGATCTCCCACAAGTTGCGCGAAGTGATTGAGATCGCGGATACGGTCACGGTTTTGCGCGACGGAAAGACGATATGCACCCTAGATAGCAAGGCGGGGGAAGTGTCGGAGCCGGTCCTGATCAAGCACATGGTAGGGCGTGAGATCAGCAACATTTATCCCCCACGAGAACACCATCCCGCTGATGAGGTCGTGTTCGAGGTAAGAAACTGGAACGCTTACCATCCCCAACTGGAACGCGACATTCTCAAAGACGTTCATTTCAACGTCAGGAAGGGCGAAATTGTTGGCTTTGCCGGTTTGATGGGATCGGGGCGCACTGAGCTGGCCTTGAGTCTGTTCGGGAATCCAGAGGGTTACCACGTCTCAGGCGAGGTCTTCCTCCACGGCAAGCAGATGCACTTTAGACATCCCAAAGAGGCAATTAAGGCCGGCGTCGCGTATATGACCGAAGACAGAAAAGGCAATGGGCTGATCCTCATCCAGGACGTAAAACAAAACATCACCCTCGCCAACCTGCGTGAAATCTCCCGGCGCGGCGTGATGGACAACAACGCCGAGATTCAAGTCGCCACCGAGTATAAGGACTCGCTCAACATTCGCACCCCCAGCATTGAGCAGCAGGTAGGCAATTTGAGTGGCGGCAACCAACAGAAGGTTTGCCTGGGGAAGTGGTTGTTCGTTAAACCCGACGTACTGATCCTCGACGAACCCACGCGGGGCATTGACGTTGGCGCGAAATACGAAATCTATACCATTATGAACCGGCTTGTCGAGGAGGGGATGAGTATTATCATGATCTCTTCAGAACTTCCGGAAATACTGGGGATGAGTGACCGGGTTTATATCGTTTCCGGCGGCAAAATTGTCGGCGAACTGCCCGTCGAAGAAGCAACACAAGAAATTATTATGGATCTGGCAACTGACTACTGAGGAGGCTCCATGTTTCTCAAAGACCTAGGCCAAGTTTTACGGAAAAACATTCGCGAGTACGGCATGTACATCGCCCTCTTCGTGATTATGGCATATTTCACAGTCGCGACGGACGGCATCTTCATTTCCTCGCGAAACATTAGCAACCTGTTGAATCAGACGGGCTACATTGCAGTCCTTGCCGTAGGGATGACGCTGGTCATTGTGATCCGCCACATCGATCTATCGGTGGGTTTTCTGGCCGGCTTTCTCGGCGCAGTGGCTGCAATTGCGTTGGAATTTTGGAATCTGCCGGTGTATGTGGTCATTCCGATGACCCTGGCCCTCGGTACACTGGCCGGACTGATCACGGCCTACCCGGTAGCGCAGTTGGGCATCCCCTCTTTCGTGGCATCGTTGGCCGGGTGGTTGATATACCGGGGGGCTCTGCTCCTGGTGACGGCCAGCACGGGCACCATTATCATCCAGGACGAAGCGTTTAACGCCATCGGAAATGGCTACATTCCCGACATTTTCCCCAACATTGGCTTTTTACCCAAGGTTCACAAACTAACGCTGATCATCGGATTGATAGGCATTATCTTGTTCATTATCAATGCCATCAACAGCCGCAAAAAGAAACAAGCCTACCACTTCGAGGTCCTGCCGATGAATATCTTCATCTTCCAACTCGTCTTTGTGTCAGTCTTGATCGGCCTTATCACCTGGGTGCTGTCAGGGTATAACGGTCTCTCGTGGACGGTGGTTATCGTCCTGATCGTGGTCGCCCTCTACCACTTCGTCACCACACAGACCGTCCTCGGCCGGCATATTTACGCGATTGGCGGCAATCCCGAGGCCGCCGAATTGAGCGGTATCAGCGTCAAGGACTTAACCTTCATCGTTTTCGGGTCGATGGGGATGCTGTCGGCCTTGTCAGGTATCCTGTTTGCCTCACGCTTGCAATCGGCCACAACACAAGCCGGTACGCTGTTTGAACTCGACGCCATCGCAGCAGCCTATATCGGCGGCGTTTCGGCGGCCGGCGGCGTCGGAAAGGTGACAGGGTCGCTGATCGGCGCCCTGGTGTACATGTCGCTGACCAGCGGCATGAACTTGATGAACGTAGACATCGCCTACCAATACGTCGTCAGAGGCGCGGTGCTGGCGTTCGCCGTGATCTTCGACGTTGCTACGCGAAAACGCGTATAACACATATCAACCCGGCGAAGGTGTGCGCAGCAGACTGCGCCTGTGACCCTTCGCCAGGTTTCGTCTTTAAAATGGAACTGTTGAGTGCTCACGACCTTGCGCACTACTTCGGCACAGTGCCGGCCTTGATCGATGTGAATTTCGCCATCGAACCGGGCGAAGTGATCGGCGTGGTCGGACAACGCGGGGCAGGCAAATCGACGCTGTTCCGTCTGCTCAGCGGCGCTTTAGCGCCCTCAAGCGGCGAAATTTACGTAGACGGCAAGCGCGTAACACACAAGACGGTCGCACACGCCCAGCGTCTAGGTATTATCGCCGTGCACCAACAACTTCAACTGGTCGATGATCTGGACATCCTGCACAATGTCTTTCTGGGCCGCGAACTATGCGGCCCAGATTGGTTTCCGATCTTGCCCCAAGAAGACCGGATGATGCAGGTGGTCCGTACCCTGGCGACTACGTTCGAACTGCCGCTCGACTTGATCGAACAACGCGTCGCGGTGCTCTCCAGCGAACAACGGCAGATTGTCGCCCTGGCGCGGGCGCTCAGCCGCCCTGCCCGCTTGGTCTTGCTCGACGACGCCCTGGCGGTGCTGAGTTTTCCGCGCCAGCAAATCTTACTGGAACAAATCAAAGCCCTCGCAGCGCAAAATGTCGCCGTTATCCTGAGCAGCGACGACCTGAAGCAAATTTTTGCCGTGACCGACCGCGTCCTGGTGTTGTATCAGGGCCGTCAGGTCGCCCTCCGGCGCACCTCCGAATCCACACCGCGCGAGATTGTGGAACTCATCGTAGGCTCCAATCGTCAGGAGCGCATCACCCCGGTGATCTGGGCCTTCGAAAATTATTACGCCGCGCAACAACAAGCCGAGGAACTGCGCAGCGCACAGCTAAAACTGCGTCAAAACCTGGAAGAACAAGACTCACTGAATCGCCAATTGATCGTACGGCTAAACAACCAGGTTGAAGCCCTGGATCGTTTGAACCTGGCCCTGCAGCAGGTCAGCCGGCGTCTGATCACCGAGCGCGAAGCCGAGCGCAAAGCGCTGGCGCGCGAGTTGCACGATCAAATTATCCAAGACTTGCTGAGCTACAATTACCAATTGGAAGAGGCCGAAGACGCAATCGACGACGAAGGCCTGCGCCACAAGCTGGCCGAAATCCGCGACGGCATCCGGCAGGTCGTAGGAAGTCTGCGCCTGATGTGCAGCGACTTGCGCCCCCCCACCATCGACCATCACGGTCTATCCGCCGCCATCCGCTCGCTGGTCAACCAGTGGTCGGAACAGACCGGCATCGCGGTGGAACTGGATATCGATCCGGCGCTGGGACGCTTGCCCGAAGCCATCGAACTTTCGGTCTTTCGCATCATCCAGGAAGGGTTGAGCAACGTCCGCAAACACTCGGCAGCGACACGTGTCTGCCTCACCTTGCAACGAACGTCAACCGCCAGCCTGACTGTCGATATGCTCGATAACGGCCAAGGCATGCCTGGCCCGATAGACCTGGCGGATCTGACCGAGCAGAAGCATTTTGGCCTGGTGGGCATCAGCGAACGGGTGTCGCTGCTTGGGGGCACGTTGCATGTGGAGTCACCGCCGGGCGGCGGATTGGCATTGCAGATCGAAATCCCCAGTCCCTATCCGTCTATCAGTGACTAGCAACGACTGTTGAGGACATCTTCGATGACCTGGTAGACGGTGGCAGCGTCAAGGTCACGCTTGTCCAAAAAGGCCACCGCGCCGCTATCCAGTCCCATGCGGCGAAATTCCCGATCCGGGTAGGCGCTGATCAAGATAAGGCGGGTCGCCGGTGACACGGCCCCAATCTGTCGCGTGCACCAGATGCCCCCCTTTTCCGGCAAGACCACATCCACAAAAGCCAACTCCGGCCGCACACGTTCGGCCAATTGCAGCGCCTCAGCGCAGTCATCGGCCTCATAAAGCGATGCCGCCGGATATGCCTTGCCGATCAATTTACCAAGCTGCGTCCGGTAGCGCACATTGTCATCCACCACCAACACAGACAGGCCCGTTTGCGCTTGTGTGACGACTTCCGTCTGGGTCCTTTCGTACCCCGGCGTGGACAGCACTTCGGGATGGCGCAGGGCGTAGTTGTTTGCCTCCAGGCGGCTCCCCACCCCAATAACCCGGTAAAGCGCCGTGAGATGATTTTCGATCGTCTTGACACTCAGGCCTAACTCGTAGGCGATTTGCCGGTTGCTGTAGCCCTGCGTCAAAAAGCGCAGCAACTCACGCTGGCGTTCGGTCAGCATCGTGGCCGAAGTATGCTCTACGGTCTGGGGGCGATCGACGAGCCGGTTGATCAACGGGCCTGAAATCCAGCGATCCCCACTCAGAATCTTGCGCACCGCAAATTGTAGATCAGAAAGGGGCTGATCCTTGAGATGATAACCATCCACGCCCGCCGCAAGCAGGCCCACAACGTAGGTCTGATCGTCATAGGCGCTGACCACCAGAATTTTGAGGGTCGGGTAGTTATGGCGAATCCGTTCCATTTCCGGTACGGGATCAAAATCCGGCATGTGAATATCGACGACGAGAAAATCGGGGTGGAGCGTTTCCAGCGCCTGCAACAATTCAGGGCCATCGCTCACCTCACCCACGATCTCCAATTCAGGCAGGTTTGCCAACGCATTGCGCAGGCCTGCGCGCACAATCGCGTGGTCGTCAGCTAACAAAACACGGATGGATGGCATCATATGCTCTCGTGTGCTCCGGGCGAAAGTATAGCACGCAAACGAAGTGGAGCAATCGCGTCGATTTCGACTGTAATCTCACCGATTGCCGATCAGCCAGCCGAACAGCCTGCGTTTTGCCGGCGGGTTCGCCGCCGCAACTGCCTGCACGGCGGCCTCGCAAAACTTCTGCGCAGCCGCTCCCGGCCCCATTCCGATATAGCCGCGCACCCGACCTTTGGAATCCCCGATGAATCCGTAAACTTCCAGGCCGGTGTCGCCTGTGAGAGGCGAAGCATAGGCCCTGACACGGATTTCCTTCAAGTCGGCGGCGGTCAGCACCACCGCAGAGCCGTCCCCGCTGCGCACCCAAATGAGGCGCCGGGCGGTAAGCAGCATACCCGTATAGACCGTTGCGTCTCCCTCACCTCCCAGCCATGAAGCCAGGCGACCAGCACGCTTCTTCGTGGAGGTGGTTTCACAACAGATGATGGCTTCGGTTTCCGGATCGCCCAACTGCTGCGCCCGGAAATAGTCCTGAACGGCCTGGTATAGTTCCGGGCGCAATTCATTGACCAAACATTCTCGCGTGGTGCGATCATACGTACTCATATTTCCCCCTTCGTATCCTGGAATCTCAACGTCCTATGCGGGTTAAAAAACGGCTTGAGACTGAAACATATCGCATCACACAACAGCAGGTTGCGGTTCTTTCATGCTGAAGAACAGCCCGGTTAGCGCCAGGGCGATCACATTCAGCACACCCACGACGGCGAACGGCAGGCGCACGTCGATTTCCAGCAATTCGCCGCCGAGTAAGGTTCCCAGGATCATCGCGCCGGTCCACAACAAGTGCAACATCCCAAACACCCGCCCGTGGATTCCCGGTTCGGCGGCGAATGTGACCATCCCCGGGAGCAAGGTGGAGAGCACCCAGGCCGCGCCGACGCCCAACGCGCCGAAGATGTAGAGTCCCCACACCGAGTGCGCCGTGAGGATCGTGCCGGCGATGGCGATCAAGATGACGCCAAACGCAATCTGCGTGGGCAAGCGCACGCCCTTTCGGTCGGCGACCCGCCCGGCAAGGAGTTGCGTCAGCGAGGCAAAGATGGAACTGAGGGCCGCGTACCAGGCGACAGCCGCATTACTCCCGCCTTGCTGTTTGATGAGCAGCGGCAGCAGCGTCGTCACGCCGTAGTAGCAGGTAGGGAGAAAGCGCAGCACGCCCAAGACGACGATGCGCGGACGCTGGAGTAATTCGCCATACCCGCGCGATGCGGATACGGCTCCCCCTTGGTGTGCGCGCGGTTGCAGATGCGGCAAGAAAACAGCGGTCAAGGTGGTAAGGAAGCCAACCCCGGTCAACGCCAGGCCCAGAGCGGGGAAATTGTCCTCGCCGAGGACAACGGCAGCGAGCGGGTTGCCGATCGCTCCGCCGATGGTGTAGCCCCAGTTGTAGAGCGCCGAAAAGACGCCCAGCGCTCCCGCGCCGGCAGCCAGCGTGAGGTAGCCCTGGCTGCTCAAGGTGGAAAATCCCATTCCCACGCTGCCGATGCTCCACAAAACCGCCACGAGCCAGGGAACGCGAAAAACGTAGAGCAGGCTGCTCAGGGCAATCCCGCCCATCCCCAGGGCTAACAGCCACTTGTGGCCCCTGCGGTCACTCAGACTCCCGCCCACGAGCGAAGCGATCATCCCCACAACCTGGCCCCACGCCATCACCTGCGCCACCTGGCTGACAGAATACTCGATGGTCTCGTTGAGGTAGATGCTGAAGAAGTTCCGCGCGGGCATTAACATGATGCCGCCGAGAAGTTGCACGATCAGTAGCAAGATCAAAGGCCACAAGTTTTTCTTCGATGACGATTCCACAGGTTTATCTCCATATTCGTCAATTTCCACTTTCCGGCTTCAGAAATTCATCATCTTCACCTTACACTCCAGTTTGTCTGTGACGGATACAGTGGTGATAAGGTCACCCTTACATGACGGAGTATAGCACGCAAACGAAACACAGACAACAAACAGAAACACAGGATTCCGTCTGCAAATGGTGTATAATCACTGTGACATTGGACCTTTTCACCACAGAGACAGTGGGCGCAAAGCGCACAGAGACTCTTTCTCTGGCGCTTTATGCCCTCTGTAGCATTTTTAGGAGGCTTGAAAAATGAAGTTGGCATGGAAAATGATGTTAGTTCTGGTCACACTGGGCATAGTGTCCGGCTGCACCTTGCCGCCGTCCCCCACCCCGACCACGCCAGAATCCGGCGCGACGACGCTCAAGATTACCGGCGCCATTGCCGGGGAACGCTCGTTCACAGCGGAGACGCTGCGTGCGCTGGGAACCCGCGAGACGGCGTACACGAACAAGGACGGCGAAACGACGACCTACACCGGCGTCCCCTTCACCACGCTGCTCACAGAGGTCGGCGCGGCGGCGGACGCCACGACGCTGATCTTCGCGGCCGGCGACGGCTATGAAGCGCAAGCGACGCTGGCCGACGTCGCCGCCTGCGCCGAGTGCATCGTCGCCTTCCAGGACAAAGGCGGCTTCCGCGTGGTGCTGCCTGGCTTCCCCAGCAACATCCAGGTGCGCGATCTCATTGAGATTCAAGTGCTCAGCGACGCCGAGGCAATCCCGCAAGCGCCTGAGACCGGCGACGAGGCTATCCCCAACGATGGCCCGGTGACGGTCACGGACGCCGCCGGGCGCACCGTCAGCCTGGAGCGATTGCCGCGCCGCATCGTGGTGGCCGGGCGCGGGCCGTATATGGCGCTGCACCTGCTCTACACGTTTCCCGAAGGCCGGTCGCGCCTCATCGGCGTGGAGAGCAAGAGCGCCTCGCAAAGCGATTTCATCGTCCACGTGGACCCCAATTTTGTCGATCGCGTGGTCAGCCTGGCGGCGAACCCCAACCCGGAGCAGATAGCCGCGCTCAAACCCGATTTGGTGTTGATGAAAAGCGTTGTCATGGAAGAAATGGGGGACGCGCTGGCCCAGGTGGACATCCCCGTGGTGTACGTAGGTTTGGAGACGCCGGAACAGTTCTTCCAGGACGTGACCAACCTCGGCTTGCTGCTGGGGAATCCCACACGCGCCGATGAGGTCATCGCGTTCTACCAGAGCCGCCTCGACCTCGTCACCTCGCGGGTGGCTGATGTGCCGGAGAGTGAGCGCCCCCGCGTGCTGCTCGTCGATTACTCCGACCGGGGCGCGGAAGTGGCCGTGCAAGTGCCCGCGCAATCCTGGATGCAGACGTTCCAGGTGCAGGCCGCCGGCGGTCTGCCGGTCTGGATGGATAAGGCGCAGATCACCGACGGCTGGACGGTGGTGAACGTGGAGCAGATCGCGGCCTGGAACCCCGACAAGATTTTCGTGGTGATGACGTATGACCACGATATGCAAGCAGTGATTGACACCCTCAAGGCCGACGTCTACTGGAGCAAGCTCACGGCGACGCAAAACGGGGAACTATACGCGTACCCGATGGATCATTTTCAATGGAACACGCCCGAACCCCGCTGGATTCTTGGCTTCACGTGGCTGGCGACACGCATCTATCCCGATCTTTTCGCCGACGTCAACCTTCAGGAAGAGATTTACGCCTTCTTCGGCGAACTCTACGGGCTGGATCGCGCCACCGTGGATCAGGTCATTATGCCAAAGGTCTTCCTCAATGTCCGTTGAAGCACAGGCGGCGACCGCACGCGCGGCCCACTTCCAGCGGCGTTTGTGGGCGTTGGCAGGGGTGCTGCTGCTGGGCGTGCTGCTCTCGCTGTTCTTCGGGCGCTACCCCGGCCCCTACATCACCCCGCCGGCCGTCCTGCGCGATGACGAACTGGCCCGCACCGTGGTGTTGAATCTGCGACTGCCGCGCATCCTGGCCGCCGTCCTCCTCGGCGCGACGCTGGCCGCTGCCGGGACGACCTTCCAGCTTATCTTCCGCAATCCGCTGGTGGATGCCGGATTTCTGGGCGTCTCGCAAGGCGCAGCCTTCGGCGCTTCGCTGGGCATCGTCTTTCTGGGCGGCTCGGCTGCCGTGGTGCAAGGCGGCGCGGCGGTATTCGCCTTCTTGGGACTGGCAGCCAGTTACCTGATGGCGCAACGTTTGCGGCTGGGCGACTGGGTGCTGCGGCTGGTGATGGCGGGGATCGGCGTCTCTGCCTTCTTCTCAGCCGGGACCGGCATCATCAAGTATCTGGCCGACCCGCTCAAACAACTGCCCGACATCACCTTCTGGCTGCTCGGCGGGTTGTGGGCCATCACCTGGGAGGACGTGCTACACATCCTGCCGGTGGTCGTCCCCGCGCTCGCCGTCATTTTTCTGATGCGCTGGCGGCTGAACCTGCTCTCACTGCGCGACGCGACGGCTTTTTCGCTGGGCGTGCTGCCGGGACGCGAGCGACTGGTGATGCTCATCGTGTCGGTGGCGGCGACGGCGGCGGTCGTCTCCAAGGCCGGGCAGATCGGCTGGGTAGGACTGATCGTGCCGCACATCGCCCGGCGCGCCCTCGGCGCAGACGCGCAGGTGGCAGTCCCTGGCGGGATGCTGCTCGGCGGCCTCTTCGTTTTGCTCTGTGACGATCTGGCCCGCACGGTGCTCTCCGGCGAAATCCCGCTGGGGATTCTCACCTCGCTCATCGGCGCGGTTGTCTTCTTCAGCCTGCTATTGAGCAACAAACTGGAGTTGAAGCGATGATGCGCGTTGCTGTTTCCTTAAACGATCTGGCCTTCCGCTACGCGCCGGCTGCCCCCGACGTGGTGCAGGACATCACGCTCGATCTGCCCTCCGACGCGGTGACGGCCATTCTCGGCCCGAACGGCTCCGGCAAGACCACGCTGCTGCACCTGATCCTGGGGCTGCTCACGCCGCAACGCGGGCGCATCCTGTTCAACGGCAACCATGCAGACACAGGCGAACGCCACACACCCCACAACCACCGTCGGGCAAGTCGCATCCTGGGCCTGGTGCCGCAGGAGGAAGCGCCGGCCTTCAACCTGAACGTGCTGGAGACGGTGCTGCTGGGCCGCGCGCCCTACCTGAATCTGCTGCAACGTCCCAGCGAGCACGATCAGGCCACCGCCTTTCGCGCGTTGGAGACGGTGGGCATCGCCGAGCTATGGGACCGACCCGTCCCGGCGTTGAGCGGAGGCGAGCGCCAGTTGGTCATCCTGGCGCGCGCGCTGACGCAGGAGCCGGACATCCTGCTGCTGGACGAGCCGACCTCGCACCTGGATGTCAGCAATGCGCGGCGCATCCTGAAGTTGATGCGCGACCTGCGCGCGCAAGGGCAAACGGTGATCTTCACCACCCACGATCCCAACGCCGCCGCTGCGACGGCAGATCACGTCGTACTCATGCGCCAGGGGCGCGTACTGCGCGCCGGCGCAGTCGCCGAAGCGTTGACCGGCGACACTCTTTCGGCCACCTACGACGTGCCCATTGACGTGTTGCGCGACCGGCAGGAGCGGCTGTTGGTGGTGGTTTACTGAAGCATGACAAATAACGCGTAACAAGAAACGAGAAATGAGTAACGAGAAATGAGTAACGAGAAATGAGTAACGAGAAATGAGTAACGAGAAATGAGTAACGAGTGCCACATCACTCTTAACTCGTAACTCTTAACTCTTAACTCTTAACTCGTAACTCGTAACTCTTAACTCTTAACTCTTTACTCTTTACTCTTTACTCTTTACTCTTTACTCTTTACTCTTTACTCTT
>DYKY01000106.1 GCA_020722365.1 Thermoflexus sp.
TTTGGTATTGTGACAAAAAAAGAACAAACGCTTGGCCCGCTCTTGGCGGGACGAGTTATCACGCCTGTATGCTCGGTTCGGTGTATCTGGCGCAGTTGGCCGGGCGCACGGCGATCCCGATCCTGGCCCCACAGTTCATCCCGCACTATGCGCCCACGGTCGGGCCGGAGGATGTGGGGGTGTTCGTCAGCCAGAGCGGTGAGACAAGGACGTGCTCAATGCGTTGGAAGCCGCACGGGCGCGGGGTATGGGCGTGTTGGGGCTGGTCAATGTCCTGGGATCCACGTTGATGAAGGAGAGCGAGCGGTATCTGCCGCCGGCCTGCGGTTACGAGATCAGCGTCCCGGCGACCAAAACCTTCGTGAATCAGGTCGTCGCCTTCCTGCACCTGGCGCTGCGGATGGGCAACCACAGCACGGAATTATTGCACAGCCTGCCCGGTCTTATCGAGACGACGATGGCGCAAACGGAAACCACCATTGACGGCATCGAGACGCGACTCAAGGCGGCTAACGATTTGTACTGTCTGGGCTACGGCGCGACGTATCCCATTGCGCTCGAAGGCGCGCTTAGATTCAAAGAAGTGACCTACGCGCATTGTGAGGGCATGCTCTCAACGGAGTTCAAACACGGGCCGCTGTCTGCCGTTCACGAGGACTACCCGGTCCTCTTCGTCTGCGGGCCGGGCGACGTGCCGGTGATGATCGGCGGTCTCAACGAGACGACGGTGCGCGGCGGCTACACCGTCGTTGTTGCCGAGGAAGACGCCCGCCTGCGCGCCAATGCACACGAGTTGATCGCGTTACCGTCTTCCGGGCCGTTGCTGGCGCCGCTGTTGGCCGTGTTGCCGCTGCAAATGCTGGCGTACCGCGTCAGCGTGGCGCGGGGCTACGATCCGGATTTCCCCAGGAATTTGAGCAAGACGTTGACGGTGGATTGAAAAACCCGGGTTACACGTGTTGTTTGATTTTTCCTAACAAGATTTCCGGCTCCACCGGTTTGGAGATGAACTCGCGGATGTCCAGATATTGATCGGTGGGGAACACGGCGGCGTACTGCGATGTGGTAATGGACGAGACCATCAAGATGGGGATCTCGCGCAGTTGGGGATCGTCGGAGATTTGCTGCGTGGTGTAGTAGCCGTCCAGTGGATTTGTCATCATCACGTCCATCAAGACCAGGTCGGGCCGGCGCGCGCGCATTTTGGCCAGGCACGCTTCGCCGCTCTCGGCCTCTTCGACCGCGTACCCGGCGCTCTCCAGGACCAGGCGGTTCGCCAGGACGATGTCCGGATCGTCATCCACGATAAGAATTGTTTTTTTGGTCATTTGCTTATCCCTCCGATGTGTGAATGTGTATGGCCAAAGTCAGGTGCTCTTGGTTTTCTCCATTATGACATAGAATGTGCAGAAAGGCGAATCTGGCGCTCCTGTAGTTCAGGTCAGCGGGCACGTGACGGTAAATGTCGTGCCCTTGCCCACGGCGCTCTTGAGCCGGATCATGCAGCCGTAGCGGGTGAGGATGTCTTTGGTAATCACCAGCCCCAGTCCGGTGCCCTCTTTGACCTGCGCTTTGGCGTTGGGCGCGCGATAGAATTCCTCGAACAGATGCGCCTGTACCTCCTCCGGGATGCCGATGCCGGTGTCGCTGACGGTAAGCCGCGCTTGACCCTCCACGGCCTGCAAAGTTACCGTTACCCGACCGCCCTCCGGCGTGTATTTGATGGCGTTCGCTACCAGGTTGTTGAACGCCCGGTCGAATTGCCCGGCGACGCCCATCGTCATCAACGGTGTGCTGGATGTCTCTAGCGTCAGGGTGATGTGTTTCTCGTCCGCCGGAATGGTGTGGCGTTCCACCACTTGCGCCACAATGGGGACCAGATCGACCGGCTGCGGCGGTTCGTCCATTCGCAAGCCGGCTTTGCCCGCCGCCAGGTCCAGCAGGTCATCGATGAGCGTTTGCAGAAAGTCGGTGCGCCGCAACGCGCGGTTGAGCATGTCCGCCTGCACCTTGGTGAGCGCGCCGGCATAGCCGCCGGTCAGCGTGCGCAACAGGCTGCGCACCACGCCCACCGGCGAGCGCAACTCGTGCGTCACCGTCAGGATGAACTTGCGCTTGGCTTCGTCGAGGTTTTGCAGCGCAGCGTAGGCCAGCGCATTTTCGATAGCGATGCTGCCGTGGTTGGCGACAGTGGCAAGATACGCCTTGTCATCCTCGCTGAAGCATTGTGGCTTGTCACAGTAGACGCGAATGATACCGAGCGGCCCGCTGTGCCCGATCAGCGGCGCGGTTAGCATGGCGTGGATGCCTTCGGCCAGCGCCTCGACGGGATATTGCAGCCGTGTGTCGGTGGCGATGTCATCCACGGCGACGACCTTGCCCGCGAGAACTTCGCGCACCAGCGGGTTCTGATCCACCAACAGACACCCCTTCTGGAAGTATGCATCGCGCAGGCCGTAGGTGCTGGCGAGACACAAACTTTGTCCGTCAGCTTCTAGCAGCCGGATTGTGCAGGCTTTCACGCCCATCACCTCGGCGGTGCTGTGCGTCAGGCGGTCGAGTACCTCCTGAAGTTCCAGCGTCGAGTTGACGGCCTGGGCGCTCGCGTAGAGTGTGTACAGGCGGTTGTAAGCGCGCTGCAAATCCTGGCTCAGGGCGATGATTTCGTCTTCCCGCTTGCGCAGATGGCTGGTGGTGCGGGTTGCTAAATAGACGGACCCTATGACTGCGCTGGCAAAGAAGAACAACGTACTGCTTACATAAAGCGGCTGATCATATAACCGGGTAGACAACAGGCCCTCAATGGGGACGTGTGGAATCCATCCGCTGTATTCCAGTTCTGCGAGGCCCGCCATCAAGGCGATGGCGAGTCCGGCGAAGAGATAGGCCTCGCGTCCGGAGAGCAAGATCGTCGCCAGGATGATGTGGAAGAAGAAGTACAATATCGCTGGGCTTTCGATCCCGCCGGAGTAGTGGATGAGCAAGGTGATGGCGACCCAATCGGCGGCGATCTGCGCGCGCGATTGGGTGCGCGCGTGAATGTTCGCGCCGCTCAAGCCGCACGTCAGGTGGTTGAGCCAGCGCGTGAACAGTACATTGTAGCCCAGGATGCCGGCGCCGATGAGGGTCAGGGGCACAACGGCCAGATTTAGCCCTAACGCGAGGCGCGCCAGCCACGTCGCTACGATGACCCCTGCACCCGCGATCCAGCGCAGCTTGCACAGCCAGTCGAGGCTGAGGCACAGCTCGTAGTCTACCGGCGCTTGGCTGAGCCGGGTGGCGCTTTCGGGCAAAAACTTTGTCTCCATTGCTTGACTGACTTCGATCTCTGTCGGTGAATGTAAAAGAGTCTGTTTAGGCTCCTTGCGTGAGAATATCGGTGGTTAGGCTCAAGTATAGCTTAGCCGGTGGGGAATGCAAACTTTAGCAGGCAACGTGTCAGGGTAAACCTGCCCTGACACGTTATTTGAAGGTGACAATGATGCCGGTAATTGACAAGCTCTCGAAAGTGATCCGCATCTCTGGGCTGTTGCCGCCGTAGCTGTTGTCCGGCTGTGTTCAAGCTCTCTCGACAAAATGTCATACTTGACTATCATAGAGATACACACTATGTTGGTTTATCGGGATCGTACTCTCTGACCACCAAGGCGCATAGGATCAGGAGGCGCGTTATGATCGATGAGGACAGAACCCGTGAGTCGTTACTCGCTGAAGTGTACGCCTTGCGTCAACGTGTCGCCGATCTGGAAGCGGCGCGGATCCTGGCTGTGCAGAATCTGGAGGACCGGCTTGATGATTTGGTAAAGCATGTTCCGGTGGGTATCCACCTCTACGACCTGTACCCCGATGGCCGGTTGGTGTTCACCGGCGCCAATCTCGCGGCCGATCGTATTCTCGGTGTGGACAACACGCAGTTTATCGGCAAGACCATCGAAGAGGCTTTCCCGCAGCTTGCTGAGACTGAGGCGCCGGAACGCTATCGCCAGGCCGCTGCCCACGGAATTTCCTGGAGCACAGATCAGCTCACGTATACAGACGAGAGAATTTCCGGCGCTTTCCAGGTATACGCTTTCCAGACCGGATCAGACAGCATGGCGGCTATGTTTGTGGATGTGACCGCACATGTGCGCGCCGAGCAGGCGCTCCGGGAGAACCTGGCCCAACTCACCGCGTTGATCGGAAGTCTCCAACAAGGAGTGCTGTTCGAAGATGAGGCGCGCCATGTGCTGTACACCAACCAGGCTTTTTGCAATCTGTTTGGGATACCTTCCCCTGAGATGATGATCGGTGCGGACTGCGCTGCCGCTATCGAGATGTCCAAATCGATATTCAGCGACCCTGAAGAATTCATCCAGGGCATTACAGCGTGTCTGGCGGCGCAGAAGGCCGTGCGCAACGAAGTCTTGCCCCTGGCCGACGGGCGCGTGTGGGAACGGGATTATGTGCCGGTTACATTGGACGAAGAGCGTCACGGCCACCTGTGGTTGTACCGCGATGTGACCGGGCGAATGCGCGGTCGGGAAGCATTGCAGTTGAACACTGAACGGATGGAAACCCTGCTTCGTCTGAATCAGATGCGCGAAGCTTCATCTGATGCCATCATGGATTTCGCGTTGGAAGCGGCGGTGCGTCTGACCCGCAGCGAAATTGGCTACCTGGCGTTTACGAACGAAGACGAAACTGTCCTCACCATACAAGCCTGGTCGAAAACGGTGATGGAGGAATGTGCGCTGCCCGGCAAACCGCAGGTCTATCCGCTGGAAACGACGGGTTTGTGGGGTGAAGCTGTGCGCCAGCGCCGTCCCATCATCACCAATGATTACGCTGCCCCCAATCCCTGGAAGAAGGGCTATCCTGAAGGCCACGTCGCATTGCGCCGTCACGTCAATGTCCCGATCTTCGCTGGCGATCATATTGTGATTGTGGCCGGTGTGGCGAACAAACCACGCGACTATGATGACACGGACGTGCGTCAACTGACCCTGTTGATGGAAGGGGTATGGCAGCTGATCGAGCGCCGTCGAACCGAAGAGGCGCTGCGTGTCAGCCTGGAGAAATATCGTGTGTTGTTTGAGTCGTTCCCCTTGGGGATCACGATCACTAACGATTACGGGCGCATCCTGGAGGCCAACCGGGCCTCTGAGCGGTTGCTTGGCCTGCCGGTGCATAAACACAGTGAGCGCACCATCGACGACCCGGAATGGCATATCATCCGGCCTGATGGGACGCCTATGCCGGCCGATGAGTTTGCCAGTGTGCGTGCGCTGCATGAGAACCGGCTAATCGAGAATGTCAAGATGGGCGTCGTCAAAGATGGCGGTGAGGTTACCTGGATCAATGTGACCGCCGCTCCCATCCCGCTGGAAGGCTACGGTGTCGCTGTGGCGTATGGCGACATCACGGCGCAGATACAGTTTGAACATGATCTACGGCAGGAACGCGATCTATCGCAGGCGTTGGCTGAGGCGGCGGCGATACTCAGCCGCTCACTCGATCCCGATGAAGTGTTGGATCGTTTGTTGGAACAGGTGGGTCATGTCATTCCGTGTGATGCGGCCAACGTGATGCTCATTGACGAACAACGATGTGCGCGTGTGGTGCGGTCGCGGGGATACGAGCATTTTGGTTCGGAAGCGTTTGTTTCTACCGCAGTTTTCCCCCTGGATGAGGCTGCCAATTTGCGGCAGATGAGTGAAACTGGGGAGGCAATGGTTATCTTGGACACGGAGTTGTATCCCGGCTGGCTTCGCGTACTGGAAGTCGCGTGGCTGCGATCGTATGTGGGTGCGCCGATCATCGTGCACGGTTTCGTCGTTGGCTTTTTGAATATCGACAGCGCGACGCCGAACTTCTTCACGCCCGCGCACGCTGCTACACTGCGTCTATTTACCTATCATGCCGCTATTGCCCTAGAAAACGCACGCTTGTACCAGCAGGTGCAGCAAGAATTGGCGGCCCGCAAGCAAACCGAGGCTGCGTTGCGCGAAAGCGAGGCTTATTTCCACGCACTGTTTGATCAGGCCAGTGATGCTATCTTTATTGAGGATTTGAACGACGCGATCATCGATGCAAACCGGCGGGCATGTGATATGCTCGGTTACACGCGTGAGGCGCTGGCGCAGATGACTGTGCCCGACTTGCAAGCGCCTGAGCGCCGGGGAATCCCGGGACAGACCATCCAAAATGAACTCGCGCACTACAACGGTCAACCCTTCGAGGGCATTGATCTGCGCCGGGACGGCACGCGCGTGCCGGTTGAAGTCACCACATCGTCGTTGCGGGTAGGTGAGCATGAACTGGCATTTTCCATCGTGCGCGATATCACCGAGCGCAAGGAGATGGAGGAGCGCCTACGCCGCCAGGAACGCCTGGCTGCCATCGGCCAATTAGCCGCGGGCATCGCCCACGATTTCCGCAATCTATTGACGACCATCATCCTCTATGCGCAGTTGGGTCTGCGCTATCCCGGTGTGCCCTCTGCCCTCGCGAAGAATTTGGAGATTGTGGTTGGGGAGGCGCACAAAGCGACCGATTTGGTGCAGCAAATCCTCGATTTTAGTAGCCGCTCGTTGATCGAACGTCAGTCGTTGGACCTGGCGGCTTTCGTTCGAGATGTGATCGCTATTCTCCGGCGGACTATTCCTGAAAACATTGACATCGCGTTGGAGGTGGAGCCGGGGAAGCTCATTGTTGAGGCCGATGCCGGGCGTATTCAACAAGTGCTGACCAATCTGGCGCTCAACGCGCGCGATGCCATGCCGGCCGGCGGCATGCTACGCATCGGGTTGCAGCACCTCCATCTGCGCCCTGATGTGCCGCCTCCCCTGCCGGAGATGAGTCTTCAGGGTAGCGCATCCTATTCGACCTGGATTTGCTTGAGCGTTTCGGATACCGGCATCGGGATGACAGACACGGTACGCGCACACCTGTTCGAACCGTTCTTCACCACCAAAGAGGTGGGCAAAGGGGCTGGTTTAGGCCTGGCGCAGGTCTACGGCATTGTGCGCCTCCATGATGGCTACGTTGGGGTGGAGACGGAGATGGGAAAGGGTACGACTTTCCGCATTTATCTGCCGGCATCTGCGACGGAAGTCGAAGACGTTGCTGAAGAGGCCTCAGTCGTGCCGTTGGGATACGGCGAGACGATCCTGTTGGTGGAGGATAATATCCACTTGCGGGCAGCGGGACAGAGCATACTGCAAGAGTTGGGCTATTGCGTGTTGACCGCGTCGGATGGAAGGGAGGCGTTGGCCGTGTTTCGCGCTAACCCCGAAATCGCGTTAGTGATTACCGATTTGGTGATGCCGGTGATGGGGGGTGAGGCCCTCATGCATGAACTCAAACGGTTGGTTCCCGCCTGTAAGGTGCTGGCGATTACGGGGTACACAATGCAGGTTGGCGTGCGGACGTTGAAGGACGCCGGTTTCTTCGATGTGGTTCACAAACCCTTCGACGCCGACACGCTGGCCCAGGTGATCCGGCGTGCTCTGACGGAAAAGTAGTTGCATCAGAACGCGCAGAAACCCGTGATGACGATTAATACGTGCTGAGACTTTTGTAGTCCCCTTGAAGCGGGTGAGGGGATTCGAACCCCTGACATCAGGCTTGGGAAGCATGCGTTCTACCACTGAACTACACCCGCGCTTATGAGGAGAAATTATAGCATAAGGCATCATCTTGGCAAGTCAATCGGGCAGGCACAGTTGTTTTCCTACGTGGTGTATGTTACAATAAAGATAACAATGCGGGAAATATATCTGGAGGACGCGATGACGGTGATGGCAAAGCCGGTTACGGCGAAAGGGCGCGGGTCCCATTGCTATTGCTTCCGATGATATGGATTTCAATCGTGTCAGTGGCATAGAGCGCCATTGGATATTTAATTCTCCCGAATGAATGTTGCAACGCAGATACAGGAATCACTATGTCCAAAAAGAAAATCAATGAGAAATCCGACGTAGCCAACGACGCACCGCCCGTCATCGACTGGAACAATCCGAGCCTGTACTTCAACCGTGAGTTGAGTTTTCTACTGCTCAATTTGCGGGTGCTGGAAGAGGCCCTCGATGAACGTCACCCGCTGTTGGAGCGTGTGAAATTCCTCTCGATTTATTCCACCAACCTCGACGAGTTTTTCATGATCCGCGTCTCCGGATTGTACAAGCAGTTGCTGGCCGGCGTGGTGGAGACGCCGCCGGATGGCATGACGCCGGCCGCGCAATTGAATGCCATCCGCCGTGAAATCCTCCCGCCGTTGACCACCCAGATGAACTGCTGGCAAACCGACTTGCTCCCCAAACTCGACGCCGAGGGCATCCACGTCCTGAGCTATGCCGATCTCAAGGGCAAACAGCGCAAACTGCTGCGCTACTACTTCGAGCAAGAGATCTTCCCGGTGCTGACGCCGTTGGCCTTTGATCCGGGACATCCTTTCCCGCACATCTCCAACCTTAGCATGAACCTGGCGGTTGTCGTGCGCGACCCGGTGCATGGCGAACGGTTCGCCCGTTTGAAAATTCCCCCGGTGTTCCCGCGCCTGTTGCGCATTCCCACGGAGGATAAGGCTGACAAGTACGATCCGCTCGGTTTGAAATCGGTGCTGGACACCAACTTTGTGTGGATCGAGGAGGTCGTCATCGCCAACCTGGATTTGCTTTTCGCGGGCTTGGAAATCGTGGCGGCGTATCCTTTCCGCGTCACGCGCGATGCAGACCTGGAGATCGAAGAGGACGAAGCCTCCGACCTTTTGGAAACCATTGAGGAGAGTGTAGAGCGGCGGCAGTTCGGGTCGGTGGTGCGGCTGGAAGTCGATAAGCATATGCCCAAGAATATCCGCGACATCCTGTCCAAAAACCTCGAGATTCCACCGTACCTGGTTTATATGGCAGACGGTCCCATTGGGCTGGCGGACATCATGGAATTGACTGCCGTGGATCGCCCGGATTTGAAAGACACGCCGTTTGTTCCGAGCATCCCGCGCGTCTTTGCCGGCGATGAGAGCATCTTTGCCGCCATCCGCCGCCGTGGGAACATCCTTTTGTATCACCCTTACGACAGTTTTGCGCCGGTTGTGGACTTTCTACAAGCTGCTGCGCACGATCCCCAGGTGTTGGCGATCAAGCAGACGTTGTATCGCGTGGGGACAAATGCCCCGGTTGTTGATGCGTTACTCAAAGCACGCGAGTACGGCAAACAGGTGGCCGTGTTGGTCGAATTGAAAGCCCGCTTCGACGAGGAGAACAACATCACCTGGGCGCGCGCACTGGAGCGTGCGGGCGTCCACGTGATCTACGGTCTGATGGGATTGAAGACGCATGCGAAGTTGTGTATGGTGGTACGCCGCGAGCCGGACGGGATGAAGTTCTACGTTCATCTGGGGACGGGGAATTACAACGCCGTGACCGCTCGCATTTACACAGACCTCGGCTACTTCACGACCGATCCCGAGATCGCTGCCGACGTTGCCGACTTGTTCAACACGCTCACCGGGTACTCGCGCCCCGATGGGTATCGCAAGCTGCTCGTCGCGCCGGGCGCGCTACGACAGAGCATTCTGGAACGTATCGACCGCGAAGTCGGAATCCACGAAAAGAAAGGCAACGGTTACCTGGCATTCAAGATGAATCAACTCGTGGACAAAGAGTGTATCATCGCTTTGTACAAGGCTTCACAGGCCGGGGTGAAGATCGATTTGCAGGTACGCGGTATCTGCTGTCTGCGCCCAGGCGTGCCGGGGATCAGCGACAACATCCGCGTGACATCAATTGTGGGGCGCTTCCTTGAACATCCGCGCATCTACTACTTTCACAACGACGGCGATGAGGAAATGCTGTTAGGGAGCGCCGATCTGATGCCGCGCAACCTTGATCGTCGTGTGGAGACGCTCTTCCCGGTTGAGGATCCGCAAATACGCGTCGCGCTGCGCGACCATATCT
Organism: Thermoflexus sp.; assembly: GCA_020722365.1. GTDB lineage: Bacteria > Chloroflexota > Anaerolineae > B4-G1 > SLSP01 > DSWT01. The sequence continues at coordinate 9,936 of DYKY01000106.1, forward strand.
TGCAGGTTCATCTGCGGGACAACATGCAGACGCGTGTGCTGATGCCGGAAGGGGATTACAAACGCGTTGTCCCCAGGGATGGCGAGGAAGAAGTCAACTCGCAGCTATGGATGATTGCCCACCGCGGTATCTGGAACGCTGGGGATTGATGCCTCTTCACCGGCGTCCTCAGTGGCTACCTGGAGGCTTTTCAAGAGATCCTCGGGTTGGTAGTTGAGTTCTCTGGTGAGCAGCCCTACCAGTGTTTGCACTGTTTTGACGCGCGCGTAGCGCCTATCGTTACTGTCGATGATCGTCCACGGCGCGGGTACGGTGCTGGTGCGCAGCAGCATATCCTCGACCGCTTCTTCGTAAAGCTCCCAGCGGACGTGTTGTCCCTCGGTTTCCTGGGCGGACTTCCAAATCTTGTCGGCGTCCCTGGCGCGCACTTCGAAGCGTCGCGCTTGTTCTTCTGGGCTGATGTGTAGCCAAAACTTGGCGATGATGATGCCAAAGTCCACCAGGTGACGCTCGAACTCGTTGATCTCGCGGTACGCGCGTCGCCACACGGGTTGGGGATGGACGCCTTGCACGCGCTCATCCAACACCCGGCCATACCAACTGCGATTGAAGATCAGGATTTGCTTCTTATCAGGGGGGATCAGGCAGCGCCAAAAGCGCCACAGATAATGGTGGGCGCGCTCTTCATCTTCGGGCGGGCCGATCGTGTACACCTCGTAGCCGCGCGGGTCCAGTTGCTGGATCATCCGCTTGATGAGGCTGCTTTTCCCAGCGCCGTCTGGTCCCTCACACAGCACGACCATCGACCGTTTGCTCAAGTAAAGCTGGTAGGCCAACTGGCGCAACTGCAACTGTGCGCGCAGCAACTCCTTTTTGTAGGTTTTGCGGGGCAAGCTGTGATTCAAGTCGATGGCTTGCAGCATAGCCTATTCCCCTTCTGCGCCTGCAAGCGCCGGGACGTCCGGCACATCTTCCAGGGGTGGACCACCGCTGCGATCGTCCGCCGGCAGAGCGATGCCGCGCGCCACCAGTGCCCGTTCGATCCGCGCGATGACCGTCTCGAAAACCGCAATGCACGCCCATCGCAAATCCGTAGCGGCGATGACCGTCCATGGGGCGCCGGGCGCATCGGTGCGCTTCAATATTTCCTTTATGGCGACGAGATAGTTCTCATAGCGCCGGTGGCGTTCCCAGTGTTCTGGCCGGACGCGCCAGTTGGATAGCGGATTGCTTTCCATTTCGGTAAAGCGGCGCGCTTGTTCCTCCTGGCTGAGGTGGAAGAAGAGTTTGATGATCGCGTATCCATCATCAGCCAGCATACGTTCGAAATTGGCGATCTCGCGGTAGGCTTTCGACAGGTTTTGTCCGGAGAGACTGCCTTCGACGCGCTCCCGCAAGACGTGCTCGTACCAACTGTGATAAAAAATCGCCATCTCCCCGTAACGCGGGACCTTTAGCCAGAAGCGCCACAGCCACGGCATCAGCGTTTCGTAGGTGCGAGGCGGCTGAATATCATAGGTGACGAGACCACGGGGATCAAGATGCTGTGTCAGCGTCTTCTGCACTGCGCCTTTGCCTGCTGCGTCCCATCCTTCGAAAATCACGATCACGGGCAGCCCGGCGCTCATGCAATCCCGTTGCAGCGCATAGAGGCGTCTTTGTAGTTTTGGGCGCTGCGCCTTATAGACCTTTTTGCGTAACTTTGCCCCCAGGTCTACCTCTTCCAGCATAGCTTTCCTCACGGACTGCGCGACCAACTTGACACCTGGTTTAGCAGATTGAGCAGATTTTCTCTATGACAGAAGTAAGAAATCTGCATTATCTGCTCAATCTGCTGACGGAAGCAGGTTGTTCTATAAATTGATGACGGCGGCTTTGAGCGCCTCGGTTACGGCGTCGATGTCCTGATTGCCGTCGATATCGACCAGCACGCCGGTGTTTTGGTAGTAGCCGATCAGCGGACTGGTCTGCTCCCAGTAGACTTTGAGGCGGTTCTGCACGGTGGTCTCGTTGTCATCATCGCGTTGGTACAGCTCGCCGCCATCTTTATCGCAGATGCCCGCCACCTTCGGCGGGTTGAACTTGATGTGGTAGGGTTCACCGCAGGTGCGGCACAGTCGCCGTCCGGTCACACGCTCGACCAGCACTTCGTCGGGCACAATGATGTTGAGCACGCCGTTGATGGCGACGCCTTTTTCCGCCAGGGCCTTGTCCAGCGCCGCGGCCTGCGCCAGGGTGCGGGGGAAGCCGTCGAGAAGCGCACCCGCTGCGCAGTCGGGGCGGCTCAGGCGATCCAGCACCATCGCGATGGTGATGTCATCGGGAACGAGCGCGCCGCGATCCATGTAAGCCTTGGCCTGAAGGCCCAGTTCCGTCTCATTCTTGAGATTGTAGCGGAACAGGTCACCGCTGGCGACGTGCGGCAGGTTCAGGTGTTCGCTCAGGCGCGTGGCCTGCGTGCCTTTTCCGGCGGCGGGCGGTCCGAGCAAAATGACGAATTTTGGGTTCTGGGTCATAAGGTTCTCCTTGTCAATATGGGATATGATTTTTATGACAGCGCGGCGATGGCGCTGGCAATCAACGTGGTAAAATGTGTGCCCTGGTGGTGTGCTCCGTTGCCCGCGACGGCGTCGTCTGCGACGGCCTCGTAACGTGCCCAGGCTTCCGCGAACGTGCGCACCAGGCGGCGGCACTCGGTTTGCCGGAAATCCAGGTAGGCGGCTACGTCAGGCGCGTTGAGAGGCGTCGGGGTCCATCGTCGATGTTTCGCCTTTGGACGCCGCCACGTTCCCCAGGTGATGACGTTTTGCAGATGCGTACCGGCGACGACAGCATCCTGGAGCGCGCCCAGATGGTCTTGCAGCGCCTTGAGTTCGCCGATGGCCTGTTCTACGTCCGGTCCCAGTACCTCGCGGAAATATTCCAGCGTATAGCGCAGATATTTGGTGACGATGCGCATCTGGTGGTAATCGGTCAGGTCGGCGTCAGGTTGATCGAGTCTGGTTTTGCGGTTGTAGAACTCAACCAGCCGTGCGGCGATCAGGTTAGGGACAGCAACAGCGACACGCTGTGCGGCGTTATGCGTGGAAGTGGGAGACGGTGGGTTTTCCAGATACGCCGTGAAGGTGTACTTGAACTGCGCATAACGTTCGCTGGCGAGATATTTGAGCAGCTTTGACCGTGCGCGCGCGTATTCGGTATCCCATGCGTTCATCAACAGGGTCAGGTCCGGCGGTATGCTCTTGGCGAAGGCGCCCAGGTAGGCCTCTGTTTTCTCCCGGAAAACGTCCAGGTCACGGACGCGACCCAACATTCGCCCGGTGCGCGTGAGTGCCTTCAGATAGGGTGCGGTCGCTTCGGCATCGATAGCGTCTGCGAAGACGTAAAATGCAGTGCGCATCCGCCGGGTTGCCACGCGCATATCGTGGAGCGCCTCAATATCGACACCCTCGCGCGTCCCGGCTTCGTTCGCCATCATATGCAGCATGTGAAAGCGCAACGTTTTGCGTGCGGCTTCGGCCATGGAATCATCGGCGACAATGCCCGGTAAGTCCTCTACCGCGATACGCTCCGTTGGCGTTGGTTCGCTCCGTGCTGGGTAGGATGCCCTATCTTGTCCATCGAGCACTGCCAGCGCCCGCTCGAACTTGGAGCGTGGCTCCGGCTGCAACCCTGGCATCTTTGATAGTTTGTCAAGGATAGCAGCAAGATCGTATTCCGTTCCCGCGCCTTTAAGTTCGATCTCTAGCTCGTGGTACACTTGATTGTAGCTTGTCACAGTGTCGAGGCTGAGTTCGGCGACGAGGCGCTGGGCGTACAGCACCTCGCGCACCACGCGGTGCTGTTCGAGGTACAGGAGTGGTTGCAGTCGCATGTGAGGATCGATCAACGCCAGGACACGCTGGCGCGCGGCGCTGTCAGGCCACTGCTTCGGTTGCATCTCAATCCGCGCCAGGGGCGCTTCGACCTCATCCCGGCGGTGGATATTGCCTTCGACGCCGTGTAGCGATTTCAGGGAGATCACTGCGCACCCGTCCTGTTCCCTTTGTCGGCAAGCATAACCGGATCGCAGCAGGCGGCGATCTGGCGTATCAAGATACGTGTCGCGCATATCCTCCACGCGAGGCGCTGAGATTGCGAAATACCCCAGCCGTTCCATTACCTGCAAGTCATGGTAGGTCTGCGTATCTTGTATGATAAATTTTGCTTCAATTTCCATGGGCGTTCCTATCTGAATACACCGGAATCAAAAGACCTTTAACGCCCGTTCTTGCCCGTGTCGCTACGGTATCAAGTCTGCAAGAATCTGCACGGTTAGGCCCTAATCTGGAAGATAAGGCCACGAGGCTACATCCTCATTATACGGGTTTCTGAAAGAGTCACAAGTTAGATGCTCGTTGCTGGATACTGGATGCTGGATGCTGGA
>DYKY01000107.1 GCA_020722365.1 Thermoflexus sp.
TTCCACGCCAGTTCAAAGCTCATTTCGAAGAATTGGATCATTCCCGCACGTTCGATGTCCGATGGAGCGTCGATCTGCAAGGCTTGCTCTAAAAGCGTGAATGCTCTTTCAAAATTCTGAAAACGTTGTTTTCAGCGGATGTCCTTCATTTCGCTCATAACTTTGCTCCTGCGCACTCTATGAGAAATCCGGCTCACACAAAGACACCAAGCCACTAGGTTCTTTCTTCAGTGTGAGCCAAGACCTATTTCCAATCCAGTTGGCTGATCCCGCCATCGTCCACCAGCGGGATGATGCTCCCATCCTTTGGCGTGAGCAGGTAGATGTCACCCAGTTGGATGAAGGCGATTACGTCGCCTTTGGGGCTCCAGCGCCACGCGGGCAACTCGATGCCGGTTTCGCCCGGCGCGTCGAAGCAGCGCTGGTCGGAGCCGTCGCGGTCGATGAGGCAGAGCTTGTGTTCACTGGTGTCGCTGCGGTAGGGGACGAGCGCCCGCCCGTAGAGCAGCGCCGATCCATCCGGCGCGAAGGATGGCGTGGCCCACATGCCCGTTTCGGAGGCCATCGCCGCGCTGTAAGCGCCCGTCGCGGCGATCTGCCACACGTTGAAGACAGGGCTTTCCTCGGGGTCGTCGATGTTGGGTGACGGCGCGTGGATCACAGTCGCGATGAAGTTGCCATCGGGCGACCAGGCGAGCGCCGGATTCCACGCCCAGCTGCTGTAAGTGCGGTAGGCCGGGAAGGTGAGCAGCGGCGTGCGTTCGGCGTCGCGCAGCGTGACCACGCCCACCGCGTCAGGCTGGGAGTAGGCCAGCGCATCGCCAGAGGGCGACCAAGCGTAGCGGGTGCCCCACCAGCCGTAGCCCCCGCCCGCCTCCGGCTTCAGCACTTCCCGGCGCGAGATGAGCGCATCCTGCAAAGAAAGGATCGCCGTCCAGAGATCGTTCAGTCCACGCCAGCCCGGTGCGGCCTCGATGACCTCCGCCGTCGTCCAGGCGATGCGGTTGCCCTCGGGGTGCCAGTCAGCCCAGAGGACGTCGTTGACGTCGAGTGGGATGGGATCGGGATCGGCCTCGCCGGTGCGGATGAGCCACAGTGCGTTGATGTGCTCGGCGTCGGTGACGGCGCGCGTGAACAACAGCTTCGTTGCGTCCGGTGACAGGGCAAACACGCGCCCGTCCAGGTCGCCCAAAGCGGTGAGGCGGCGGCGCGTGCGGTTGCTCCCGCGCAGAATCCAGGCATCCTGGCGGTTCATATAGGCCAGCGTGCCGGTGATGATGACGGTCTCGACGTTGGGGCGTGTGCCCACGAGCCGGATTTCATCCTGAGGCTTCAGGGTGATCGCCTCCTGCATCAGCGTGCGCTCCACTTCCACGCCATCTTCCAGCGTGATGCGGTACGCGCGCTCCAGGACGCCGGCCTGCCCCGATTGGAGCAGGCGCGTTTCGCCTTCGGGGATCGTGGCGTCGCGCAGCACTTGCCGTCCATACGGCAGCGTCTCGGAGACGGTCTCCGTCAACCGGATCACGCGCACGACGGCGACGGTCATCCCATCGCGCAGCGCGGCGGTTTCCGGCGGGCTTACCCGGTCGAGGTCGCCGATCGTGACCCCTTCCGCGGTCAGCAAATCGCGCACGGTAGCCAGCTCGGTGACGATGGACCGTTGTTCGCCATCGACAACCAGCGTCACACGGTTGGGTTCGACGGGGATTGAGGCAGTGCAGGCGGCGAGTAACGTCCCCACCGCCAGCGCCGCAAGCAGGATGGCGCTGCACAGGGCAGCCCGCTGACGACGACGTTCCAGTTTGAGGTATGTGGATCGGTTCATGCCGTGTTTTATACAACGGCAACCCTGAAAGGTCAAATGGTAGACGGTAGACGGGGCTTCCCTGTATTCTGTCTACCGTCTACTGCTATTGCTCCTGTTGGACGGCGATTTCACTCCAGTGGAAGGTGTGGGCGCCGTCGAGGGTGCGGCGCACGTCCCAGAATCCAGAAGTGAACGTCGTGCCGTCGGTCACCCCCAGGTGTGTGGGGACGCCTTCCGGGTCGAAGTAGAGGAAGGCCGAGGCGTCCGCCGTCCATAGCGCGGAGCCTTCGGCGTCATCGAGCAGCGCGATGGGTTGCATGGTCTCGTCCGGTCCCAGGAAATAGAGACCGGGGGCCGGGCCGTTACAATCTGTCCCGCAGCCGCGATGGACGAACGCGACCCAGCCATCGGGCAGCGCCAGCGGCGTCGTAGGATGCAGCGCCCAGGGACCGCTCAGGCATTTCTCATACGTGATTTCCAACGTGGGTTCACCGATGACGGGCTGTACCTGGTAGAGACAGCCGTATTCCGGCGTATCGGCAGACACCCAGATGCTCAGCTCCCCCCAGCTTAATTCGAGGCGACAGTTTTGCGGGCAGGATACGTCAATGGGGATAAGTTGTTCGGCAGCGATGTTGAACAGGGCCATCGCTGCGCCCTGCGCCGGGTGCGCTTCGAGGATCAGCCAGCGGCTGTTGGGCGCCCACGCCGAAAAGCGCCAGCCCGGGTCTGCCGTATAGGGCAACAACAAGCGAGGTTCCGGCTGCTCGAAGGTCGTCAGCCACAAGCCTGCGCTATCCTCATAGACAATCTGGCTGCCGTCGGGCGCGAGCGTCAGCCCGGTGCATTTTGCATCGGCGGTGCTGTTGCAGAAACCCAGTTCGCGCTGCGCCTGGCGCACGTTGGTGAGGTCGATGGCGAGCAGGGTGCCATAGGGAACCCCGGCAGTTACAGCCCCCGGTGTGTCGGGCAACGTCGATTGGACGCCCCACGCCATGTACACCAGATTATGTCCATCCGCCGTCACGTCGAAGTCAATGCCTGGAGAAACGGCCTGTTCCTCGATCAGCCGCCCGGCAGTGGGGATGTAGGTATGCTCCTGCCGCGCGCGATCGAAGATGTATAACTTCCCGGCGGCGGTGACGTAAACGATGAGACGTTTGTCCGGCGTTACACGGTATGCGAGGACGGTGTCGCCTTCAACGGCAGTCGGAATAGCGTCGAGTGTGCCGCCTTCGGCCAGCCATATCCAGACACGTCCCTCGCGCAGGAAGTACAACTCGGCGGGCAGCGGAGGCCAGCCCTGCGGCTCGGTCGCCTGCACCGGCAAGAGCAATCCCGGCGGCAACGTCGGCGTGGGCGTCGGCGTGACGGTGGGGGTCGCCGTGGGCGTCGGTGTGGGGGTCGGCGTGGGTGTCGGGGTGGGGAGGATGGGCGTGCGTGTCGGCGTCGGCGTTGGCGTGGGCGTGTCGGGTATCTCGCAGGCAGACAGCGCCGCAACGACACCCAGCAGCATCAGGACAAAAAAGATCAGCCTTTTATCAAGCGCAAACAGTTTCAATGAAGGATTCTCCACGATAGCGATGTTACGAGTTGCAAGTTATGAAGTGCGCTATGGGACATATGTAAAGTGCATCCCGCTGTTGACCCATAACACCGGCTCCCCGTCGGCAGGAACGCACCACAAACTTCGTTCGTCCCGGCCCAGGCGCAGGGTGTAGGTCCCATCGGGCGCGGTGTAGAAGGCCGTCCGGTTCAGGTCCGGCGCGAGCGGCGGCGACACCGTGACTGCCGGTGTGGGTGTCGGCGTGACGGTTGGAGCTTCCGTCACGGCAGGGCGCGCATCCCACGGAACGAGTTCGCCCGTTCGCCAGTTGAGGGCAAAGCGTTCGACCGGATCTGGACAGCGGGAGCCGTAAAGCACGCACTCTGCCACCGCGCTATTGAAATCAGGTTCCAGGTCGAAGGTATCCTGCCGGTAAGGGATGCGGCGGACTTCGATGAGGTCGCCTTCCCACGCACAGTCTTCATATGCCGTACACAGGTGGTAATCGTAGGCCGGGTCGCCGAGCACGACCTGGCGTTCTCCGGTAGCCGCGTTGACCACGACGATTTGCTGCGGATCGAGGGTGAGCGCGGTCTTGGCCGGTGTGGTGTAGGAAATCGTCCGCTGTTGATACAGCAGGTGATCGCCCGCCGGCGTCCACAGCGATTGGGTTGCCTCTATCCCAAGTTCTGTCGTTGAGGACAGGAAATGCTGTCCCTCGGCAATGGTGTAGCCCCACACGTAACTTCCCCATCCCAGGTAAGGGTGGACGTCGACGGCAAAGGCTGTCCGCAGGGCGTTCCACTGGATAAGCCCGGACTCTCCCAGAGTATTCTGTTCGCCGGTGCGCAGATCGACGATGGCGAGGTTGCCGCCCTCGCAATGTCCGGCGCCGACGAGCAGCGTCTCGTCAGCAATGAAGGTGAAGGAATGTCCACCCGTTTCGGTGATGACGCGCGTTTCGTCGGTGCGCAGGTCGAGCGCAGCGATGCCGCGCCCGCAGGCTTCTTCACCCCAGAAATAGGCCATCCACGTCTCGTTGGGAGAGAACTGATACTGGGCGCAGGGAATCTCTTCACATTCGGGAAGGAGCGCGTGCTGGCGGACGAAATCCGTCTCCATTGAAAAAGCCTTCGTCACCAGCAGATCGATGGTGATGGCATCGCCGGTGGGCCGGATGAAGAGCATCTCCTCGCTCATGGAAAGGCGTTCGGCGCGCCGCCCATCGGCAGCGACGGCCCACAGGTGGGTAGGCGTGGTTCGCTGCCGCGCCGTTTCAGGCGCAAATGGCGCATGCACTGCGCTCGTGAAAAGAATCAGATCGTGCAGGGGTTCAGTCTTAACGAGGGGGCGTTGCCAGACCGGAGCGCACACCGGCATCGGCGTCGTTGTGACTGTGGGGCGCGGTGTCGCCGTCGCCGCCGGTGTGGGGGACGGCGTCGGCGGCAGCGCCGTGGCTGTGGCCGTCCAGGTGGGGACCGGCGTGTGCGTCTCGACCACGGCTGTTGGAACGGGCGCTTCTGTGGGCGTGGACGGGGGCGGTGTCGGCTGGCATCCCAGAAGCGTCAAGAGCACAACGACAAATCCTAAGAAATGGCGGCGTTCCGCCGGGCGGCGGAACGCCGTGCAGCGTTCCGCCGCTTTGTGTTGTTTCATGACTCTGCTCCTGTCAATGTGGCAGTGACAAATTGCTCGGCGGCTTCCCGGGTCGCAATCTCACCCGCGGCCTGGGCTTCGCGTAGTGCTTCGAGGATGCGTCCCATCTGCGGCCCAGGTCGCAGTCCTAGGGCGATGAGATCATGCCCGTTCAGCAGGGCGGGCGGCGCAACAACCTCCGCGGGCTGCTCGAAATACGCCTTGAACAACGCCGCAGCGCTGCGCAATAACGCCCGCCAACGGGTTTGCGTCAATCCTCGACCCCAAACGGCCATCGCGTCGGCCAGCGCCAACAGGACCACACCAACACCGGCCTCGCCGGTATCGCGATAGAAACGGTAGGCAGCACGCCGCGTCAAGGAGGTCTTCGCGGCGTTCGCCAGCCGCATGTGTTCGGCGACCAGTGTGCTGATGAGGGCGATGGCTTTCCCCGGAAAGCGCAGCGCCTGCAGCCGCGTTTCCGTCATTTGCGCGCCGGTTTCTGGGTGACCATAGAAATGCGTGAGGCCATCTTCCCCGATGGTGCGCGTTTCCGCCTTGCCGACGTCGTGGAACAGCGCGCCCCATTTCAACAGATCGGCGCGCGGCATCTCCGCATTGACAGGCTCGTCCAGGTACGCCAACAGCGCCGCCTGAAAGGGCAGCAGCGTTTCGGCGAGGAGCGACCATGCCCAGGTAGGCGTAGGAACGAGGGTGAAAACTTGCGCGCTATCTGTGGCGGGCGGGCGCGCCGCGCCTTTGAGGAGGGCGAAGATGCCTTCCACAGCGGAGATTGTCGCCAGGGTGTGCGCCAAGGTGTTCGCGTAGTGATGGAGTGCGGATTGCTGCACGGTCTGTAAAGCGTGCACTTCAGGCAAAACGTGGTTCAGCAGTCCCACGTCAGCCAGCGCGCGCAGGCTCTGCGCTGCCGGAGTCGCGTGTAGCATGTCCAGTAGCTCATCGCGGACACGTTCGGCACTGACGGTTTTGATGGAAGGCGCTTGCGCCCGCAGCGCCATTTCGGTGTCTGTCTCCAGGTGAAAGCGCACCATATTGGCATGGCGTATCGCCCGCAGCAGCCGTACCGGGTCGTCCTTGAAACTGTTGGGGCCGGTCATACGGATCAGTCTTGCCTGGAGATCGGCCTGCCCGCCGGCGGGATCGATGAGCACGCCCTCCAATGTGAGCGCCATCGCATTGACGGTGAAATCGCGCCGCTGCAGGTCCTCTTCCAATGTAGCGCCCCGCAGGACGGCGAAATCCAGCATCACCGGGCGGTGCGTGTGTGGATCGGTGACGACGACTCGCCCGGTATCGCGCTCTTCGTCCAGGGGATAGTAGGCGGCGTGCAGTGCATTGGCGACTTTGCGCGCCAGTGCACACCCTTGTGCGGCGACGGCGAAATCCCAGTCGTGAATGTCGCGGCCCAACAGCAAATCGCGGACCGGCCCACCCGCCAGCCATACGCCTTCTTGCGGGAGGAGGCTGCGGAGTTCAGCCAGCGGCCATTCTGGCAAGGGAATGTGGGGCGGGTGACTGGAAACCCAGGCCAGGCGAAGGCGCTCTTTGGGACGCGCTGCGCGCGCGGCGCAACGTGTTTCTTCGCGCGTCGCGCCAACGCTCGCCACCGTGTTGCTTTCGGTCAGGGCGATCCAACGACCTGCGTAAGGACTGTAATCCATTTGCGCCTCTTACCCTCTTGTTACCTTCGCAAGAGTTCCTTGATCGCTAAAAAAAGCGTGCGGCACGCTCAGGAGCGCACCGCACGGGAGTCTGTCTGTTGTGGGAACCAGAGCCAATCGCAGCACCAGCAGAAAGCTAGACGCGCGTGAGGTATGCTCCAGTGCGGGTGTCAACCCGGATCGTATCCCCTACGTTGATGAATAACGGCACGTTGACCTTCAGGCCGGTTTCACATGTGACAGCTTTACTCACACCCGTAGCTGTATCTCCAGCGACGGCCATCTCCGAATCGACGACTTCCAGTTCGATGGACGCGGGCAAGTCGACGTCAAGCACTTCGTTTTCAAGAATGGTGAGTGTGACCTCCATCCCTTCTTTGAAGAATCCGGCCCGGTCGCCGACCATATCGGCGCTCATGTGAACCTGATCGTAGGTTTGGGTGTCCATAAAGTAGAAAGCCTCACCGTCTTCGTAAAGATACTGCACGCTGCGGCGTTCCACAGGCGCTTCCTCGAAGCGATCTCCCGAAAGAAAGTTGCGCGGGATGGTGGCCCCGGTGCGCAAGTTGCGAATCTTGGTGCGGATAATGGCGTTTCCCCGCCCCGGTTTGTAATGCTGATACTCCAGAACCTGGTACAGTTCCCCATCCAGAATAAAAGTGGTGCCTTTGCGAAGCTCATTTGCGTCAATCATATTCTCTCCTCAATCACTCGCCTACATTCAGTGCGTGGTCGCCGCACTGTACTGACCTGACATTATAACTTGGCTATAATTCTCGTCAAGCTTCTTTTTTACTTTTTGTGATTTTTATAGTATAATTCTGGTAAAGGTCCGCAAAACCTTGTTGCAAAACAGATTAACGTGTATAATATCTGTGAATTTAACAGAAAGGAGATTTCCTATGATGCGCAGATCCATTTTTGTGATGTTGGCCGTTCTTGTGGCGCTTTCTCTCGTCTTAGGGGGATGCAAGAAATCCGCTACGCCTCCGTTGGCAAATATTCAAGCCGAGGATGAATCGGCGAAGGATGAACCGGCGAAGATGGTGGAAGAAGCCGGATCGAATCCCACACCGGTGGTGGTACAGCCGGCGACTGAGGAGGTTCCTGTCGTCGAGCCTGTGGAAGAGGCGGCAACCACAGCGCCTACCCCTGAAGCAACCAAGGTCACTGAAACGCCTACCGAGACCGTCGAGGTGGTGCTGCCGGTGGTGACCGGTGGTGATGAGGCTGCGGCTACACCAGAAGCTACGGCGACGCCTGAAACGACCACCACGCCTGGCAAGCACGTGGTGCAGGCAGGTGAGAATCTGTTCCGCATCGCGTTGCGCTATGGTACGACGGTCGAAGCCATCGCCAAGGCCAATGGGATTACCAACGCCGCGTTGATCTACGTTGGACAGACGCTCACGATTCCCGGTGGGACGCCCGATGGGACACCGGCGCCAACGCCCGCGCCGGGCAGTGAGGAGAAAGTCCACATCGTGCAACCCGGCGAGAACCTGTTCCGCATCGCGCTGAAGTACAACTACAGTCAGTATTATCTCGCCAAGTACAACGGGATTTCCAATCCCGCTCTCATCTACGTCGGGCAGGTGATTCGCATTCCATAAAGTCTGAGCGGTAGACTCCAAAAGTCTTACGCGACAGTGGTTGGACAACGACTTGCTGTAGACCAGAAGTCCGCGCGCTCTATGTGTCTGCTGAGACTTTTGTAGTCTTCAACGATGGGCAAGATCGTCAGTCTGAGCAATGAACGTGTGCGGCGAGTGCAGGCACTGGGGCGCAGCACTCGCCGCCGCTATCATGAGGGGCTGTTCGTCGCTGAGGGGCTGCGTCTGGTTCGCGAAGCTCTCGACGCGAATTTAGCCATCCACGAAGTCTTTTACACCGCTGCATTTGCCGAAAGCGCCCCCGGCGAGGCCCTCGTCGCTGCCTGTATGGAACGCGCGAGTTCGTGTTGGGAAGTATCGGCAGAAGTGATGCAGGCGCTGGCTGACACGGAAACACCGCAAGGCATCCTCATTGTATTGCCGATCCCCGCTTTACAATGTGAGGCTACTGCCCCACTCACGTTGATCCCTGATGCCATCCGCGACCCCGGCAACCTGGGAACGATGCTGCGCACGGCATGGGCTGCCGGCGTCTCGCAGGTGTTGCTGCCGCCAGGAACGGTGGACTATACAAACCCGAAAGTGGTGCGCGCCGCTATGGGCGCGCACTTTCGCCTTCCGATTCACCGGGCGACGTGGGAAGATATCCGCGACGGGTTGCGTGGGGCCGACGTATGGTTAGCCGAGGCCGGGCCGGGAACGCCCTACGACGCGGTGGACTGGCGGGGGCGTGTGGCGCTCATCGTCGGTGGAGAAGCCGAAGGTGCGAGTCCCGAAGGCCGGGCGCTGGCTGCCGGTCGGCACGTCACTATTCCCATGGCGCGCGGTGTGGACTCGCTCAACGCGGCCATGGCAGCGGTGATCGTGCTCTTCGAAGCGGCCCGGCAGCGCGGCGTGGGCCGAGAACGCCATTCCAACGCGCCGTGATTGCCTCACTCGTTAATCTTGTTACAATGCGGGTGAGGTTATCCAAAGCATGAAGCGTCTCTTGTGGGTCGTGCTCGTATTGACCGGCCTCGCGTGTCGCCTTTTTTCGCCCACGCTGCCGCCGTCCCCGGCTGCTGAGACCGTCGCACCGTCCGCGGCGACTCCGTCTGTGACGGTTCTCTCTCCTGTGCCATCTTCCACGCCAACAACGATTCCAACCTCTACACCGCTTCCTACACCGACGTTTACCCCATCCCCTGTTCCTACCCCCTTGCCGGTTGGTCCGGGTCTGGAACTCGACAGCGTGCGCTTTTTCCCGTGGCCGTTGTATCCTGGAGATTGGGTGAGTGTATCCGTGGGTCCTCGGGTACCGCCAGACGTTACCGGACCGCTAACACTCACGTGGGCGCTGGACAGCACGGATACGCTAACGGCGCCGGTCGGCCTCGAAGGGCTTGACGCGCGCTTGCAGGCGCGTTTTTATTGGGCGTGGCGGGTCCCTGAGACGATGTCCGCCATCCCGCTGACGTTCACCCTGTTCCTTCCACCGGACGCCTTCGATCCCAACTTGGCGGACAACACACTCGTTGTGTCCGTCAAACCACTTCCCGTTGAAGCACTCCACGCGCCAGAGCCACAGGCCGAGTGGGTTTCTACGGAATTGCCCGGCGTGCGCTTGCACTATCTGACGGGAACGGCCGCCGAGCGCGATTTGGATGCCATTGCCGCCGAGGTCGCTGCAGCTTATACGGACGTTGGCGCACGTTTTGGCCCTGGCGCAGAAGGCGATTTGTTGGACATCTATCTGTTGGACCGCGTCATCGGGCACGGCGGTTATGCCACAAGGGATTGGGTCGCCGTCTCCTACACCGACCGGCAGTATGCGCCCTCGGACCTGGGTATGGTGCTGCGCCACGAACTGACGCACCGGCTGGATGCGGCGTTGGGGTGTCAGGCTGCGCCCTCGGTGATGCGCGAGGGGTTGGCGGTCTATGTGGCTGGCGGGCACTATTGGCCGGGGTCGCTGGTGCAGGATGCGGCAGCCCTGCGCGCTTCTGCGCATTACATCCCGCTCTCACAGCTTGCCGGCGATTTCTACATGCACCAGCACGAGGTCAGTTATCGGGAGGCTGGCGCTTTCGTCGGATACATCGTCGAGCGCTTCGGTTGGGAGGGCGTGGAGACGTTCTGCCGTGCTACGCTGTCGGGTGAGTGGGAGAATGCCACAGCGCAACTCAGCGCAGGACTTCACGCGCTGGGGGAAGCAGACTGGCAGGCGTTTGAGAAGACGTGGGAGGCGTGGTTGGACGCGCAGCCAACGTCGCCTGAAACGCTGGCGCGCCTGGAGGCGGAACTGCGTTTGATGGAAACGTTGCGGGCTTACCAACGCACTTACGATCCTAGCGCGCATTTTCTTGAAGGGATTCTGTTCAGCCCTCAGGATGGCGCGCAATGGAACATCACGGCGGATTTCGTGCGCCGGCCGCACGAGGCCGAACCGGTGGCGTTGGAATTGCTGCTGGCAATGGCGCAAGAGACAGTATCCGATGGGGTTATCGAGGCGGTCGAGAGGCCGCTGGCGGCTGTGGAGGATGCATTGGCGAATGGCTTTCCACAGACAGGCCTGGCTGCCGACGCGCGTGCGATCGTCGCGGCGGCGTTGGCGCAGGGCTACGAGCCTTATCGCTTGATCCCATACCTGGACGGCAGCTACGAAGTTCACGCACTGGTGCAAGCCGCGTGGCCCGCGCAGCGTGTGCTGATGGCGGCGCATGTAGGAATGGCGTGGTCGGTGACGGCGCTGCCTTTGAGCGATTGATAGACTGATGTCGAGGTGAGTTCAAAGCCGCCCTGTTGCAATTGGAGCAAGCCGGGTTACAGTTGCGTTTCTGAATCGAAGACTGCTCATGGTTTGCTGGTGAGATATTTCTCCAGCACCAGTTTCCCCAACGGCTCATCGGCCTGAATGTGGCTGACATCGGCCATGACGGTTTCTATCCCCTCAGCGGCGATGCGGCGCTGCAATTCGACGGCCAGCGGATCATCGGCGTTGTCGTAACGGTACGCAGCAGCGATGGCGAGGCTGAGCGCGTCGGGCGTCCCTCCGGCCTTCTCGACCAGCCGCGCCGCGCCCACCAGCCGCTCCTTGGGACCGAGTTTGCGCAGCGGGTCGCGCGCCAGGCGGACGACGGTATCGGCCAGCGCGCGGTTGGCGAAGTTCTTGCGCAGTTCCGCGATGTAATCATCCAGTTCGGCAGCATCCATATCGTACACGCCCCGGAATCCGGCGTGGACTTCGGCAAAGGCGCGTTCTAACACGGCGTAGATGGCTGGATCCTCTAGCGCCTGCCAACTCAGAACGTGACCGCGCCGGTAGCCCAGATAGCTGAGGATGGCGTGACCGCAGTTATGCAGATACAGCTTGCGCTCGATGTAGGCGGTGAAGTTGTCGGTGGGGATCAGGCCTACGATCTCCGGCAGCGGGCCGACGAAGCGCGGGCGGTTCACCGGCAGCTTTTTGTATGCATCGGCAATAATCAAACTACAATCGGCGGCGCGCATTTCGGGCGTCGGTTTGGGGATCGTGCGCCCGATGACGACGTCCACGAAGCCAACGTGGGCGTCGGCGAAAGCGTGGAGTGCAGCGGGGACGTGTTGCAGTACCATAGCACGGAACGTCGCCGAGGCGTCCTGCATATTCTCGCAGATCAGCACGTTGAGCGGCGCGGTCACGTCGCGTTCGGCGCGGCGGACGATGCCCGCCGCGATGATCGGCGCGATGTCGGGCAGCGAGCGCACGCCGACGGCGGTTGTGATCAACGACGTCTCGGCCAGCGCCGTCACCAGCGGTTCGTCCGCGCGGGAGTACAACGTCCGTTCGACCGGGATGATGAGGTCCGCGTGCCAGTCGTTCTCCACCAGACGCAGCGTATACGCCCGGCGCGCGTTCAGCGCCTCGATCAGCGGCTCGTCGATCTCCACGAAGGTGAGCGTGTAGCCGGATTCGCTGAAAAGCTGTCCCAGGAATCCGCGTCCCACGCATCCTGCGCCAAACATAACGATAGGTCTGGGTGTTATCATCGGTTCAATCCGTAGCTATGGTGATATGGGGATTATACCATGTAAGTGAGTGCTCGTGTTCTTGCCTTTTCTTGG
This sequence comes from Thermoflexus sp., assembly GCA_020722365.1. Taxonomy (GTDB): domain Bacteria; phylum Chloroflexota; class Anaerolineae; order B4-G1; family SLSP01; genus DSWT01. The sequence goes on from DYKY01000107.1 coordinate 12,370, forward strand.
AAAATAGGCACAATACCGGTGTGATGCGCAAACGTAACAAGATTTCTTTGTGGATTGGCGTGTTTATTGTGCTACTGGCGGCGTGGTTGCGCCTCGGCGCGTTCCATGAGGCCTTGATCGGCGCAGATCAATCTTCCATTCTTGCCGCAGCCTTCGATATCACGGCTTTACGCAGTTTTCCGGTGGTGGGGATCAAGTCTTCGGTCGGCGTGATGCAGACGGCCATCACACCCTACCTCGCGGCGATTCCTCTTGTGTTGGTGCGGCGCGTCATTGCGATTAAGTGGTTTTTCTCGGTGCTGGATCTGCTGGCGTTGGCGTTGTTGTACATGGCGGTCAAACGCACATTCGGGCGATGGGCCGGCAGTATTGCTGCACTCCTTTATGCGACCAATCCCTGGGTGGTGGAGTTCATCCGCTGGATTTGGTACCAAACCCTCGTCTCCACGTTTGCTACGATAGCCTTTGCCGCTTTCCTGCTGTGTTTTGCGCCGTCAAAACGTCCTGGTGAAAACCGTCCTCTCTGGTGGATGGCTGTGGGGATGGTCGGCGCCACGTTGATGGGGATGGTGCATTTGGCGGCTCTACCGTGGACGGCGGTGCTCTGCGTGTTTGCGGTCGGTCTGGCCTGGCGTCGGCGTCGGCGGGTTGGATTTTTGTTGGGCCTGACTCTGAGTCTGGCAATCGTCTCTCCCTATGGACTTTACCTGTTCAAAACGCACTTCTCGGATGTTCAACTGTTGCTCGCGGGGAGCGGCCAGGGGGGAGTGGCCTGGAATTGGTCAACCTACCGGCTGGCGTGGGAGTTGTTGACCGGCGCACAAGTGTTTACGACGCCTCGCGCGACGTTATGGATGGAATCCGTCGTGCATATCCCGGCGCTCTATCCCGTGGTTCCGGCGGCGCTTGGACTGGCATTGGCGGGCGGTGTCTGGTCGTGCTGGAAAAGTGCAGCGAAGCGTTCCCTGTGGGGCTTTGTAGTGGCCTGGACGGTCTGCGCGCCGACGCTTTTTGTCATGACGCGCTTCCACCTGCAACACTTTTACTTGCTTTTCCTTTTCCCGGCGCCTTACGTATTGATCGGTGCGTGGGGCGAAGTTTGTCTGACCGCTTCGCACGGACTTATCGGAACTGCGCTACGCTGGTGCGGTCGTCTGGTAGGAGGGCTGCTGTTGCTCCTGGCGCTGTGGTGGGCCTACATCTGGACCGTGCGCATCGACCTGGAACAACAGGGGCTGTTGCGCGCGCCGACCCGCGCCTGGTTGATGGACCTCACGGCGGAACGCATCGCTCGTCACCTGGAGGCCGAGCCGGAGAGTAGCGTGATTTTACTCGCGACGTTCGATAACGCGCATCTTTCTCCTTTTGATTGGGTGCGCAACTTCGTCCGCAGCGATCGGGTGCGCGTCGTTCCGGCAGGACAAGGCCTCATCATTCCCGCCGGTGCGACGTGTTATCTGCTCACGGAGGGCGCCGGCGAAGCGGATTTGTGGCCGCTGGCCGATTTGTTTACGGAACGCGCCGATCTGTATGTCCCGGCGACGCCGCCGTGGCGTGGGTATTGCGCGCCATCGCGCGCGGCGTTGACGCAGCCTGTGGCCGAATGGGAGAACGGTCTGCGTTTGCTGGATGTCACCGTCGCACCGGATTTTGCGCCGGGTGCGACGGTGACGTTCACGTACACCTGGTATTACCGCGCCCTCGCGCCGCGCGATTATCATTTTTTCAACCACGTCGTGCTAGGCGATACCCTCGTCGCGCAGATCGATGGCGTGGGCGTCCCAACCTGGTATTGGCGCGACGACGATGTGCTCATCACCCGCTTCCAGGTGCAACTTCCACCGTCACTCGAACCTGGGACCTACCGCCTGCTCACCGGCAGTTATACCTGGCCTGAGGTGGAACGTGTTGGGTTGGTAAACGGCGAAGGTGCGTATGTTGTCCAGCAGTGGGAGATACAAT
>DYKY01000108.1 GCA_020722365.1 Thermoflexus sp.
CGTTGCGCGAGCCGTATCGGCGACGGCGAAGACGGAGCAGACGCCCGCATTGCCTTGCGCGTCGTCGTGACTTACGAGTATGACAGTCTTGCCTTCGGCGGATAGCCGGTTTGCTTCTGCGCACGCTTCGGCAGTGTGGGGGATTTCCGTGTCGAAGTAGGGATGGCTGGCGACCGTCATGCGCGCACCGTTGATCTGCCCGGTGACGTCGCGTCCGCTGAGGATGCTGACGTCCTGCGCGGGAAGGACGGCGATCTGTTTGGCCTGCGCCTCGGCGACCAGCGCGCGCCAGAGGATGCGAGGATTGCGCTTCGAGCGCCGCCGCGTATTGCAGCCCGTTCGCGCAGTTGACGTCGGCGCAGACGTTGAGCACGTCCGTGGTCACCGGACGGCCCTCGGTGAGTGTACCGGTTTTGTCGAAGGCGACGATTTGCACGCGGCCCAGCAGTTCCAGATAGCGTCCCCCTTTGATGAGCACGCCGTGCCCTGCCGCGTTGGTCAGCGCGCTGACGACGCTCACCGGTGTGCTGATGACGAGCGCGCAGGGGCAGGCGATGACGAGCATTTGCAAGGCGCGCATCAGCCAGCTGTTCTCGCCCCAGAACGGCTGCCCGAAGAAAAGCGGCGGAACGGCGGCAACCAACGCAGCCATAAGCGTGACCACCGGCGTGTAGACACGGGCGAAGCGATCCACGAAACGCTGCACGGGCGCTTGCCGCGATTGCGCCTCCTCGACCAGCGCGATCATCCGGCTGAGGGTGTTATCCGCTGCGAGCCGCGTCACCTCCACTTCCAGCGCGCCGAAGGTGTTGAGCGTGCCCGCGAAGACGTCGTCGCCGGGACCTTTGTCCACCGGGACGCTCTCACCGGTGATGGCGGCTTGGTCGATGGCGCTCTGCCCGGCGTGGACGACGCCATCCACGCTGACGCGGTCGCCGGGACGCACGCGCACACGCTCGCCGACGGCCAAATGCTCCACGGAAACTTCCACGGTTGTCCCATCGGCGTGCAGGCGCAGGGCGACGGGGGCGCGAGGTCGAGCAGGCTTTCCAGCGCGCTGCGCGCGCGTTCGACGGCGTAGCCTTCCAGCGCCTCGCCGAGCGCGAAGAGGACGACGACAATCGCCGCCTCGGCCCACTCGCCGATGACCATCGCACCGCTCACGGCGATGACCATGAGCGTGTTGATGCCCAGGCTGTGCGCGATCCACACTTCCTGAAAGGCGTGTTTAACCACGGATAAGCTGCCGACTGCGATAGCTGCTGCGAAAAGCAAGGTTGGCGCGATAGCGCGAACGCCAGCAAGCGCAAGCGCCAAGCCGACGAGGGTCACCGCTCCAGCGGTGACTGTCAGCGTTGTCTCGCGTGAAGCGAGCAGGAAGCGCACGAATTGCACCAGGGGATGTCCGCCGGGCGTGCGGCGGCGCTCCGCGACCAGGCTGTGCCCGGTCTCCTCGACGATTTGCGCGATGGGCGCGATATCGAAATCTGACGCAACCTCAGAATCCGGCGCGGCGAACCACACCGTCAGCTTGCCTGTCGCGTGATCCACCGCGCACTGCTCCACGCCCTCCAACTGCCCGACGGCAGCCTGAATCCGCCCCGCGCAATCAATGCACGAAAGCCCCGCAATCTTGTAAGTCCTGGTCTCTGTCATTGTCGCCTCGATACTGCTCCCCCCTGTCTACTGTCTGCCGTCTACCGTCTACTCCCCATGCTGGATATGCTCCAGACTCTGCCGGAACAGGCTGTCGATGTGGTCGTTGTCCAGCGCGTAGAAGACGTGACGGCCTTCTTTGGTGAAGCGCACGAGGCGCATCTCCCGCAGGGTCATCAACTGGTGCGAGATCGCTGACTGGCTCATGCCGAGCGCCTCCGCCAGATCGTGGACGCACAACTCCCGTTCGGCAAGCGCGGCGACGATGCGCACGCGCGTGGGATCGCTGAGCGCCTTGAAGGTGCGCGCCAACTGTTCGGCGGTGTGTTCGTCAAGCGCGGTTATGGACGTTTCCACTGATTCTGTCATCGTGTTATCCTTAATATATGAATGATTGCTCATATATTAAGCGAAAACCTGGTATTGTCGAGGGGTAGGGAGTTAACCCTTGCGAAGGTTTCTGAACCTTCGCAAGGGTGCGGGCTAGATCGCTTCTTCCAGCAGGGAGCGTCGCCGCAGTTGACCGCAGGCGGCCGCAATCGGCGCGCCACGGCGTTGGCGCATGGTGTGAGGGATGCCGGCGCGGTCGAGAATCGCAATAAAGGCGTCCACGGCTTCCGGCGTCGCGGGGCGCGCGTCGAATTCCGGCGTGGGATTCAACTGGATTACGTTGACGTGAACGGGTATGCTCGCAAAGCGCGCAACCAGCGCCTCAGCCTGCGCGGTTGTGGCGTTGATACCGTCGATCATCACCCATTCCAACATCACGCGGCGTTGCGTGGCTTCGGTGTATGCCTTGAGCGCGCTGCACAGGGTGTCCAGGGGATAGCGCCGGTTGATCGGCAAGAGCGTGTCGCGGACGGGATCGGTGGCGGCGTGGAGTGAGACGGCCAGGTTGATGCGCAAGTCCTCGCCTGCCAGGCGTTCGATGCCCGGCACGATGCCGACGGTGCTGAGGGTGATGCGCCGTTCGACGAAACCCATGCCGCGCGGGTCGCATACACGGCGTAGAGCATCGAGGGTGTTGTCGTAATTCAACAGCGGCTCGCCCATGCCCATCAGCACGAAGTTGGTGAGGCTCAGGCCGCTCGCTGTGAGTGTCCGCTGTGCGTGAAGCACCTGGGCGACGATTTCGCTGGCGGTGAGCTGGCGCACGAAGCCCATCTGCCCGGTGGCGCAAAAGCGACAATTGCAGGCGCAGCCCACCTGCGTCGAGATGCACGCGCTGTGACGGTGCCGGTAGCGCATGATGACGACCTCGACGCGCTCGCCATCCGCCAGTTGCAGGAGGTCTTTGCGCGTCGAGCTGTCTGCGGCGACCTGCGTGTCTACCACCTGAGGGAGTTCCAATGTTGTCTCGGCGCTAAGACGTGCGGGCAATGCCTGCGGCAAGCCGTCGGGCAGGCTGCTGAAGTCGCTGGGAATGTAGCGGTAGAGCCAGCGCCACACCGTCCGCGCGTGGATCGGGGCGATGTTCCACCCGGCGAACAGCGTTGCGAATGAGGCGAAATCCAGATCGTAGAGGTTCATTTCTCTGGTCACGAAGAACTTCGAGGAAGTCTTGTGGTTCGTCTCACATAAACAGCAACGGTAAATACTCGGGCGCGTCGTCGAAAGGTGCAACTTTGCCGGTTGCCACTTGATAGAGACGCTCGTGACTCAGGCGTACAGCTTCGGCGAGCGGCGCGTAGGGGCGGTTGCACGTGTCCAGGAAGCCGATGTTGTAGTTCTCGCCGTCGAAGCGGCCCAGGGCGGATTGGTCGTAGAGCGTGAAGTAGTGGACGCCCACGCACCAGGGTTTGGCCGCTGCATCCTCCAGGTAGAAGCGGAACGCTCTGCCCCGATCCGTCTGCGTGGGAACGTGTCCGATGCCACTGGCCGGCAACCCGACATCCAGTGCGCCGAAGTGCCATTCGCCGATCATAATGGGCAGATTGAGCAAAGCGGCAATCCGCGCCATTTCTTCAGCCGGCACGCGCGTCCGGTAGCAGTTCATGCTGAAAACGTCGAAGCTGCGCATCCCCTTGACGGCCCATGCGGGCGGGACGGTGTAGTAGCGGATGCCCAGGTTCAGGTGGTTCGGGTCCACTTTGCGACATGCCTCGCTCAGACCGCCGAAATAACGCTCAACCATAATCGCACTGAAATCTGCCAGGTCGGCTTGAGCGCGCTCGGTGAGGGGGGTGTTCCATTCCCCTTCGGCCAACTCGGCAAACGTTGCGCCGATTTCCCAGGCTTCCGATAGCCGCTCTTCGTCGCCGTAGCGCCCACGCAGGAAGGTGCTGAGCGCGTGACGGGTGTAGCACTCAGTCGTGTTGAACAACATCCCGGCGGCGGGCGTCTCTTGCGCGAAGCCCCAATTCGGCTCGTTCATCAGGAAGTAACCGATGAAGGCGGGATCGTCGCGGGTTTCGCGCAGTTGCTCGGCGAACGCTTCTTTAGCTTGATCGAAGTCGGGGTGATAGACATCGGGGAAGTCGCGGTAGATCATAGGGACGGAAAGGGCACGACTATCCAGAGGGCGCACGTAGGGAACCTGCGCGTCACGTGCGCTGCGCCAATCTGACCAATTGGCAACAGTGTTGAAGCCAAACTGCCGCAGCAGCCCCAGCGTGATGGCGCTCCAGTTGTCGTAGGCGGATTCGGGGCCGAAGGCGCGGATGAAGTTGGCTTTGAGATAGTCGAAGGCGTTTACCTCGCCGCGCGTGTGATGGGCTTGAGCGTATGGCCCGGTGGCATCCGGCAGCCAGGTAAGTGCGGTTTCCAGGCCCTCGTAGGCCGTATCGATGCCAAAGCGCACGCAGTCCAGCCCGGAGGACCAGAAAGCGTAGCCATCGGGGTCAACAAGCCACCAGCGCTTGTGGTCGTAGTGTGTGCGGAAGAAACCAGTGGCGTTGAAGCGCTTGCCCAACCAGCCGCCCCATTTGGAATAACCTTCCGGCAGGGTTTGCGCGGGCGCGGCATCGCGCTGGGCGCGCAGGCGGGCGACCAGCTCTTCCTCGCCGCGAGTTTTGGTCGGCCACTCGTGGAGCGTACTTTGTCCAAGCTCGTCCAATAGCTTGCCTTTGGGAAGGATCGGTGATTCAAGCCTGGGTGGTTCCTCGGTAACGGCGACGATCGGCGTGAGGCAGAAGTGCACGGGGTGCGGCCCTTTGCGCAGCACGGTGAGGCGCATTCGATCCACCTTGTGCAGGTCCACACGCTGCCCGCCGCAGAGCGGTTTGAGCCACGCGCCTTCGCGCTCGTAGCGCCAGCGATTCTGGTTGACGGCCTCCAGGGGGACGCGCAGCCGCGCCGCACATTCGGTGATCAGGCCGTAGCTCAACGTAAACGTCGGGCCATCGTCGCCCTCTTGCAGGTGCAGCGCGAACACGGCCAGGTGTTCGCCTTCGAGCAGCGTATCGGCAGTGAGGTAACGCGCATCGACCAGCGCGCCTTTGGGAAAGGTGTAGGTCAGCCCATCGCCGATCTCGCGGGCGATGTACCACGTTCCCTCTGCCAGGGGGACGGGGGTGTCCTCACTGGACAGAAGGCCTAGCAGACGTTGTGGTGTCAAGGTGAGCGGTAGTTCCATAGTTATTTCCTCCTCGTGATATCAGTCCAGAGTCGAAAGTCCGGTTCTTTTTAGGTTGAGTCTCGAAAATCAGAGTTCAGCGATTCGCTGTCAGAGATCCGCTTTAACCTCGCTCCAGCCTGCGTATCCCTAGAGGCGATGAACTTTCTTGACTTCAGCCACCATGTCTTGCGTGCGCTGCCAGACGTACTCGCGGGCGGCCTCGCTCAAGGGCGGCTCTTCGTGATCCCGTAGCCAGCGCCCGCCATAACGGGCGCGATAGCCCGACGGCAGTTCGTCGGGGAAGGTCTGGCCCGACATCACACCGAATGCCAGCGTCCACGAGCGCGGCACCACGTCGAGGTTGTATCCGCCGCCGCCGAGCGCCAGCCAACGCGGCGCCAGCGCGTCGAACGCTTCGAAGAGCGCCGTCTGCCCGGCGGTGGTCAACGCTATGTGCGCGAGCGGGTCTTTGTAATGGGTGTCTACCCCTAATTGCGAGACGATCACGTCCGCCGCGAACCGTTCAAGCAGCGGCGGCACAATCTGATTGAACGCCCACAGATATGTTTCGTCATCCGTGTCGGGCAACAGCGGCACGTTGACCGCATACCCCGTCCCCGCGCCCTCGCCGATGTCGTGTACAAAGCCGGTGCCGGGGAACAATGTCCGCCCGTCCTGGTGCAGCGAGATCGTCAACACACGGTCGGTGTCGTAGAACAGCGCCTCTACCCCATCGCCGTGATGCACGTCCACGTCGACGTAGGCCACGCGCAATCCCTGCTCGACCATCCATTGGATGGCGATCGCGGGATCGTTGAACACGCAAAAGCCGGAAGCATAACTTGCCATGGCGTGGTGCATTCCACCACTGTAGCTGAAAGCAACATCGCACTCACCGTTGACCAGCAGTTTAGCGCCGGTCAACGAACCGCCGGCTTTCAGACTCTCCGTCTCATACATCTCCGGGAAGATGGGGTTGTCGCCGGAGCCGAAGCCATAGCGCATCGGCGAGATGTATTCGCGGGTCTCCGTCCACGCGCCGCCTTCGCTCAGCACGCGCACGACTTCGATGTAATTGCGTGAATGGACTAGAGCCAGTTCATCTTCGGTGGCGGACGGTGGTGCAATCACCTGCACGTTGGGCGCGGCGAACGCGCCGTATTCTTCCAATAACTCGAACGTGCGCTTCAGCCTTTCCGGCTTGAGGGGGTGGTTTTTCCCGTGTCCGTGTTCCCAAAGTGCGGGCGTCGAGAGAAAAACGGCGCGTCTAGTAGATCTGTGATTGAAATTCAAGGCTACTCTCCTTTTTGTGACGATCGTATAGGGAGTATAGACTGAGGTGCGATGAATGTCAACTTGACTTTTGACCTGTTTCTCGGTGCGTATGCATTGGTTTAGTTCGCTGTAGACAGTATAATCACTCGGCGGCGCTGGGCCGGCTACGGCGTGACGCTGGCGGGCCGGCAAAATAATCTCGACCTCGGGATCAAAGCGTACCTGGTGCGGATCATCCCGCTTGTGGCGGGGATCGGCGGGATGCAACAGCTACTTCGGATCGTACACGTTGGAACGTGGAGAACTACGCATCGGTCCGGTCGCCATCACCGAGATGTCCTGTATGACGCCGGAGGGCGTGATGGAGCAGGAAACCCGCTTTACGGACATCCTGACCAACGTCATGCTTTTCGACTGGGACGCCGAACAGCTGACGTTGAAAACGGCGGGCGGGCGCGCTGGTGTTCGTGGCGCAATACTGAATTGATGCATAAGAAAACCGCCCCTAAGGATTATCTGAGGGGCGGTTGGCTTTGCCGGAGTTTTGTTCTGTCTAGCGAAATGCGGTCAGTTGGCTTTTTGCTACTCCGCTCATTATCGTCAATTGTTGCCGCAGAAGCTCACTGGCTAGAGAGCCAGGCGAAACGCCCTGTTGTTTGGCCTGTGAGTGTAATGCCTCAGCGACACTGGCCTCAATTTCGATCTCGTAGTAACGCCCACGAAACTCGCTTTTTACGGGAACAGTACGTGATGCCGCCAAATAATCGGTTGTGTCGTGCGTGTCCCAAAATTCAGCGGCTTCTTCGTAGCTGCTGAATTCTTCTGGGATCGGTTCAATTGACTTACTTTTGTCTTTCATAATATCTCCGTTCTGCTGTAGTCATATCACGGGCTGAAATAGGCAAGGCAGCGGTTCGACGTTTCAGAATGAAAAACACGATCAAGTATTTCCCCACCTCTGTTTGCCCATAAGCAGCGTAAAGATTTTTCCCTTTGACTCGCCCTTTTTCAAAAAGGCGCACATGCGGTTTATAGAACAAGACATCTTCAACTTCATCGGTCTCTACGGAGTGTTTGTGGGCTATCTTTTCGACAAATGTGCCTTTCCAGATGACAGTGTATGGGAAAGGGATGAGGACGAGATCACCGCGTTGTAAGGTCATAGTGCGCCTGCCAATTATCGTAGATTGCGTCTTCGTCGTTATCCCAGTCGTGTTGGAAGGCCTCTAATCCAAGCGCCATCCAATCAGCTTCCTCGCGTTGGGTGTCGCTCAAGACGCTTTCCAGGAGCAGTTTGGCCAAGGTCAGGCGCTCCAGGGGCGGCAACTGGACATTGCGAGCAAAGGCCCGTTGCACACGCGGGGAAACCGTTCCGGCACGGTATTCGGTTGCGGTTAGCATCTTATGCCTCCCATATCATGGTTTGATTTCTAGACTTGCCTCTATTATAACACAGACAGCGTACTTTCGTCATTGCTACGTAGCGGACGTTAGATGCAAAAGGAAGATGCAGCTTGAGGGGGTGGGATTGCGTGGTATACTTACCCTATGAACACAACAACGCCCGTTTCAGACGGACCACAAAATACGTTGGCCGACGTCTCCCTTGACCAACTCTCCGAGCCGCTGCGCGCGGCGGCGGCCCGCGCCGGGTGGACGACGCTGATGCCGGTGCAAGCGCGCGCGATCCCTTACTTGCTTGCCGGCCGCGGGATGATGATCCAGGCGCGCACCGGCAGCGGCAAAACCGGCGCGTACCTGCTGCCGATGGTGGAACGCCTTGACCCGGCGCGCGATCAATGCCAGGCGCTCATCCTCACGCCGACGCGCGAGCTGGCCCGCCAGGTGACGCAAGAGGCGGAACTGCTCTGCGGCCCCGCCGGCTTCCGCACTGTGGTGGTGTACGGCGGCGTCCGGTACGGCCCGCAGATCGACGCGTTGCGCAAGGGCGCGCACATTGTCGTAGGCACGCCGGGGCGTGTCCTCGATCACCTGCTCAAGCACACCTTCACGCTGGAGCATCTGGAGATGCTCGTCTTCGATGAAGCGGACCGCATGTTGTCGATGGGGTTCTATCCCGATATGAAGGAAGTTCAACGCTACCTGCCACCACGTTCGATCCACACCTGCATGTTTTCGGCGACGTTCCCCGCTTCCGTGCAGCGCACGGCGCGCCGGTTTATCCGCGAACCCGAGTTCCTGACGTTGAGCAGCGATCACGTCCACGTCACCGACACGGAACACATCTACTACACGTTGCCCGATATGGAAAAGGATCGCGGTCTGGTGCGGCTGATCGAGGTCGAGAATCCCGCTTCGGCCCTCATCTTCTGCAACACCAGGATGCGCGTGCATTACGTAACGGTGGTCTTGCAGCGTTTCGGTTACGACGCCGACGAAATCAGTTCCGATCTTTCGCAGAAGGATCGCGAACGGGTGTTGAAGCGCGTGCGCGAGGGTAAACTGCGCTTTTTGGTGGCGACCGATGTGGCCGCACGCGGCATCGACATTCCTGAACTTTCCCACGTGATTCTGTATGAATTGCCGGAAGACGTCGAGAGTTACATCCACCGCGCCGGGCGGACGGGGCGCGCGGGTGCAGCAGGTGTGGCAATCTCACTGGTGGGGCTGACCGAGAGACTGATGCTCAAACGCATCATACAGCACTACAGCATCGATATGGAGGAACGCGATATGCCGACGGACGAAGATGTCGCCGATGTGGTAGCCGAGCGGCTGACGGCGCTGCTTGAAGCGCGCCTGCGCGCCCGCGACAAGTTGCAGACCGAGCGCAGCCAACGCTTTATCCCTCTCGCGCGCAGCCTTGCAGAGGACGACGACGGCTTGGAGGTCATTACGATGCTGCTGGACGACTATTATCAACAGATGCTCCACGCGCCGGTCCTGCAGCCCACCGAGGAGACAGAATCCACGGAAACGCCGGTATCCGGTTCCGGCGAAAAATCAGGAAGCAAACGCCGTCGCTCGCGTCGCCGTCGCTAAATCCTGCACTTAAGGTGCGTTGCACTTTCTGAAATGCGACGCACCTGATAGCTACTTATACTTTCCCCACCGGCGCGATGTAGATGGCGAACTCCTCTTTGCCATCCACGCCGAGCAGCGCATCCAGTAGCGCTTGATTGTACGCGCCGATGGCACACGTCCCCGCGCCGATGGCTTCGCATGCCAGGTAGAGATTCTGGCAGACGTGGCCCGCATCCAGGGCGATGATCTTGGGCGAGATGAAACTGTAGCGCCATTCCGTGCGGTACGGGATCACCGTCCACATGAAAACCACCGCGCTTGTGCCGATGAAGCCCTGTCTGTTGCACGCCACGCTGACCTTCTCCGCCAAATCCGGTTCGCTGCGGAGGAAAAGCAGCTTGTGTTCCAGCGAGAGATAGCGATACAGACCCGCTTCCAGTCCCTCCACTCGATTGATGAGCAGGTAGGTTTCGAAAGGATGGCGCGCTCCCGCCGAAGGTACGGTGCGTCGCGCTGCAATCCCGCCACGCCAGACCTCGTGGACGCCCTGTGTGGCCCACAGGAGAAACGACAGCTCCTCCAGGGAGAGTGCCGCGTCAGTGAACGAACGGTGACTCTTGCGAAGATTGATGGCTTCGAGCAGCGGCATAGCGCCGACGGTGAGATCGGCCGGCGCAACCAGGTCGATCAGTGGCGCGTCTGCCGGGCAAGGTTTCTCCAGCGGTGGTGCGGGTAGCCGCTTCTGTTGGTCGGTCTGCATCTCGCCTAATTTGTCCCATTGATCGCTCTTGAGAAACTTGCGACACATTTCGATAGATGATTCTGTGGTTTTCATTGTATCTCCTGGAGTGTGGTGAACAGGGATTAGTGATTCGGGATTTGGGATCAGTTTCTTAGTCCTTAGTCCTCAGACAAACGAGCCACGCGGGCGCGGAGTCTGCGGGCCTGCATTTGTAACTTCTGGAAGTATTCGGACTCGGTAATCTGCGCGACCTGGCACTCCTTCCTCTCCTGATCTACAGCGACGCGCAATTCCTGGATCTCGGCGCGCAGCCTTTGCTCGCGGATGTAGGCTGCCAACGCCAGCGCGGCTAGCTTCGATAGGGATTCCACCACCTTTTGCAGTCCGGCGCTGAATGCAATCACCTTGTCAGTTTCGGGACTGCGCGCGTTGATGAGTTGCAGCACCCCCAACAGTTCCTCGCGTTCGCTATGCAGCGGGACGGTCAGGAAGGACTGCGAGCGATAGCCGGTCTGCTGGTCGAAGGCTTTGGCGCCGGAGAAGTCGAAGCCTTCAGCGTGATACGCGTCGGCGATGTTGACCGTTTGGCGCGTAAGCGCCGCGTAGATGGCGACGTTGTGATGGTTGGGCGCGCCGGTGACGGCGTCATACAGGGGCAGCGGCGCGAAGGGGATCGGCTCACCGCGCGCGCCGCCGAGGGTGAGGTGCAGCGAGTCATTGTGCATGATGACGAATTGCAGATGCTCATCGTCCGTGTGCAGGTAGAGCGTCCCGCCATCGGCATTGCAGAGCGCCTTGGCTTCCAGGAGAAACCGCTCAAGCAATTGTTCGAAGCGTTTCTCCGTTACATTGATGCTTGCTTGCACACCATGAATGGAACCTGCGTTGCCATTTACTCTGGACATTCTTTCCGCACAGCGCCGGCTGAAATGGGATCAAAACCTTCCGGCCAAAGCGTCTCATCGTTGTAGGTTGCCCCACGCAGGCGGCTCCACGTAAGGCTGGTGTCTTCCAGATTGGCGCCAGTGAGATCGGTGTACGCCAGGTTTGCGCCGCGCAGTTCGGCGCCCACCATCTGCGCGCCTTTCAGACACGCGCCCAATAAATTAGTCGTGCCCATAAAAGCCCATTCCAGATGCGTGTTGGTGAGGTCAGCCTCCTTCAGGTTGGCCCCGGCCAGTTTTGCGCCGACCAGGTAGGCTTCGCGCAGATCGGCTTTCAGGAGATTGGCGCGGGCCAGGTGCGCAGCGACCAGAAACACTTTTTTCATATGGGCTTCGTTGAGTTGCGCCTCGCCCAGGTGCGCCCATTCCAGGTGCGCGTGTTCCAGGTGCGCGCCTTCCATATGTGTACCCGCCAGGTGCGCTTCGACCAGGAACGCGCCGTTGAGCCACACATCCCGCAAATTAGCCTCGGACATGAAGAAGACGGCTGACCCCTGAGTGATAAGGCCCGATTCATACAGGAATTGCAACACCTGTCCCTTGCTCGAACCGTCATCGCCGAGGCCGTGCAACACGGCTAATGTCTGCTCACGGGCGATGCCGCGCACTTCACTGGCGGCGTGGGCGTTCCGTAATCCCTGATAGACCAGTAGATCGCTCATCCGCGTGAAGTATGCATCCAAGAGCACTTGCTTATCCTTCGTCGTTATCCGCGACGTTGGCGTTCCCGGCAGTCCGCACAAATCGTGGAAAGATGCACCGGTTGAGAGGCGGCTGAGGCGATCACAGCTTTCGAGGATCCGTGCGCGGCTTTCTTCAAGGGATGGCGTTGTGCCGTGTTCCAACGTTTGCGCTAAGTTTTCGTTGAGGCGGTGCTGCAGGATACGCGCTTCATAGATCCGCGGGTGATCTCTGCCCAACGCGCTGACGAGTTTTTGCATTCCTAGTCGATAGTGGTAAAAATATCCCTGTTCCATTTTAACCAACTTCCCTGATTGGGTATGATATGTGTATAAACGGTGCGCGCCAGAGCAGACGCCGGCCTAATCTTACTACATCGTTGGCTGCTTCTAGTATAGCGTAGTGTTGCTTAGAGGTCAAAGTTTGAAAATCACTTATAATTAAGGCGTTTCTGCAATTCTTCATTCTCAAGGAAGGACGATGGGGGACGGGTTACAGATCATCGGTTTAGGGATGTGTACGTTGGATGTGTTGATCCGCTGCAAGGATCTGCCGACCTGGGAACACGGTACGCGGATCAACGCTTTTGGCTTCGACGGCGGTGGGCCGGTGGGTACAGCGATGGTGGCTGCGGCCAAATTGGGCGCGCGGGTGGGTTTCATCGGTACCGCGGGTAACGATGCCCCTGCCGAGTTCAAGCTGCGCTCAATGCGCGAGTGCGGCATCGATTTGAGCCGTATGGTCTACCGTGACGCCCCGGAAGATCAGGTGGTCGTCGTCAATATCCACGCGGAGACGGGCGAGCGCATTTTTTCGGGGATTCAGCGTTGGGGTGAAGGACAAATCCGCCCAGAGGAGTTGGACCGCGATTACATCACCGCCGCCGATTACTTGCACCTGGATGGCTTTCACAACGCGGCGGCGATCCAGGCCGCACACTGGATGCGGGCCGCAGGCAAGACGGTGGTGCTGGACGGTCACAAGACCGACGGCCCGGTGCGTGAGCACCTGCGTCGCCTGATCCCCTACGTCGATGTGCTTATCAGTGGATCGGCTTTTGCGCGCGGCCTGACCGGCATCGACGACATCTGGAAGGCCGGCGCCGCCATTCTGACGATGGGGCCGCGCATCTTTGTGCAGACCGAAGGCATCGGCGGCAACTACACGGTCACGGCGGATGAACAGTTCCATACGCCGGCTTTCCCCGTGGACGTCATCGACACGACCGGCGCGGGAGATGTGTTTCACGGCGCGTATATCGTCGGCTTGCTGCACGGGTGGTCGCTGCGGCAAATCGCGCTCTTCTCGTCCGCCGTGTCGGCGCTCAAATGCACGCACCTGGGCGGGTGCGCAGGAATTCCGCGTTTTGACGCGGTGCTGGCGTTCTTGCAAGAACGTGGAGTCGCTATAGAATAGTCTGCAACCTATTTCACATTAAGGAGCTCAGATCATTTATGTCACTCGTTTCAATTCTTCCGCATCTCAAACGGGCGCAGCAACACCATTATGCGCTGCCCCTCTTCGATACGGCAGACATGTACAGCATCGATGGAATGTTTGCCGTGTTGGAGGAGAAAAAGGCCCCGGCCATGATCGCCGTCTACGCGGGGGCGCTCGACCGGCCCAATGCGCGGGCGCTTGCCGCGTACATCCGCACGCGCGCGGAGGCAGCGACCGTGCCGGTATCGTTGATGTTGGATCACGGCGGCAGTTTCGAACATTGCATCAAGGCCATCTCATACGGTTTTACCGATGTGATGTACGATGGTTCCAATCTGCCATTCGAAGAGAACATCGCCAATACACGCGCCGTCGTGCGCGCAGCCCACGCGATCGGTCTGGCCGTCGAAGCGGAGTTGGGCCACGTGGGGTCCGGCAGTGAGTACCAGGAATTCGGCGCGCAGCGCAAGGGTTTCACGAATCCGGACGACGTGGAGCGCTTTGTGGCAGAAACCGGCGTGGACATCCTGGCGGTCGCCATTGGCACCGCGCACGGCCTGTACGCCGGAGAGCCGCACCTCGACCTGGACCTGCTGCGCGAAATCCGCTCGCGGGTGGATATTCCTCTCGCGCTGCACGGCGGCTCCGGCTGTTCCGATCAGCAGTTCCGCGATGCTATCGCCGTCGGCATTGCAAAAGTCAACGTGGCGACCGACCTCTTCGTCACCACTGCCCGCCGTCTCACCGAGGCCGCACGCGCGAATGACAATATGCATTACTTCGCTTTCGGAAAAGTCGCAGTTGACTCGTTCATCGAACGCTGCGGTCATTACCTCGACGTCTTTGGCGCAACAGGAAATGGGTAACCAGCATCCAGCATCCAGCATCCAGTATCCAGTATCCAGCATCCAGCATCCAGCATCCAGTATCCAGTATCCAGCATCCAGTATCCAGTATCCAGCATCCAGCATCCAGCATCCAGTATCCAGTATCCAG
>DYKY01000109.1 GCA_020722365.1 Thermoflexus sp.
GCGCGTGCCAGCCGAAGAGCCACGCGCTTTCAGGTGGTTTTCTCTCGCAGGGGCTTTCCCCGCAGCTGCGCGGCGGGTTATGCTGGTCGTTAGGACGCAAATTCGCGCAGGTCTCCGCAGAGAGCATTCAGCTATCAGCTTTTAGCTGTCAGCGAAGATAGCCGACCTGCCGAAACCGGATAACACGCAGAAAAGCAGCGGGGAAAACTCCCCGCTGCTTTGATAAAATCACAATAAACGTTACGTCGAACGATCAAACATCCTGAAAGGCGCTATGACTGCGCCTGCAAAGCGTTGATTTTGTGCATCAGACGCGACTTGAGACGCGCAGCCTTTTTGGGATGAATCACGTTTTTCTTGGCCGCCTTATCCAGTTGGCTGGCGACGTTGGGCATCAGCGACAGCGCTTCTTGGGCATCGCCCGCGGCAATGGCTTTATTCACCATGAGCAGCGCCCCGCGCATCTTCCCTTTGACGTAACGATTGCGCAACCACTTGCGATAAGAACTGCGAATCTGTTTTTGGGCTGATTGAGTATTTGCCACGCTTATTCCTCCGAAACTTCTGCTATATCTTTAATGACGAGCACAAAGTATACCTGATATTTGCTTTTTGTCCAGTTTAGGAAATGCTGAACCATGCGCTTGGAATTTCGCCAACCGCGATTATACTTAAGCTAGATAAAGAGATTATTCGTGGCAGGGGTAGTGTGTCATGGTCAAGATCCTTCATGTAGAAGATAATGCGACGCAGCGCGAGTTGATGCAGCGCTTGCTGGAAATGGAGCTGCAAGACTGCCAGGTCAAGTTTGCCAACAATGGGATTGACGGTCTGGCGTGTGCGGAAAGTTGGCAGCCGGATGTGATCTTAATGGATTTGCGCATGCCGGGGATGGACGGCTTCGAGGCCATCGCGGCGCTCAGAGCTATGCCGGCCACTGCCAATATTCCGATCATCGCCATCTCTGCCTGGGCCAACGTGAAAAACGGAGCGCGCGCGCTGGCTTTGGGCGCCAACCAGTGCATCGTCAAACCTTTCGATCCTGACGAAGTGATGCGGGCCATCAATACCTGCATCAATGCTGTTCATACCTCGTAGCCGCGCCGCACGCAACTTACTTGCTTATTTTGCGTAACATCCATATAATGAATTTGGGTTATTGCTCAATCACCCTTGTGCAGACGCGAGGGAATCGCCGGTTCTCACACCCTCTCCAGGATTTCTGGCTTGAGCAGTTCCGCTTTTAATATCGTAAGGAGTGCTATGATTGAGGGACTACTGAATCTTGCTTCGGCTTTTGGGCTGTCGACATCAGCCGGGCTGAATGCGTACATCCCGATGCTGGTGTTGGCGCTGCTGGCGCGTTTCACCGGTTTGGTGGAATTGGGCGAGCCATGGTCGGCTCTGACAAGCTGGTGGATTATCGGATTGTTGGGGGTTCTGCTGGTTGTGGACGTGTTGGCCGATAAAATTCCCGCCGTTGACAGCCTGAACGACGTCATCCAAACGCTCGTCCGCCCCACGGCCGGTGCGATTGTTTTCGCGGCGACGACGCAAAATACGATCAATCTGAACCCGGTGCTGGCCTTTGCCCTGGGCGTGGTGCTGGCCGGAGGGGTGCACGTGGCAAAAACGGGCGGACGCCCCGTGGTCACGGCGACGACGGGCGGCGTCGGCAATCCCATCGTGAGCACCATCGAGGAGTTTGTGGCAACCCTGGTCTCGGTTGTCTCCATTATCTTCCCCTACTTGATCCTGGCCTGGTTTTTCCTGTTGGTGTTGGCGATCTACCTGATCGTGCGCTGGCGACGACAACGCGCCGAGGCGCGTGCGGCAGCTTCGACACGCACGGCCCGTCCTATGCAACGCGGATGATGGCAGATAACCCATTAAATTTATCGAACAACTTGACTAAGGACTATCAGACTAATTTTGCAAGGAGGTTATGATGACCCAGGACCCTTTTTATGAACAGGATTCATCTCCCTATTATTCACCCCCACCGGCGCAACCAAAGAAGAACAATACCACGCTCATTATTATCGTGGTGGTTGTTGTGCTGCTGCTGCTGTGCTGCTGCGCTGCCGGGGCAATCTGGGCGCTCTGGACATATGGCGATCAGATTATGTATGGATTGGGCCTCGACATGTTGTCCTTATTGATCAAATGAAAGGGGAAAATCCATGACTGAAGACTTTGAGAAATCCGAACCGGGTGAACCCGAAGCCGAAATGCCGTCGCCGTTTGACGAACTCATCGCGCCGCCGCCGCTGCCTGAGGATGTGATCGAGAAGGCTGTTCCTGAGGTGGAAGCGGTAGCCCCGCCGCCGCTCCCAGAGGCCTATCCCGAAACGGAAGTCCTGAGCGCTCCACCGGTTGCTCCGGCGTTCGAGATGCCCCCGCTCCCGCCTGAACCCGAGCCGGCTGCGCCATCAGCCCACCAACCCATCACCCTGGGGCCGCCACCGGCAGTTTCTACGCCATCGCCCCGTGTGGACGTTAGCCCTGCCGAAGAGGCCACACCCAAAAAGAGCAACCAGACGTTGATCATCGTGTTGATCGTCGTGGCAGCGCTGCTGTTCCTGTGCTGTTGCTGTATCCTGCCCATAGGTTTGGTGATCGTGAACTGGGATGGCGTTGCCTACGAGATGGGCTTGCATTTACTCTCGCTGTTCTAAAAATAGAGCCTCAAGTCCACGCAATTGTCTCACCTAACTGTGGCTTTCACTCCCCAGGCCTGATCCGGCCTGGGGAGTTTGCTGTATAATATGGGCGTGAACCGCTCAGAGAAAATTCAGCAGAAACTCGCCACTTTGCCCGCCAATCCCGGCGTGTATCTGATGCACAATATCCGGGATCAGGTGATTTACGTAGGCAAGGCGATCAACCTCGCCAACCGCGTGCGTTCATATTTCCACGCCTCGGCGCAGGAAGACGCCAAGACGCGCCGCCTGGTGGCAGAAATCGCCGACATCGAGTGGATCATCACCGACTCGGAAGTCGAGGCGCTGATTCTGGAAGCCAACCTCATCAAGAAACACCGCCCGCGTTTCAACGTCCGCCTCAAGGATGATAAGCGTTACCCGTATCTCAAGATCACGAACGACGAATTCCCCAAAGTCCTCATCACGCGCCGAATGCGCCGCGACGACGGACGCTATTTCGGCCCGTACACCTCTACCGGCGCGCTGCGCGAGACGCTGGACCTGCTGCGCCGCCTGTTCCCCTATCGCACCTGCGACCGCGAGATCACCGGGACGGACCGGCGCGCGTGCCTCTATCACGACCTGAAGCTTTGCTCCGGGCCGTGTGTCGGCGCGGTGGATCACGCGCAGTACATGGCGACCATCGAACAGTTAGTGCGCTTTATGGGCGGTGAAACTGAAGCGGTGATGGACGACCTCAAGCGGCAGGTTCAGGAGGCGGCGGAATCGCTGCAATTCGAGCGCGCGGCGCAACTGCGCGACCGCTACCAGGCGTTGCAACAGGTGATGGAGCGCCAGCGCGTCATCACCACCGCGGCGACGAACCAGGACGTCATCGCTTTGGCGCGCGACGACGGCAACGTCTGCGTGGAAGTGTTCTTCGTACGCAACGGCAAATTGCTGGGCCGCGAGTTCTTTATGATGGAAGGCGGCAACGAGGAAAATGAGCAGGCGATTGTGGCGGCGTTCCTCCAGCAGTTCTACACCGAAGCGGCGATGGTGCCACCGGAGATCCTGCTGCCCGCCGAGGTCGCCGAGGCCGCCGTCCTCGAATCGTGGCTGCGCACCAAGCGCGGGGACGTCGTCTACCTCACCGTCCCCCACGAGGCCGGGCCAGAGCGCGACCTGCTCGACCTGGCGACGACGAATGCGGCGGAGACCTTGCGCACACTCAAGGCGCAGTGGGAGCTGGACAAACATCGCAGCGAGCAGGCGCTGACCGATCTGCAAACCTCGCTTGGCCTGACCATGCCACCCGTGCGCGTGGAGTGTTACGACATCTCGACCACGCAAGGCGTCGAGGTCGTCGCCAGCATGGTCGTGTTCGAACACGGCGTCGCCAAGAAGAGTGACTACCGCCGCTTCAAGATCAAGACCGTCGAAGGGCAGGATGACTTCGCCAGCATGCGCGAGGTGCTCACACGCCGCTTCGATCGCTGGCGGCGCATGGAGAGCGGCGAACTCAAGGGCACGCGCGGCAGCCAGGCGTGGGCCAAACTGCCCGATCTGGTGGTGGTGGATGGCGGTAAAGGCCAGTTGGGGATGGCGGTGGAGGTGCTGCAAGCGTTCGATTTGCAGGAGAAAGTGCCCGTGGTGGGCCTGGCCAAACGCGAAGAGGAGATCTTCAAGCCGGGACGCTCCACGTCCATCCGCTTTGATCCCGCCGCGCCTGCCATTCTGTTGCTGCGCCGCATCCGCGACGAGGCGCACCGCTTCGCCATCACCTATCACCGGCAGAGACGCACCAAGCGCGGCCTGGCCTCGCAGATCGACGAAATCCCCGGCATCGGTCCGGTGAAACGGCGCGAATTGCTCAAGCATTTCGGCTCACTGGACGCGATCCAGAAAGCCGGCGTCGAAGACCTTATGGCCGTGCCGGGCATTTCCCAAGTGCTGGCGACGCAAATCCGCGAGCATTTCGCGCGGCTGGAAAAAGAACTGCAAGAAGAGGAATCATAATTCTCACTCGCCGTGCTGGCCCATAAATTATGACCGAATTCTATCTTGACTTTGCTCCGAGGCCCGGGTATGATTTGTATATGAATACATGTTCTACTATCGAGGCAAGCAAATATGAAGTATCTGAATGAAATCCTGCTTGGTGACTGCGGTGAGGTACTTAAGAGCCTTCCCAACGATTCAGTAGATCTCATTTTTACATCGCCGCCCTATGCCGACCAACGCAGACAAACATACGGAGGGGTCAGCCCCAATGAATATGTTGCGTGGTTTCTGCCGAAAGCAGAGCAGTTTCTACGTGTCCTCAAGCCTACGGGTACGTTTGTTCTTAACGTCAAGGAGCGTGTCGTTGATGGGGAAAGGCATACTTACGTCATCGAATTAATACTGGCGATGAGAAAACAAGGCTGGTCATGGACCGAGGAATTTATGTGGCACAAGAAAAACTCATATCCCGGTAAATGGCCGAATCGCTTTCGGGACAATTGGGAAAGGCTTATCCAATTCAATAAATCTAAAAAATTTAATATGTATCAAGAAGCAGTGATGGTCCCAGTTGGCGATTGGGCTAAAGAGAGGTTGGCAAAGTTAAGTGAAACCGATCGTATGCGCGACGAGTCGAAAGTGGGAAGTGGATTTGGTAAAAATATCTCCAATTGGCTTGGTCGTGACATGGTCTATCCGACCAATGTTATTCATATGGCTACAGAGTGCTCTAACAGAAATCATAGCGCCGTCTTTCCGGTCGATTTGCCAAAGTGGTTTATCAGATTATTCACTGAGCCTGGAGATACGGTCCTGGACCCCTTCATAGGCTCAGGTACAACGGCTGTTGCTGCTATACAGTTAGCGCGCAATTACGTTGGTATCGATCTTAACCCGGAATACGTTGAAATTTCCAGAGCCAGAGTAGCAGAGACTCAGTTAGGTCTTCCATATATAGCTGAAGAACGCGAGGATTACCAGGTGGTCGAGAACATAGCATAGTATTTCGGTAACAGGAGGCATGATGAACCTACTTGATCTTGACAAAGTATGTGATTACGTCAATGAAAATGTAATTGATTTCCACCAACACCGTATCGGCTCCTTGGAAGGACTGAAACTTGAAAAATTGCTGACCAAGAATCCATATTTGTTCAAGGCCAAGCACATCATGACCGCTGGTGAATTGGTCTCAGGCTTGTTGGAAGCTTTTCTATGAAACTTTCCAGGGCGAAAAAAGCAAAGTGATCAATCGTTTTACGAAACAGTTTATTGAGCGTTTTTGTGAACCGAGCGGCGCAATTGATTGGGCTAAACTCATCGAGTTCAATAGCGGCAATCTCGATCTGGATCAATACGTCAAATTCTAAACGTTGTATGCCCCTTGACGAAACAACTCTCGCATACCTGCAAACACACCACGCCGCCGCGCAAAAGCGCCTGTTGATGTGGTTCGCGCGGCACGCCCGCGATTTGCCGTGGCGGCGCGACCGCACGCCGTACCGGGTATGGGTCGCCGAGGTGATGCTTCAGCAGACGCAGGTGGAGAAGGTGCGCGACTATTACACGCGCTTCATGGCGCGTTTCCCCACGGTCACGGCGTTGGCGGAGGCTCCGCTTGAGGATGTGCTCAAGCAGTGGGAGGGGCTTGGCTATTACAGCCGGGCGCGGGCGTTGCATCGCGCCGCGCAGGTCATCATGGCGGAACACGACGGCGAACTGCCCGCCGATGTGGAGGTATTGTGCAGCTTGCCCGGCATCGGCGCGTACACCGCGGGCGCGATTGCCAGCATCGCCTTTGGCATCCCCGCCCCCGCAGTGGATGGCAACGTGCGGCGTGTGATGGCGCGGGTACTGGCGTGGGCCGAACCGGACGCCGCCGGCCTCAAAACGGCCGTGCGCGCGTGGTTGCCTGCCGATGCGCCCGGCGCCTTCACCGAGGCGTTGATGGAGCTAGGCGCGACGCTCTGCCGTCCAAAATCGCCCCAATGTTTGCTGTGTCCCTGGCGCGATTTCTGCCGGGCGCGCGCGGTGGGACAACCGGAGGCGTTCCCCGTACCGCGGCTCCGCAAACCCATCCCGCACTATGACGTTGTCGCTGCGTTCACCGTCCGCGAGGATGGGCGCGTGCTCGTAGCGCGCCGCCGTCAGGACGATATGCTCGGCGGGCTGTGGGAATTCCCTGGCGGCAAGTGCGAGGACGGCGAGTCGCTGCCCGATGCCCTGCGCCGCGAGATGCAGGAAGAGATGGACGTCGAGGTGGCGGTCGGCGAGGAACTGATCGTCGTGGAGCACGCTTACACGCACTTTCGCATCACGCTCCACGCTTTCGCCTGCCGGTTGGCTGAAGGGAGTCCCCCGCCGCAGTGCATCGACTGTGACGATTTCCGCTGGGCGACGCCTGAGGAGATCGCGGCGCTGCCGATGTCGGTGGCCGACCGGAAGATCGCGAGTGTTTTACAGACCTGACAGGTTTCCGAAACCTGTCAGGTCTACTCAAGGTCTGGAAAATCGGGGTGCGGCGCGGCGGGCCCTTCCCGCAGCACGCGCAGCATCTCACTGTGAATCAGGCCGTTGCTGGTAAGGACTTCACGCCCGGAGTGCAACTGCGCCGTTTCCCCCGTGTAGTCGGAGCAGCGCCCCCCGGCCTCTTGCACCAGCAGCACGCCCGCTGCCAGGTCCCACGGGCTGAGGTACGACTCCCAATAGCCGTCAAAGCGCCCGCAGGCGACGTAGGCCATATCCAGCGCCGCCGAACCGGCCCGCCGCACCCCCTGCGAGCGGCGCAGGAAATCGTCCAACCGGCGCGTGTTGTTGTCGGCGGCGACACGGCGGTTGTAGCTAAAGCCGGTCGCCAGGAAGGCGTCCGCCAGCCGCGCCACGGACGTCACGTGGATGGGATGGTCGTTGAGCGTCGCGCCCGCGCCACGCTGCGCGGCAAACAGCTCATCCCGCAGCGGGTCGTAGACCACGCCGACCTGTAGTTCCCCCGCGATCATCATCCCAATGGAGACGCAAAAGTGCGGGAAGCTGTGCGCGAAGTTGTTTGTCCCGTCCAGCGGGTCGACGAGCCAGATCGGGCCAGGGACGTTCCACGGGCTGCCGCCCGTTTCCTCGCCCAGGATCGCGTGATCGGGGAAAGCGGCGCGCAGCCGGGAGAGGATCAGCGCCTCGGCGGCGGTGTCGGTCTCGGTGACGGGGTTCACAGCCCCTTTGAAGTCGAGGCGTTGCACTCTTCCGAAGCCCTGACGGACGACGTCGCCGGCTTCGCGGGCGAGGGCGATGGCAAAAGTCAGTAGATCGGGCGTCATGAGTTGCCTGTCAACGCGCGCCACCACTTCTGCCAGAAGGGGAGCGGCGTGGGTGTAGGGGTAGGGACCGGCGTCGAGGTAGGGATGGGGGTTGGCGTGGCTGTGGGCATAACCGGGACAACCAGCGTCTCTTCGGGTAGCGTCATCCCGGCGTGGACCTGCGACCATTCGGCGACGTAGGCATCGCTTTGCACGTAGTCGAGCCTGGCCTGCAACGTGGCCTGCTCATCCCACGCGGCGGTGAGCATCGGCGCGAGTGTGGCGATTTCGGCCTTCAACGTCTGGTTCGTCGTCCACGCGCGGGAGAAGGCGGAGGCCAGCACGATAATCAGCACTGCCAATCCGCCCCAGATGATCCACGAGATGCGCCTGATAGTAGGACTGGGTTCTTCCGTTTTGGTCATTTCGCTCTCAGCTTTCAGCGTTCAGCCATCAGCTTTTCTTATCTGTTCTGGTTGATTTGCAGTATAGCACGCTCTGCGGAAAATGGCGAGTGAGCGAATCAGCGAATGAGCGAATCGGCGAATGTAGCGTGAGCATCCAACATCCATTAAAGCTTGACCCCTTCGGGGATTGCTCCTATAATGAAAGTAGAAGGGCGCGTCACACATCCCCTGCGTGTCATTGCTTCTTCTTGAGTTGTCGCACTTCCCCGTCAGTGTTCAAAACATAGGGTCGGGCTCTGGCGAAAGGAGGACAGGTTATGGCGTTGTTGCAAGATGAGTATGTCTCCCCTGAGATTGTCTACGAGGGCGATCTGGAAATCCAGGCGGGAAGCCCGCTGTCTATTGTGGACCTTGAACCCGATGATTTTGAGTGGTAAGCCGGCGGCATCCTAACCATGAAGCCACTCCCATTGCCGCCGTACCACCTCTTTGCCTATCGGGGTAATTACTACGTCTTCGACATCGAGATGAGCGTGGTGCTCAAGCTGGATGCGCCGGCGCATGCCGCGCTGGCGCTGCGGCTAACCGGTGCCGCTCCTGACGAAATTGCGGCGCAGTTGGCGCGCGACTACGGCGAGACGACGGCCCAGACCGTGCTGCGCGAGTTGCGCTGGCTGGAGCAGCGCGGCCTCTTCCGCGCCCCTGTGCGCACCTACGACGACGCCGAGAACGAGGCCTACATCCAGCAGCTTACACGGATGGGGACCAACAAGATCGAACTGTACCTGGCCGAAGCATGCAATCTGCGCTGCCGCTATTGCTACGTCAACGCTAACGATGCGCTCAACCACGGGCTGATGCCCTGGGAGATAGTGCGGCAGGCCATCGACCTCGTCTTTAAGCGAGCGGGCAACGCGGATTCGGTCAACATCACCTTCTTCGGCGGGGAACCGCTGCTCAACAAGCCCGTGCTCAAACAGGTCATCGCTTACAGCCAGCAGTTGGGGGCGGAACGGGGCAAGACGGTGGGCTATTCGATGACGACCAACGCCACCCTGCTTGACGACGAGATTATCGACCTCATCAAACGCTACAACTTCGGCCTGATGCTCAGCCTCGATGGCCCGCAGGAGACCCACGACGCGATGCGTCCCTTCGCCGACGGGCGCGGCTCGTTCGAGACGGCGACGCGCAACATCAAGCGCCTGATGGCGCGCCGCCGCGCGGTGACGGTGCGCTGCACGCTCAGCAACCGCGATCTTGACCGGCCCAAGATTGTGCAATTCCTGGAGGACTTCGGCTTTACGCGGGTGGCGATGAGTCGATGTACCGGCACAGTGGATGGGTTGGGGCCCTACGACATCGGCCCTGAGGAGAATGCCCTACTCCGCGCGCAGGACGACTTTTTCGCCGAACGGCTCTTCGACCAGTTGGCGTGCGGCGAGCACATCAAGTTCAACCCGTGGGCCAACGTCGTGCGGTCGATCCACGACCAGCAGAACCGCCGGATGCGCTGCGGTGTGGGGCGCGGCTGCACCACCGTGGGCATCGATGGACGGCTGTACCCGTGTCATCGTTACGTGGGAATGGACAAGTACGTGCTCGGTCACGTGAGCACCGGCATCGATCAAGCCGCGTTCGCCGATTACCTGCGCGGCTATTTCAGCACCAAGTCCAAGTGCGAGACCTGTTGGGCCATCAACCTTTGCGGTGGTTACTGCCCGTGGTACGTCTCCGGCAGCGACGGCACTTTTGCCGAGCCGGAGGAATGGTGGTGCGAGGAGATTCGCCAGTGGTACGAGATGGGCATCTGGATGTACGACACCTTGCGCAGCGACTATCCCGATTACTGGCGGCAGTTGGTGGGCGAGGAGGAGCCTGAGCCGCTTCTACGTTGAAAAGGGGGTGATTGCAGGAAGACATACCGTAGCCGCGATTTCCAAATCGCGCTCTTGATCCCAATCGTTTCCCTTTAGTTTTCAAGGAGGGTGTACGATGTTTAGTAAGAAAATGGACCGACGTGAATTTCTCAAGGTAGTAGTCGCCTCGGCAGCCGCGGCGGGGCTGAGCCACTTCCGGTTTTTGAATTTCGGTGGGGCAGGGACCGTGCTTGCGGACTATTATGGTTGTACTGATGTCATCCCGGATTACTGCGACCCACAAGAACCAGGAAATGTAGACACATGTCCTGATCCAAGTACAAGTAGCTCGGATGTTTGTATACCAGAACAGGGAGAATCCGACGAGTGCATCCCTATGAGCGAAGCGGATATATGCGATCCAGTCAATCCTCCCCCAGATATCTGCGCCCCACCAGCCGATCCTGATGTATGCGAGGTTCCGCCTGGTGGCCCCGACACGTGCATGACAGCGCCGGACGATCCCGACATTTGCCCCGATGGTGGTGCAGCCTCTGGAGGTGACGGTGACATTTGTAGTGTCACAGGCCAGCCTAATCCAGACGAGTGTATACCGTCGGTTGGCGAATCAGACGAGTGTTCTCCTGAAGCAGGAGCGGATTTTTGCCGCGACCCCAGCGGCGTGGTTGCATATGATACCTGTCTTGGCGAACTCGATCCGGATATTTGTTTTGAGAATGGCCAGAACGTTCCTGATCTCTGTACTGCTGACCCATACGACGAGGATTTGCCACCGAATGTAACCCGGGTGACGTCCTTCCGTACGCAACCGGCAACAACACTGCTTGGTGCTGCCGCAGCCCTGGGCGCCGCCGCTTTGCTTCACTCGCGCAAAGAGGACAAATCTTCAGCGTAAAATCTTGAGGCGTGGCGCATCTGGCAGGGAGACAAACATCTGCTCCAAGTGCGCTGCATCTGGCCTTTCAGACTACAAAAGTCTCAGCGCAGGAGTGAGACTTTTGTAGTCTTTTTTATGCCGGGTATAATGGCCGTATGTTCAACCGGCGATGTTATTCCTTGTTCATAGCGATAGGCTGCGCCGTCCTGCTGCTCTTCTCGTGGCAGGCTGTCACTGCTGGCGATGCATTGCCCCCCGATACCTTCGCCGGGTCGTGCTCCGCGTGGACGCCCGTCAACGATGGCGCGTTCGGTATGGATAGCGGGGGCAACTACGCGGACGAAGAGGGCTTCGAGGTCGTCGTCTTCAACGATCAGCTTTACGTGGGGATGGAGGCGGACAACGACTACGGCGCGCGGCTCTGGCGGACGAAAGCCGGCGTCCGCGTTCCCACCGGGCAGGCGGATTGGGAAGAGGTCGCCGCCGACGCCAACGGCTGGCCCTTCGGCAACGCCGTCATCACGCAAAACGATCACATCGACAGCCTCGCCGTCTTCCAAGGCGTTCTCTACGCCAGCACGGCCAACCGAGGGACGACAAAATATGGCACACTCATCTACAGCAGCACGACCGGCGCTCCCCTTTCGTGGACGCAGGTGATTTCGGCGGGCTTCGGCGACGTGAACAACGTCAATTTCAAAGACATGGTGACGTTCACCGTGGGTGCAACCGAGTGGCTGTGCGGCGGGACGGCCAACGACGTGACCGGCGCGGAAGTGTGGTGCACGCAGGATGGCGCGCAGTGGGAGCAAAAGAACGCGAGCGGTTTCGGCGTGATCTCCAACGCCCTCATCGCTTCGACGGACGTTTTCAGTGGCAGGCTCTATGTCGGTGTCGCCAGCGAAGTGATCAGCGGCAGCGTCTGGCGGACGGACGATCTGGCGACCTGGACGCAGGTGTTCACGTCAACGGATCGCCATCGCGTAGAAATCGTCGCGCCGTCCGACGGCTATCTCACCATCGCGGCGGGCGCGTACGATGGACGGCACGGCGCCGTCCCGCTGCGCCTCTACCGCAGCGCCACCGGCGATCCCGGTACGTGGGAAGAAGTGGGCGCCGTCATCGGTGACAATCCGCACAACACTCGCACCATCGTCGATGGCGCGACGGTCTACAACGGCGCGCTCTACCTCGCCACGATGAACACCGTCAGCGGCGCGGAAGTGTGGCGCACCACCGATGGCGCAACGTGGACGCAGCAGAATGCAAGCGGTTTTGGAAGTACGGAAACCTTCGCCGCGGAGCTTGTCCCCTTCAACGGCTACCTCTACGCCTGGACTTCGAACTACACCACCGGGCAGCGCGTCTACCGCACCGCCTGCCCGATCTGCCAGACGCGGACGATCACCGGCGGCGGGCGCTTCAACTTCGACGGCGTCGGCGCGAGTATCACGCTGACCGCCGGTCTGCCGGAAGCAATAACCGTCTGCGTGCGGCCGGATGCGCCCCCCACCGCGCAGACGACGACGCTGCCGGTGGCGCGCGCGTATCATCTCGCCGCAGCGCCTGCGACGGCGACGTTCACCGCCGACGTGACGTTGCGCTACACGACAGAGGAGCTTGCCGCCTCGGACATCGTCACAGACACGAGCGTCTACTTGGCGCGCTGGACCGGCTCGGCATGGGAAGCCTGCCCGGAGGCCGACCGCGCGCGCGATGTCGCATCGCGTACCGTCACCTGCCGCAACGTAACCACTTTTTCCACCTGGGCCATTGCTGGAGAGGAAGGCGCTCCCACCCATGTGCGCACGCTTGCTGCCCGGCCTGTGGTGAGATTGTGGATCGGCGCGCTGCTGCTCGTGCTGGCGTGTATCGCCGTTTGTAAATGGGCCGGGAATCGCCGACCACAAATTTCACACGAATAGAGCAAGCGCCCATTCGATTATTCGTTATGGATTCGAGGTCGACCCGTTGCGTTGATTTGCCCTCATTTTCAATTTGTGTTATGATGGGGACATGCCGTTCCGTTTAGCCTTACCCCTCATCCATCAGGAGGTGCAACGCCAACGAGCAATCAAATAGCTTAGTCAGACCATGTGTTCGATGATGCATACAAACGTATATCTTTAAGGAGGAAACCATGTACGAAGCACCGGAAATCGTATACGAAGGCGACCTGGAAATCCAGGCGGGCAGCCCGCTCGGTGTCCCGGACGAGTTGGATTTTGAAGAGTGGGAGTGGTAGGAGAGCAGTTATGAACACGAATCGTATTCTTCGCATAGTGTTGATGGTTACGTTCAGTATGGTGTTGACTGTCGTTATGATTTTTGGATTTCAGCAAGTCAAACCTGTATACGCTGATGGAACGCCGACTATTGATTATATGCCGCTCTATGCTAGAGCTGCAAGTAATGCCACTCCTTTTGCAATGTATTTGACCGTCTCAGGATTGAATGAAAACACAAATTACGAGTTCACTGCACGTATACACCAAGGTACCTCAGATTACGGCTCTTTCACCACGAGTGGAGACTTTGGCACAAGTTATAAACCATTAGGCACAACTCCTGCTGGATGCGGGACCAGTTGTTCTCTTTCGATATGGGTCTATGTAAGAGCAACATCTAGCGTAGCAGCAAATACCTCTTTGATGAGAATCCGAGTTAGAGTCGTAGGAGCATCCACACCTACGCCCGTAGATTTAGCAGGACCGACCTTTCTCGATATGTCGACGGAAGGTGGATGGCTTGAAGAGACCATTGGGACCGCTCGTGCGGGACGTGCTGTTGTAGTCAAAAATGGTACTGACATTGTCGGAATGTATGTCGCCGAAGACAATGGCGTCAATGAAGGGTATACCACCAACGCTGGTTACTATACATTAGCTGTGCCCGCCTGCACAAGCTGCGGATACACCATTGAGACATGGGATTTGAATACTCCGGGAACGCCTGTGGATCAAGTGAATACTATGGGGCTAGGAGGTTGTCCGGCGAATGTCACTGCTGGTTCTACTACATCACTTGATTCCTGTAGCACTCCCACCGCCGTCACTCTCTCCAGTCTAAGCGCAGCGTCGCCCTTTGCCGCGCTCGCCGTG
>DYKY01000110.1:0-8589 GCA_020722365.1 Thermoflexus sp.
GATGTTGGATGTTGGATGTTGGAAACTTCACTCTCGACCTTCGACCTTCGACCTTCGACCTTTGACCTTTGACCTTCGACCTTCGACTAACGACTACGTGACTATCAGACTCTTTGAGGAGGTTATGTTATGCTGAAACTATCGTTTACAACTTTGGGTTGCCCCACCTGGACCTTGCGCCAGATTGCGGAGAATGCGGCGAGCATGGGCTATGATGCCGTGGACTTTCGCGGTTTGCAGGATGCGTTGGACATCACGACGACAGCGGAATTCACCACCGATCTGGCAGTGACGAAGCGCCTGTTCGCCGATCTCGGCGTTGCCATCTCCGGCATTGCTACGTCGGCGCGCTACGCCACGGTGGATCCGGTTGAGCGCGAGAAGCAGTTCGACGAGACCCGGCGCAATATGGAACTTGCCGCCAAACTCGATGCGCGCGTCCTGCGCGTCTACGGCGGGCGCGTCCCGGAGGGCTACACCGTCGATTCGATCCTGCCGGCGCTCGTGGACAACCTGCGCACCATCGGCGACGAGGCGGAGGCGTTCGGCGTGACGTTGGCGCTGGAAACCCACGACGACTGGACGGACTCCGCGACCTTCGCCCGCTTGATGCGCGAGGCAAACCATCCGCGCGTGCGCGTGCTGTGGGACTTGCACCATCCTTTCCGCTCCAATGGCGAACCGCCCGACGTGACCTACGCCAACCTCGCGCCGTATACTGTCAGCATCCACGTCAAGGATTCCGTGCCCACCACCGACGGGCATCACCAATACGTCCTGCTCGGTGAGGGCGATGTGCCCGTCAAGCGGATGCTCGACCTGCTCGTGGCGGGCGGTTACGACGGCTACGCCATCCTCGAATGGGAGAAACGCTGGATTCCCACGTTGCAGGAGCCGGAAATCGTCTTCCCGCAGTACGTTGCCAGGATGCGCGAATGGCTGGCGTGATTCTTCTTTATCAGCAGATTTAGCAGATTAAGCAGATTTTTTCTCTTAATCTGCTAAATCTGCTTAATCTGCTGACCATTTTTCGACTATGAAGACCATTGGCCTAATCATCAATCCCATCGCCGGGATGGGGGGCAGTGTGGGCCTCAAGGGTACCGACGGCGGGATGCACAAGCGGGCGCTGGCGTTGGGCGCGACACCGGTTGCGCCGCAGCGCGCGCGGGAGACGCTGGCCCACATCCAATGCCGCGACGCGGTCGCGTGGCTCGTCGCGCCCGGAGCGATGGGCGCAGACCTTATCGCCGGTTTCGATATGACCTATCTCGTCGTCGGCGCGATTGGCGAGCAGACGACCGGCGAGGACACGCGGCGCATCGCCAAGCTGATGCTCGACGCGGGCGCGGACCTCCTCGTCTTTGCCGGCGGCGACGGCACCGCGCGGGATGTGTGCGACGCGCTGAGCGCGCTCCCACCTTACCAACGCGTCCCCGTCGTGGCGATCCCGGCCGGCGTCAAGGTCTACAGCGCCGCCTTCGCGCTCAGCCCCCATGCCGCCGCCGAACTCGTAGATGCGTTTGTCGAAGGGGCGGGTGTCGTCGAAGAAGAGGTGCTCGACATCGACGAGGTCGCATTCCGCGAAAACCGGCTGGATGCGCAGCTCTACGGCTATCTGCTGGTTCCGGCTGCTGAACGTTTCTTGCAGCCGGGCAAAGTCGCTTCAGGCGCCAGCCCCTCCGTCGAAGAGAACAAGCGCGACATCGCGGCCTCTTTCGTCGAAGCGATGGATCCGGAGACGCTCTACCTGCTCGGCCCCGGTACCACGGTCAAAGCCATCGCAGATGAACTGACGCTCCCCAAGATACTGCTCGGCGTCGATGCGGTCTATGACGGGGCGGTGGTCGCGGCGGACGTGAACGAGCGCGCCATCCTCGACTTGCTCAGACGGTATCCTCGGCGTAAAATTGTGGTCACGCCGCTGGGGGGCAACGGTTTCATCTTCGGGCGTGGGAACAAGCAGTTCACGCCGGAGGTCATCCGCCGGGTAGGACGGGAGCACATCCTCGTCGTCGGCGCGGAGGACAAGATGCGCGCGTTGTCCGGCCTGCGCGTCGATACCGGCGACGCGGCGCTCGATGAGATGCTTGGCGGCTACATCGAGGTCGCCGTCGGCTACAAGCGCGGGCGGGTGATGAAGGTGTTGGTGGCGTGAGTCTTATGATATTTTTCACCACGAATCTTCACAAATCGACACGAATGTTTGTTCTTGATTCGTGAAAATTTGTGTAGATTCGTGGTTAGTGATTCAAGGAGGTAAACATGACTCGAAAACTTTCGCACAAAAGTCCGACGAATTTGAAGACGTTCTACTACGGTGCGCCGTACTATCCCGAACACTGGGACGCTGCCACGCGCGAGAAGGACCCGGAGTGGATGGCTGAGGCCGGCTTCAACGTCGTCCGTATGGCGGAGTTCGCCTGGGACTTGATGGAGCCGCGCGAGGGTGAGTTTAGTTTCGCGCTGTTCGATGAAACGATTGCCCGCCTCGGTGAGAAAGGCATTGCGACGATCCTCTGCACGCCGACGGCGACGCCGCCCCGCTGGCTGACGTACGCGCACCCCGACGTGCTGCGCGTCAATGCCGATGGCGTGGTGATGCAGCACGGATCGCGGCAGCACGCCTGCCCGAGCAGCCCCGTTTTCCGCCTGTACAGCCGCAGAATCACCCAGGCGATGGCCGAACACTTCGCGAACAATCCCCACGTCGTCGGCTGGCAGACCGACAATGAGCTGAACTGCCACTTCAGCGAGTGCCACTGCGAGAACTGCCAGGTCGCCTTCCGCGAGTTCCTGCGCGAAAACTATCACGACGATATCGCCGCGCTCAATGCCGCGTGGGGGACCGCTTTCTGGGCGCTCACTTTCGGCAGCTTCGACGAGATCCAGACGCCGAAAAACGCCAAACCCGCCTACGCCAATCCTGCACATTTGCTGGACTACGCCCGTTTCATCTCGTGGAACGTCACCCGCTTCCAGCACGAGCAAGTCGAAATCCTGCGGGCAGCGAATCCGGCGTGGTTTGTCACCCACAACGGGACCTTCCGCCACATCGACTACCGCGGCGAGTTCACGCAAGACCTGGACTTCCTGGGCTTCGACGTATACCCATTCTTCGATCCCGATCCGATGCACCGGCCGCTCAGCCAGTCGTTCAACCTCGATCACGCGCGCGCCTGGTCGGGTAACTTCATGATCCCGGAGCAGCAATCCGGGCCGGGCGGGCAGGGCGACTACTTCCACGACAATCCCGAACCGGAGGAACTCCGGCGGATGGCGTATACCTCTATTGCCCACGGCGCGGACAGCCTCCTTTTCTTCCGCTGGCGGACGTGCCGCTTTGGCGCGGAGGAATACTGGTGCGGCATCCTCGATCACGACAACGTGCGTCGCCGTCGCTATAACGAGGTCAAGACGCTCGGACAGGAGTTGAAGAGCCTCGGCGCGGAGGTGTTGGGGACGCACGTGCGGGTGGACGTGGGCGTTGCCGCCGCCGATATGGACGTCTACGA
Source organism: Thermoflexus sp. (assembly GCA_020722365.1). GTDB lineage: Bacteria > Chloroflexota > Anaerolineae > B4-G1 > SLSP01 > DSWT01. Next base: position 3,516 of record DYKY01000110.1, read on the forward strand.
CGCGCATGAGGCGCTTTCGCTGGGCTTGCCGTCGCCGCAGCAGGTCGCTGCAACCGTTCACAACTTCTTCTACAACCGGGGCTACGCGGTGGGCTGTGTCCATCCCTCGGACGACTTGAGTGGGCTGAAAGCCTACATCATCCCCCACTGGGCGCTCTTCAATCCCGAATGGGTGCCGAATCTGACGCGTTTCGTTGAGAACGGCGGCACGCTTGTCATCGGCGCGCGCACGGCGACAAAGGACTGGCATAACAACGTCATCGCCGAGACGCCGCCGGGCGTGCTGCGCGACTTGACGGGGACGCGGGTTGCCGAATACGGTCGGCAAAACGCGCCCGATAAACGTCCGCTGAGGATCAACTTTCCCAAGGCGAAAGTCCCCACTGCGCACTGGTACGAACAATTGGAAGTCCTGCCTGGGGGCGCCGTTATGGCGCGTTGGGAAGGACGTCTCCATCTCGAACGGAAGCCCGCCGTGATGATGAAGAAGACCGGCGCGGGTGCGACGCTGTACGTGGGAACGTATCTCACGGAGGAAATCCTCGAGCAGTTACTTCCTGCACTTCAGGAGCGGAACGACCTCGCCCCACTGTGGCCGTCCGTGCCGGAGAACGTCCACGTCGTCGTGCGGGAGAGCGACGAGAAACGGCTGTGGTTCTTTATTAACGACACCGACGGCTTTGTGTGTATCGAGCATATCCCGGAGGGCGAAGACCTGGGCAAGGCGCGAATCACGGGCAAGTTCTACCTCAAGCGCAACGAGATCGGGGTTGTTAAGCAACTGCGCAGTGGAGATGATTCGTAGGGCTGTGGCCGGTCTCCGACCGCGACACCGTGGCGTAAGACGTCGGCGGGCACGGCCTGGAGACCGGCCCGAACGGGAAGCGGGAATTACCGATTCCAGCAGGAGGATGTGCGCAGCGGGCAGCATCGCACTCCTACACAGCATCCTGGCTATTTCACCACCGCTTACTTTCACCATCCCGATGAGCTGAAATGCGAGATCGCCCATGCGGCTTTGCAGCACGAAGCGACGCTGCCCGTGGAAGGCATCGGCTGCATGCTGCAGAACTTCGAGGAGCACTGGCAGGATCCTGGACGCCGTGAGCGCTTGCTGGAAGTGCTCCGCTGGCTCGAAAGGTGAACATCCCTGCGCGGGGCTACCGGGCACCTCCCGGCGATTGCGCGAAAAGTATAAAGAGACGAATGTAGCGCAAGCTGTCAGCTTGCGGCTTGCGGAGAGAGGCAAACTAACAGTTTGCTACGCTGTGTTATTGGAGAGATACTATTTTTACATCGATGAATATAACTATTTCACCTTCAAGGACGAGAACACCGACGTCACCGTAGAACAGCTTGGTGCGGCGTGAAAGCGGGGGTGTGGTGGACGACGGTTTCATCTTGTCTCTACCCTAGCGCTACATCCAGGGTCATCATTACCGCGAAACCGAGCATTGCCCCGATGGTTGCTATATCCGACAACGACTCGCGTTGAGATTCGGGGATTAATTCTTCAACCACAACGTAAATCATCGCGCCGGCGGCAAAGGCCAGCGCATACGGCAAGATTGGCCGCATCACAATGACGGCTGCCGCGCCCAGCACGCTGGCCACCGGCTCAACGATGCCTGAAAGCTGTCCGTACCAGAACGCTTTGAATCGCGACATTCCTTCACGGCGCAGCGGTACCGAAACCGATGTGCCTTCCGGAAAATTCTGGATGCCTATGCCTAGCGCCAGGGCCACCGCGCCCGCAAAGGATGCCGATGGCAAATTGGCCGCCAAAGCGCCAAACGCAACGCCTACGGCCAGACCTTCAGGGATGTTGTGCAAGGTAATCGCCAACACCAGCAACACGCTGCGCTGCCACGTCGTTTTGATCCCTTCAGCCTCACTCATCGGGAATCCCAGATGCAAGTGCGGCAACGTCTTATCGACTGCCCACAAAAATGCCCCACCCAACAGAAATCCAACCGTAGCCGGGACCCACGCTACACCCCCAGACGCTTCAGCCATCTCAATCGCCGGCGCCAGCAGTGACCAGAAACTGGCCGCGATCATCACACCCGCCGCGAAACCCAACATCCCATCCAGAATTTTGCGATTGATGGATTTGAACACGAAGACCAGGGCGGCGCCGGCAGCTGTTACGAACCAGGTGAAAAGTGTCGCCAGCAGGGCCTGAACAATCGGATTTTGAGCCTGTAACCACGTCATCATACATTTACCCTCCATAAAAGAAACTAAACACGACACCCCTTATTTTAACAAACTTAACACACTTGTCCACAGGATCGTTGAGAGAGGAAGACTTCCCTTGAAGCATGTCTGGTGATTACCCATATCTCGCCGCAGAGTACGCTGAGGCCGCAGAGATAGACAAAAGAAGCTTTTTTCGCGTGCTTTGCGACCTCTACGGTGAAATGAATCGCACGCATAGTGCAACATGTGGGTAATCACCACAGCATGTACCTTGACATCCTCAAGGACTCCGACGATAATACCTTTATGAGCGAAAGCCTAGAAATGTATCTTGCCACCCTGATCCGTTTGCGCGAGTCCAGGCGCGAACCTGTCCCGTTGTCTACCCTTGCCGATGCGTTGTCTATTGCCAGCGTCTCGGCGAACGAAATGTGTCGCAAGCTGCAAGAACAAGGATTGGTCGTTTACCGTCCCTACAAAGGCGTCACGCTTACAGAGGAGGGCGAGCGGCGCGGGCGGATGGTGTTGCGCAGGCGCGGCATCTGGACAGTCTTTCTGACCCAGAAGCTTGGGATTGCCCCGGAACGCGCGCACGAGGTCGCGGACGCCCTGGAGCATGGCACGCCTGATGACGTTGCGGATCGTCTGGCCGACTTCCTGGGGAATCCCAGGGTCACTCCGCTTGGTGTGCCTATTCCCCCGGCGGACACGGTTTATGCGTATCCGGTCGCCGTACCTCTGACGGCGCTCGCTACCGGGCGCGTGGGGCACGTCGCGGAGCTTCCCGTAGACGCAGCCATCCGCGATTTCCTCCACAAGCAAGGGCTGCAAGTGGGCACGCCCGTCACCGTGTTGAGCATTGCGGATTCCGGCGAGCGGCTGTTGGCGATGGGGAGCAATGAGAAAACAGCGCGCCATCTCAGCCTGACCGAGGCCACCGCTGCGCATGTGTTGGTGGTGCCCCAGGAAGACATGTTGGAGGTGGGCGATGTGACGTGTGAGCCGGAATCGGAAACCACGCCGTACGTCAAACTGATTCCCCTGAGCCAGTTGCAAAAGGATGAAGCCGGCGTCATCGTGCGCCTCAACAGCCGGGGCGCGCTGCGCCAGCGATTGCTGGATATGGGCGTCGTGACCGGCGCGGAAATCCGTCTCAAGCATAAAGCGCCCTTCGGCGATCCTCTGGAATTTATGGTGAAGGACTACCAGATTTCGCTGCGCAAGGAAGAGGCGGCGGAGATCATGGTGGAAGTGACGCTCTGCGTTTGATGGTTGTACTTTAGATCGATTTCTCTAAAAGAAGACTTTAGCCAGACGCAACAGCCGTTGATTCCACACCACCCGGTGAGTCACCCCGGTTCCCCGTAATGCTTCTCGATTATCCATATACCAATACCAGCGGAAATTCCGCAACAGAAAGTGTTTTCCCTCAGCCGCCCACTCGTAGAGCAGGGAAAAAACGCCCAATCGTTCTGGGCCAACGAAGGATTTTGGTCGCAGGATGGGGATACATATTCCGCGTGCCTGGTATTCGCGGCAAAGGGCTTCGGCCTCCACTTATGAAAATAGGCTAATACCGCTATTGTATCACAAAGCTTCGCCCGTCAAAAATGCGCTTTACGGATAGAGATGGGTAAACAAGTCGCGTCGGCTGACAAGACGTATTCTTAGGTGAACCTTAAAATTCCCCTTGACAAGAACGAAGAGTATGATAATATTTAGGCATACCTTACAAATATGCGGCGTTATATTTTTGTAGGCCACAAAAAGGAGTGGAAGATGCTGAAACAATTGAGCGATTTGAAGCCCGGCGAAGCGGGCACGGTGCAGAAAGTAGAAGGCGATAGAGTGGTGCGCCGGCGGATGTTGGACATGGGGTTGGTGAATGGAGCGGAGGTCTTGGTCAAGCGCGTTGCGCCGCTCGGCGATCCCATCGAGTTTGAGGTGCGCGGCTACAGCCTCTCGCTGCGGAAGTCGGAGGCGCAGGCGGTGCAGGTGGACGTCGGAGGCGGCCAATGATGCCCCTGGCGCTGGCGCAACCGGGCGAATCCGTGAAGTTGGTGGCCCTGCACGGCGGCCAGCAGATGCGCAAGCGGTTGGCGGACCTGGGGCTGACGCTGGATATGCCTCTGCGCGTGGTGCAAGGCAACGGCGGCGGCCCGCTCATCGTCGCCGTGAAAGACACCCGCCTGGCCATTGGGCGCGGCATGGCGCATCATATTATGGTGGAGCCGTGTGAGTAGCGAATGGCGAATGGGCGAATGAGCGAATGGCGAATGAGCGAATGGCGACTATCCGACTCTAGACTTTCAACTTTGAACTTTGAACTTTGAACTTTGAACTTTCGACTTTGGACTTTAGACTATTTTGAGGAGTGAAACGATGACAACAGCAACGATTGCTTTGGCCGGCAACCCCAATGTGGGAAAGAGTACGGTGTTTAATGCGCTTACCGGGGCGCGGCAGCACGTGGGGAATTGGCCGGGAAAGACGGTGGAGAAGAAGGAAGGGAGCTGGACGTACAAGGGCCAGACGTACACGGTTGTGGATTTGCCGGGGACGTACAGCCTCACGGCGTTCTCGATGGAAGAGATTATCGCCCGCGATTTTATCATTGACGCGCGGCCCGACGCCGTGGTCGTGGTGGCCGACGCCGCCAACCTGGAACGGAACTTGTATCTGGTCGTACAAATTATCGAAATGGGCGCACCGGTGATCGTCGCGCTGAACATGGCCGACATCGCCGAGACGAAAGGACTCAGAATCAACGTGGAGAAGCTGGCGCAGGGACTCGGCGTCCCTGTCATCCCCACGACCGCGCGCGACGGGCAAGGGCTGGAAGCCTTGAGCCAGGCCATTGTCGCCGCGCTCA
>DYKY01000110.1:8689-10355 GCA_020722365.1 Thermoflexus sp.
CCGAAGTGGAAAACGAGATCGTCACGCTGCAAACGCTGATTGAGCGGGACGGCGATTTGACCGCGCGCTATGGTTCGCGCTGGCTCGCGCTCAAGCTGTTGGAGGAAGACAAGGATATTCTGGGCAAACTTCACGGTAGGGGCAATCACGCGGCGCTGTTGGAGAAGGCCAACGCCAGCGTCGAACACCTGCGCGCGGTCTACGGCGACGATATGGACACGATCATCGCCGACCGGCGTTACGGCTGGATTCACGGGCTGGTCAAAGAGACGGTGCAGCGCACGGCGCAGGAGCGCCTCTCGCTCTCCGACAAAATTGACCGGATCGTGACCAATCGCGTGCTCGGCATCCCCATCTTTTTGGCCCTGATGTGGGTCGTGTTCAAAGTGACGACCGACGTGGCCGGGCCTTTCCTGGATTGGGTGGACGGCGTCATCGGCGGGCCGATCACAAATTGGGTGGTCGCCATCCTGGGGCTACTGGGCCTGGGCGGCACCTGGGTCGAAAGCCTGTTCGTGGACGGCATCATCGCGGGGGTGGGGGGCGTGCTGGTTTTCGTCCCGGTGATGATGTCGCTGTACCTGGCGCTGGCGCTGCTGGAAGACTCCGGCTACATGGCGCGCGCCGCCTTCGTGATGGATCGCCTGATGCACGCGCTGGGCCTGCACGGCAAGAGCTTCCTGCCGATGATCGTCGGCTTTGGCTGCACCGTGCCCGCCTTCTACGCCACGCGCACGCTGGAAAATGAGAAGGATCGCGTGCTCACCGGCCTGCTCGTGCCGTTTATGAGCTGCGGCGCGCGCCTGCCGGTGTACGCCCTTTTCGCCGCCATCTTCTTCCCCGACAATGCGGGCGCGGCGATTTTCTGGATGTACATGACCGGCATTATTGTGGCGATCCTCCTCGGCATCCTTCTCAAGCACACCGTGTTCAAGGGCAAGGAACAATCGCCGTTCGTAATGGAGCTGCCGCCCTACCGGTTGCCCACCTTCAAAGCTATCTGGTTTCACATGTGGGAACGCACCGGCGGCTTTGTGCGCAAGGCGTGGGGGCTGATTATGGCGACCAGCGTCGTCATCTGGGTGTTGCTGGCGATTCCGGTGGGCGGCGGCGGCACATTTGCTAACACCGACGTGGAGCACAGCGCGTTTGCCGCCGTTTCTGGGGGCCTCGCGCCGGTCTTCCGCCCGGCGGGCTTCGGCAACTGGCGCACCGGCGGCGCGCTGGTGACGGGCTTCGTCGCCAAAGAGGTCGTGGTGAGCACCCTGTCGCAGGTCTACGCGGGGGAAGGGGAAGAGGAGGCTGCGACGCCACTTCCGAGTGGCGCACCCACCACGTTCTTCGAGGACGTGGGCGAGATCCTCACCGGCTTCGTCGGCGCGACGGTGGACACGCTCAAATCGCTGCCGCTCATCGTGGGCATCAACCTGTTCGAGGGCGAGGAGGAAGAAGACCTGACCGATCTGATGCTTGCCGTCCGCGACGACTTCGGGGCCACCAGCAACGGGCACGGCGCGCTGGCCGCGCTCGCGTATATGCTCTTCGTCCTGATCTATACGCCCTGCATGGTCGCGGTGGCCGCCGAACGCCAGGAATTGGGCGCAAAGTGGATGTGGGTCAGCATCGTGGGGCAACTCGTCCTGGCATGGCTCATCGCGGTTATCGT
>DYKY01000110.1:10455-14101 GCA_020722365.1 Thermoflexus sp.
AGCCAGGGCAGTTGCAGCGGGTGCAGCTTGCGCAAATCCTGCGTGGGCTGCTCGCTTGGGCGCCCCTCTTTGCTCTCCGGTTGGACTTTGACCGACAAGGGGCGCGCGGCGGCTGCGCAACACCGTCTAGTTGTAGGCATCGCCCCATCATAATTTGACAATCACGCGCCTTATGTTATAATGCCATCCAACGTATTGAAAAAATATTTCAATACGTTGGAGGACCAATGACCGATCCCAGACAAACGCCGATGGCGCAGGCATTGCGCGAAGCCGGCTACAAACTCACGCAGCCCCGACTGGCCGTGTTGCAGGTGTTGGAGGAAAACGACGCTGGTCTGGACCCCGAGGCAATCTACGACCGGGGTAAACTCATCTATCCTTCGCTGGGATTGGTCACTGTGTACCGGACACTGGACTTGCTCGCCGAGTTGGGGCTGGTGCGGCGTGTCCACAGCATGCATAACTGTCACAACTACGCCAGCGCCCGCACGGATCGCCATTATTTGATTTGCGAGAGCTGTCATCGTGTGATTGAGTTTCCGTGCCGCGGGTTAGAAGAACTGATGGAAAGCGTCCGGCAGCAGACCGGGTACACCATCAATGCACACTTGCTCGAGTTGAGCGGCCTGTGCCCGGAGTGTCAGAAGAGGCTGGCGACATGAAGTTTCGAGAAATTCGCGCGCGACTTGAGGGAAAGGCATTCAAGTCCTGGCTGGGGATTGCCGGGTTGTGGGGCGCGGGGCTGCTTCCTTGCCCGGAGTGCGGCGCGCCGATGCTGTTTCACTTTTGGCCGCTGGCCCTGGCGTTCACCCTGACAAAACTGCGGCACGATAAGGAAACCGCCGCCGGGCCGGTAGATGCCTCAGAGGCGCACCGGACGGAAAGCGAAGTATGAGTTTGTAGCAGTTTCTTTTTTTTGTTCCGTACTGAAAAATATTTTCACTTAGAAAGAGGAGGCTTTTCATGAAAACAAGGTTCGAGCGTTCTGTGATGGGATTGTTGTTGGCAATACTGCTGGTTGGCGGCATGGCGGGCTGCGCCCAAAAGGCCGGCCCGGCCGGCGATGGCAAGCTCAACGTGGTGGTGAGTATCGTGCCGCAGCGGTACTTTGTCGAGCGCATCGGCGGCGACTACGTCTCCGTCAGCGTGATGGTCGAGCCGGGGAATAGCCCGGCCACCTACGAGCCTAAGCCGGAGCAGCTCAAGGCGCTCAGTGATGCGGCGGCTTATTTCAGCATCGGCGTGCCCTTCGAGGCGGCCTGGCTTGACAAAATTGCTGAGGCTAATACAAAGATGGTGATGGTGGACACGATTGCCAATATCGAGCGGATGCCGATGGCGGCGCATCACCACGATGACGAGGGCGAAGCAGCAGATCAAGCGGCAGGCGCGCCCGATCCGCACGTCTGGGTTTCGCCCGAGTTGGTCAAAGTGCAATCTCAGGCGATCTATGAGGCGTTGGCCAAACTCGACCCGGCGCACGAGTCTGAGTACAAAACCAACCTGGACGCCTTCGTCGCCGATATTGATCAGCTTGAAGCCGACATTAAGGCGACGCTGACGGGGTTGAAAAGCAACAAGTTTATGGTCTTTCACCCGGCCTGGGGGTATTTCGCTCACGATTTTGGTCTGGAGCAAATCCCGGTGGAGGTCGGCGGTCAGGAACCGAGCGCGCAAGAGCTGGCGCACCTGATCGAAGAGGCCAAGGCCGAAGGTATCCAGGTGGTCTTTGCCCAGCCCGAGTTCAGCACGACGGACGCGGAGACCATCGCCAAAGAGATCGGCGGTGAGGTGCTGTTGATCAGCCCGCTGGCCCCGGATTGGCTGGCGAATATGCGGCGCGTGGCGCAGACTTTCGCAGATGTGTTGGGGCGCTAACAGGATAGGTGCGACGCACTTCCCAAGTGCGTCGCACCTAAATTATCGGAGAGGCTTGTGGAAACTGAAACACAACGGCGCGAGGTGATTGCGATCCGCAATCTATGGGCGGGCTACGACCGCGAGCAGGTGCTGGAGGACATCAACCTGTCGGTGTATGCGGGCGACTTTATCGGCCTGATCGGTCCGAACGGCGGCGGTAAGACGACGTTGATCCGCGTGCTGCTGGGGCTGCTGCCGCCGGCGCGGGGTGAGGTGCGGATCATGGGGCGCCCGGTGCAAGAGGGCCGCCGCGTGATCGGCTATGTGCCGCAGGTAGTCGAGTTTGACCGCGAGTTTCCAATTAGCGTGTGGGATGTGGCGCGCATGGGCCGCTTAGGGCAGCGCCGTTTGCTGCAGCGCTACACGGCGGAGGATGACGCGCTTGTGGCCGAGGCGCTGCGACAGGTTGAGCTGTATGACCTGCGCCGGCGCCCAATTGGCGAACTGTCAGGGGGGCAACGGCAGCGCGTCTATATCGCCCGTGCGCTGGCCGCGCAGCCCAAAATCCTGTTGCTGGATGAGCCTACGTCGAGCGTGGATCCCCAGGTTAGCAGCGGCATCTATGAACTGCTGCGGCAGTTGAACGAACAGGTGACGATCCTGCTGATCTCGCACGATATGAGTGCTATCTCAACGTATGTCAAGACGGTCGGTTGCCTGAACCGGCGCCTCTTTTATCACGGCGGGCAAGAGATCACCGCCGAGATGCTCGAGCGGGCCTACCAGTGCCCGATCGACCTGATCGCGCACGGCGTGCCGCACCGGGTTTTTGCGCCGCACACGCAAGCGGCGCTACAGGAGGAACGATGATTGACGCCTTTGTGGAAGCGCTCCAGTTCGTGTTTATGCGCAATGCGCTGGTCGCCGGCGTGTTGGTCAGCATCGCCTGCGGCATCGTCGGCACGTTTGTGGTGATCAAGCGCATTGTGTTTATCAGCGGGGGCATCGCCCATGCCGCGTATGGTGGGATCGGGCTAGGGTATTACGTCAAGTACGCGCTGTTGCCGCTCCTGGCCGCCGGTGGCGCGGCGGCCCAAGATCACCGCCCCGGCAGTTGGCCGCTGGTGGGCGCGATCCTGTTCAGCCTGTTGGCAGCGGTGATTATGGGACTGATCCAGCGACGCACGCGCCAGCGCGCCGACACGGTGATCGGGGTGCTGTGGGCCATCGGGATGGCGGTGGGGATTGTGTTTGTGGATTTGAGCCAGGGATACAAGGTCGATCTGATGAGCTACCTCTTCGGCAGTATTCTGGCCGTTGAGCGGGCCGAATTGGTGATCATCCTGGTGCTGGACGTGGTGATTGTGGCCCTGACGGCGCTGTTCTACAAGGAACTGCTGGCGATTTCGTTCGATGAGACCTTTGCCAGCGTGGAGAACGTGCCGGTGGATGCAATCTATATCGTCTTACTGTGCCTGATCGCGCTGACGGTGGTGATGATGATGCGGGTGGTGGGGTTGATTATGGTCATTGCCATGCTGACGATGCCGGCGGCGATTGCCGGGCGTTTTGTCCGGGATATGAAGCAGATGATGATCAGCTCGATTGTTCTGGGGATGCTCTTTACTGTCATTGGGCTATGGCTGTCGTATGCCTGGAACCTGACCTCAGGAGCGAGTATCATCCTCGTTGCCGGGGTAGCTTATCTGATTTCCCTGGCTCTGCCCGCCTTGCCGGGCGGCCGCGCGCGGGCGCATAAATCAGAATAGGGCGTGTGTCAAAT
>DYKY01000111.1 GCA_020722365.1 Thermoflexus sp.
GACTTCGCCGCCGCCGCGCACGATGGCCAGATGCGCAAATCCGGTGAACCCTACATCGTCCATCCCCTCAATGTAGCCTACCTCTTAGCCGAAATGCACTTCGATCCAGCGGTGATTGCCGCTGGATTATTGCATGACGTCCTTGAAGACTGCGACGTGCCGCGCCCGGAGTTGGAGGCGCAGTTTGGTCGGGAAGTCCTCACGTTGGTTGAGGGTGTGACCAAACTGGACAAGGTTGAAGAGCGCGTCAAAGAGGACAGTATGCGCTCCCGCGATCTTCAAGAGCTGGAGAGTCTGCGCAAGTTACTGCTGGCGATGGTGCAGGATGATGTGCGCGTCATCTTTGTCAAGCTGGCTGACCGCTTGCATAACATGCGAACGCTTGGTTCGCTATCCCCAGAGAGCCAGTTGCGCATGGCGCGCGAAACGCTGGAGATCTTCGCGCCGGTTGCCAACCGGCTTGGCATCTGGGTGTGGAAAGCGGAATTGGAAGACCTTTCTTTTCGCTATCTCAATCCACCCATGTTTCAGGAGTTGGAGCGGCTGTTGACCGCACACCAGGCAGAACGTGATGCTCAGGTTGAGGAGCACATCGGACTACTGCAAACGGCATTGGCCAAAGAGGAGATTCCTGCCAGGATTAAAGGGCGGCCTAAACACATTTACAGCATATACAACAAAATGCGGCGGAAAAATCTGTCTTTTGCACGCATCTATGATACTGTGGGCTTGCGCGTGCTCGTCGAGAATAACATGCAATGTTATCAGGTTTTGGGAATCGTACACCAGTTGTGGACGCCGGTGCCGGGGGAGTTCGATGATTACATCGCGCATCCCAAACCTAATGACTACCGGAGTCTCCATACCGCGGTGATTGGAAAAGATGGTTCGCCGTTGGAGGTGCAGATTCGTACGTACGAGATGGACGAAGTCGCGGAGTTTGGCGTCGCTGCACACTGGCGCTACAAAGAAGAAGGTCTTGCATTTAGCCAAGAGGCAATAGAACAGATTTCCATCGTGCGCCAGAGCGTTCAAGACTATACAGACGAAGTGGATGATGTGCGTGACTTTGTGGCCTCGGTGCGTTCGGACGTCTTTCAAGATCGCGTTTATGTCTTCACCCCACGTGGTCGCCTGATCGATCTGCCACTCGGTGCAACACCACTGGACTTTGCCTATGCCGTACATACCGAGATCGGCCATTCGTGTCGCGGCGCCAAAGTTGATGGCCGGTGGACGCCGTTGCATTATCAACTCAAAACCGGCGAGCAGGTAGAGATCATCCGAGGGCGTAAAGATGGGCCGAGTCGCGACTGGCTCAACGATGAGCTAGGCTACACCAAGACATCCCGCGCCCGGCAGAAGATCAAACAATGGTTCCGCCGTCAAGGAAAGGAACAGAATATCGCTCAAGGCCGTCTGACCGTCGATAAACTTCTGCGACGCCTCGAGTTGGTCCTCTCAATGGATGAGGTGGCCGAGCTTTTTCGTAAACACTATCTCAATACAGAAGATTTCCTGGCAGCGGTCGGCATCGGTGACATCAGCAGTGGGGCGATTGCCAGGCGTTTGGAAGGTTACATCAGCCAATTCGGTGAGAAACCGGTGGATGACGATGCTGGTGAGGATGAGGGCGATCTGTATACCGGTACGCCGGCGGCATTGCCGGATGTGGTGACCGGCGCGATCACCATTCGCGGCACCGGCGGGATATTGACCCATTTGGGAAAGTGCTGCAATCCCATTCCTGGAGATAATGTTGTGGGCTATATCACTCGTGGGCGCGGCGTGACGGTGCACCGTCAGGATTGTCCCAACATTGCACGTATGGGTCCACAGGACCTGGAACGCCTGATCGACGTGGATTGGGGACCCGACAAACACACGTTCCCGATTCAGGTGATTGTGACAGCTTACGACCGCTCGGGCTTACTGCGCGATATCACCGAAGTCATCGCCGACAATGACATCAATATGGCCGCATTGAGTACTGGCAAGCGCAGTCGCTATAACATCATACCGGTGAATATCACCCTGGAAGTGCCGGATTTATCGACGTTGACGCGCGTGTTGGCGAAGATCGAGCAAATTCGCAATGTGATCGATGCCCGGCGTATGGTATAGAGTTTAATTGTGAAAAGCCCCCTTCGAAGACAGAAGGGGGCTTTTGTATTGACTGCGTTTAGGCGGACGTTGACTACGGTGCAGTCAGCACCGCTGCTTCCCAATCAAGGTACTCCCACCGTTCCGTTTTCTGTGGTTCCAGCCAGGCGTTATATTGGTCTTCACGCATCTGTTGCATCGTCGCTTCATCCACCGGACGTTCCTCGTGCCCGTTGATGTAGATCAGGTAGTATTGTCCATCACTGCCTAACGTCGGTTCGGCGGCTTGACCAACCGGTGTATTGAAGGCGACTTGCTCTATCTCTGCGCCTAACTGCCCGCCCAGATAGCCGACTGGGACCCAACCCAACGCATAGCCGGCCGTCTGATCACTCTCGTCGTTGTTGACTTCTACGATCAGCCCGGTGGGGTCTTCACCATTCTCGATCCGTTCTCGCAGCGCCATGCCTGTCTCATCACTGTCCACCGCGAAAATAATAGGATCGACTTGATCCGAGGTCTGCGGGACGTCCGCGCCGATGATGGCGACAAGCTGCTCGCGCAGCAGACTGGTCTCGACCATCGTGCGGAAATCTCGCTCGGAAAATTGGCTCGGCTTTAGGAAATTCTCCTGGAGATCGGTATACAACGACTCAAAGCTCTTGATCTGGCTGGTGTCCGTGATCGTTTCGGCAGCGGCGCGGTCGTAGCCGACCATTTTCTCGATGGCCAGAGCCACATCATCCTGACTCACGGTCAGGCTACGAGCCTGTGCCTCCTTCCGCACCAATTCTTCTTCAAGCATATTGTCCAAGACTTGTTTGGCGAGTACAGAGGCCATGCTGGTCGAGAGCTGGTTGTCGAGATTGCTTACCGCGCTCTGCAGATACTGGTAATAACTCTGCATTGTTTCGTCGTTGGGATCAATTTGCGTGAGGTAATATTGATTCATATCGAGTTGTCGGCGCATCAGCAGGCGCTCGTAGTACAAACGTCGCTGGAACTGTTGTGTGGTGATCGTGACGCCGTCGACGCGGGCCACCGGCTTGCGGGCTTTGATGACCAGTTCCGTGATGAGTCCATAGCCGATAATCAACAGAATAACCGCCACAACGCCAATCGCCGACCACGTCAAAATGCGGCTGAGCTTTTCTTCTTTTTCCCGCCGGGCGACTTGCCTGCGAGTCGGTGTTTTAAGGGTACTGTTTTGTTTAGCCATGCTTATTTCTCCAACAAACACCGGGCATAGGATGCCCCCTATGCCCGGCCTGTTAAAGGTACCATTTCATTTTTGCAATTCGGCTACAAAGGGTAGCAAGGCCATGTGACGCGCGCGTTTTATCGCGACGGTCAATTGCCGTTGGTGCTTGGCGCACACACCCGTCTGACGGCGCGGGCGGATTTTGCCGCGATCACTTACAAACCGGCGTAGTAGATCGACATCCTTGTAATCGATGCCCCCTGATTTCTCGCTACAAAAGTAACAAGCCTTTCGGCGTGGCGCAAAACGGTGGCCACGACGTTGTCTAAAATCGCTCACAGTTTATCTCCTTGATCAAATTGGTTTGTATCATCCATATCTTCGTCGGCGAAGAGGTCGGCTTCCTCTTCGGACGCGCTTTCATATCCGTCCAGAAAGATGAGTTCCTGGGCGACCAGTTCGGTGCGATAATGACGCTCGCCATCCGGGCCTTCCCAACAACGGGTTTGCAAGCGACCCTCGACGTAAACCTGCGAGCCTTTGTGGAGGCGTTTCTTGCACAACTCTGCCAATCCACCCCATGTCACGACGTGAAACCACTCGGTTTCTTCTTGCCGCTCGCCTTCGTTGTTGGTCCATCCCCGCGTCGTGGCAACGCTAAAGGACGCAACCGGACGCCCACTGGCGGTGAACCGCATTTCCGGGTCGCGCCCCAGGTGCCCGATAATCATCACTTTGTTGAGTCCGCGTGCCATCGACGTGCCTCTGTTGAACGTTTTTAGTCTTCGTCTTCGTCGTCGAAGATGTCGTTAACGTCTTCTTCTTCAAATGTGGGAATGGCTTCCAGTTTTGGGCTGCGCTCCGGCTTCTCCGGGGGAAATTCCTCGTCGACACGGATGACCATTTCGCGCAAAACACCTTCGGCCAGGATGAGGCTGCGCCGAAACTCGGACACTTTCTCCGGCAACATGGCGCATTGTACCAGATAGTACTGCCCCTCTTTCTGGTTTTTAAGCGTGTACGCGAGCCGTCTCAATCCCCAGCTTTTGAAGCTGAAAACTTCGGCGTCTGCCTGTGTGAGGTATCCTTTCACCCGGTCGAGAAGGTTTTGTTTATCCTCCTCACTGAGCGTAGGATTGATGATGAACAACAACTCGTAATTATTCTTCTTTTGTTTGGCCAAGACGGATTGACCTCCTTTCCATGGGATTACTCCTGGTCTCACGCCAGGAGCAGAAAGTCCGTCTCCAGACACCCGGCAATCTTACCACAAAACACCGGTTTGGCAAATGCGACAAGAGGCCCTGAGTAGGGCCTCCTATCGTCGTGAGTCTGCGCCGGTCTATAAGCCGGATTCTGTCATCGGCAGTCATCTGTCTGGGACCGGCGTCACCGCCGGCCTCTAGCGGCCTACCCGGAGGTTGTCCCTGGGGAAGGAAGCGGGTCACTCCCCGGCCTTGCGGCCATCCCTCCTGCTTGGCCTTGCTCCCAACGGGGGTTGCCTGGCCGTGCCGGTTGCCCGGCGCGCCGGTGGTCTCTTACACCACCTTTTCACCCTTACCTGGTCTGGCGACCTTCGGCGGTCTGTTTCTGTGGCCCTGTCCGCGGGTTGCCCCGCCCGGGTGTTACCCGACGCTGTGCCCTGTGGAGTCCGGACTTTCCTCGCGTGGCCGTGACCGGCCACACGCGACTACCTGACCAACGCAGGCTCTGACCTAAAGATACTACGTTTTGGTCTTTCGTCAATCGTCAAGACTACAAAAGTCTCAGCACGTATTGGCTCGATCAGGCTCCTCGTAAGACTTTTGTAGTCTGCTACCGTTCTTTCGTGAAAGTCCACAGGATGATCTCCGGCGCGGCGAGGAAACGGGCGCGCGGCGCGCCCAGGCCTTCCATGCCCAATCCACGGCTGACGTAGAGCGTGGTGTTCGCCTCGCGATAGAGGCCCATTTCGTACTTCTTCCCCCAGCGTGAACTGGTCGCCAGCGCGCCGTAGAACGGCAGGCGGAGTTGGCCGCCGTGCGTATGCCCGCACAGATAGAGTTGCACGCCGAGTTGTGCAGCCACGGGCATCAGGTCGGGCGTGTGGTAGAGTAGCACGCTGACCGCATCGTGTGGCGCAGACTGCATCAGGCGTTGCAGAGCAGCGGTGTCGCGGGCCTCGTCGTAGGTGTTGCGAACGCCGAGTAAGCTTAGGGTGCATACGCCGTGCTGGATAATGCCTGTTTCATCATCTAGCCAGTGGATTTCCAAGCCGGCGAAGATTTCCGGGACGATACCCGCAACGTCTACCACCGGGCTGCCGGTGATGGCGTAGATGCCGAGTGGCGCGTGCAAGTGCGACAGCACTTCCCGCGCGCCGGCCTGGGCCGCCGGATCGTACACGGAAGAAAGGTTGAGATAATCCCCTGTCAGCAGAATGAGATCGGGAGCGAGCGCCGCGACGCGCGCCAGCAGCGCCTCCTCGCGCGGCGATTGCCCCTCGAAGTGCAGATCGGAGATGTGCAGCACGCGCAGGGGAGGGGTGTTTTCGTTCCACTGCGGCGGATGGTACGTCTGTTGCGTGACGCCCAGGCGGAAGGGTTCGATCCAGGTGGCGTAGGTCGCAGTGGCAGTCAGGAGAAGGTTGAGGACGGCGACGAGCACCAGACCGGCGGCGTTGGGGATGAGCAGCGCGCCGATCCACGAGAGGAGCACGTGCACCAGGGTCAATCCGAGTAGCGGCGGCGTGACCGGCCCCCACGAGCGCCGTTTGACCGGCAGCAGGCCGAGCATTATCCAATCGATAGCCACACAACCTGCGCTGATCCCGAGCGCCGCGAGACGCAGCGTTTGCCACGGCCAGCCGGCGATTGCCGCCAGCGCCGCCCACGCCGGAAGCAGCTTCAGCGGCGCGATTCGGCCTAGTGCACCCGTCGTGATCAGTGCGAGGTGGACGAAGGAACTGCGCCCGTCCGCGCGGTCGGGTGGGATGACGGGATGTGCGGGTGTCGTCATCGTGTGTCGAAGAAGCGCGCGATTTCGTCGCGTGTGAAGGTGGGCAACGGGCGTTCGCCCCGCGCGTCGCGCAGTACGACGCCCGGTGTTTCACGCAGTCTGCCGATCACCGTCGCTGTGATGCCCTCACATTCAAGCGCCTGAACGACACCCGGCGCGCCATCCGCGGCAACGGCAGCCAGCAGCGCGCCGGAAGCGATGAGACCAAGCGGGTCCAGGTGCAGCGCCGCGCAGAGCGCGCGCGTCTCCGGATAAATCGGCAGGCTGTCGCCATCTACGATGGCGCCCACGCCTGCCGCCTGCGTCATCTCGTGGATGCCGGTGGCGATGCCGCCTTCGGTGGGATCGTGCATGGCGTGGACGCCGCCAAAGGCGGCCCCGGCTGCCGCGACAATTGTGGCGTCGCGCACGACGCTGATGCCCGGATCGTGCAAGAAGTGCGCGGCGCGTTCCAACAGCGTCGCCTCGACTTTGCCGTACAACTGGTCAGCGGCTTCGCGGGCAAGGATTGCTGTCCCCTCTACGCAGATGCCTTTGGTGAGGATGAGCGCATCGCCAGGACGCGCGCCGTCGGAGCGCACCAATCGCTCTGGTGTGACCTCGCCCAGCATCGCGCCAACGACGATGGGCCGTTCCAGGCCATAGGTGATCTCGGTGTGGCCTCCAACGACGCTCACGCCGATGGCATGGCTGGCGCTGTGGAGTTGGCCGAAGATGCGATCCACGAGCGCCCGGTCGGTCGTGCCTTCCGGCAGGAGCAGCGTAGCGATCATCCAGCGGGGCTGCGCGCCCAGGCAGGCTACATCGTTGGCGTTGACGTTGACCACGTACCAGCCGATTTCGTCGGTCGCAAAGGTGATCGGGTCGGTTTTGGCGATGAGGTAGCGATCCCCAAAGTCGATAACGGCAGCGTCACGCCCCAGACCGGGGCCGAGGATCACGCGGGGATCGGGGTGTCCGAGGGTGCGGCTCAACAGGGCGATTAGATCGGGTTGGGGCAGTTTGCCGACGGGATAGGGGGTAGTGTGCTTCATCCCCTCTTGCGGAGACTGCAAAGCGGCAGGCCCGGCACGGTTGTCTTGTGGTTTGCGGTTGTTTTCCATGATCCTTCGTCAGAGTTTCCTGAGGTGGGTTTATTCGGCCACCAGGATGGCGACCTCGTCTATGGCTGAGCCGTAGCCATGCCCGGAGGCATAGATATCCACCTGGCGAATCGCCACCGGATCGATGCCCTTGGCCTGCATCAGTGGGAGCAGATCTGGGGATTCATAGTTGTGCCAGATGCCAGGGGCCACCTTGATGTGCGTCGCTTGCCATTCGCAGCTTTGGCAGACAGGTTGGTTATTGTCGCCTTCTTTAACGTAGAAACCTTGCAGCCATTCGCGCACTGCGCCGGCCTGGTCGGTATATTTGATGCGGATCATCACCGGGCACTCGGTCCCCAGAGAGCCGCACACGGTGAGAACTTGTGTATCCACTCTTAGGCGTGCTCGCACGCGCAGTGATTTGACGCCGCGAATGTCCTGGTTGATTTCCTGGGTGATGCCAGCTTCGGAGAATCCCTGACCCATGCGTTCCATCAGGATGATGTGGCGATTGTCGGCCAGAGTTGCTTGCCGTACCGTTCCACTGCTCTGGTCGGCGAAAGCTGTGCGAGTGAAAGTCTCCCACGTCCCCTCCAATGGCAGTTCGAAATTGCCGTTGCGATTGCGGAGGATGTCACGTTCGCCGGTGTAAATCTCTGTCAGTCCCTCGGCGGTGATTTCGGCCCGCTGCAACTCGCCGAGGATGAACTTTTCCCCGCTCACCGGATCCGGGATGCGCGCTTTCCCGCTGCTTACGGCGAACTCGGTTTGATCGTCTTCGACAACCACCGTATACGCGCCTCTGTCCATTTCGGCGGCGCCGTGCGGGGTTCGGACGAACAGTATCGTCGCGCGGTCATTGTCTTCCACCGCGATCTGCGTGTTGGCTCCACGCCGGACGTCAAGCGTAACCTGATTGGGCAGGCGGCTCACCGCGAAACGCGGCGTTTGTGTACTCTCGATAGTGAGTTCGGTTTCGCCGTAGAGTTGCACCGTGATGATCGGGGGCGTGGGGGTGCCGGGGACGTAGCCCTCTGGGTGGTAGAAGAGCAACCACGCCTCAGCGTTTTCAGAGAGCTGGAACGTCCTCTTGCCGGTGATTTCGGTGTTGCCACTGAGCAGGATGGCGGTCGTGCTGCCCGGTTCTTGCTGGGCGACGGTGCCGGCGCGCGGCTGGATGATGACTTTCAGGGGTCGCGTGGTGTTCATCACCAACCAGCGCACACTCCACGGTGTGCCGATGGCGATGATCAAGCACATGCAGAAAGCGGTGAGCAGGATGACCCAGGCGACCGTTTCAAATCTCTTAAACTTGTTCATGCGTGAGCATTTTCACCAGCGGATGTGGAAGCCGCTAAGAAAGTCTTTTGGCTGTTGCCAGTCGATGTCCAGATGGTTGACCGACCCATGACGCGGCCCTCTTTGTACCTGTTGTACCAGGCGTTCCAGCTTGTGGCGCGATCCCTCTGCCCAAATCTCGACCGTCCCATCGGCGCGATTGCGCACCCATCCCGCGATCTCCAGGGGTAGCGCCTGCATCTGGACGAAGCTGCGAAAGCCAACGCCCTGCACGTATCCATGGACAATGATGTGAACGGCTGTTATTGAATGATTGACATCCGTCATACGATCCTCCTACATCCCCTATTCTATCCAACTCATCCTGTCTGGCAAATAGCCCGCCAGACTCAGTCGATCGAATTTTGCTTGGTCTGGATCGCCAGATCCAGACCGGAACGGGGATCTGGCGATCCCCTGGAAGCGTTTTGCGATCTACTGAGACTTTTGTAGTCTGCTTTGTCATTCCCTCAAACCGGACTATAATGAACTGGCTTATGGACGCAGGCCGCCAACGTTTGGTCGTTTTCAACGCGCATTTGCTGTCTGCCGGAGACTCGTATCGCAGCGCCGGCATTGCCGTCTATGTGGCGAATCTGTTGCGTGGTTTGGCCGCGCTGGACAGCGATTTGCGCTATCAGGTGCTTCTGGGTGATAAGCGTCTGTCACCCACCGACTTTGACTTGCCGGTGCGCTTTTCTCGTGTAGCGACGACCCATCCGGTTAAGCGCATTCTGTGGGAGCAGGGCGTTCTGCCGGGTCTGCTGCGCCATCTTAAGGCAGATTTACTTCATGCGCCAGCTTTTGTCGGCCCGTTGTTGTCGTCTTGCCCTCAGGTCATCACCGTTCACGATCTGAGTTTTTTGCGCCACCCGGAGTTCTTCCGCCGGGGCAATCGTTTGTACCTGGGGGCGTTCACCGGCATGGCGTGCCGCCGCGCTGCGGCAGTGATCGCTGTGTCGCAGTTCACAGCGCGGGAGGTGCAACAACTCCTGCGCGTACCGGCGGCGCGCATCCACACGATCTATCACGGCATTGATCCATGCTTTCGCCCGCTGCCGCCTGCAGAAGTGGCCGCATTCCGCCGTGAGATGCAGTTGCCCGACCGGTTTGTGCTCTACCTGGGAACGCTGGAACCGCGCAAGAACCTTACCCAACTCGTACGCGCCTTTGCCCTCCTGCGCGACCCCGATGTGCATCTTGTACTGGCTGGAGGACGAGGCTGGCTGTATGAAGAGATTTTCGCCGAGGTCGAGCGTCTTGACCTGGGTGGACGCGTTCACTTTCTGGGCTACGTGCCGGCTGAGACGCAGGCGCTATGGTATAATGCAGCGGAGGCTTTCGCCTATATTTCGCACTACGAAGGCTTTGGCTTGCCGGTGGCGGAGGCGTTGGCCTGCGGCGTCCCCACGCTGGCGGCGGCGACGACCTCGCTGCCTGAAGCCGGCGGCGATGGCGTTTTGCTGGTCGGTTCTGGCGATGCGGTGACAATGACTGAAGCGGCAATCGCCGAAGGGTTGCATCGCCTGTTGACGGATTTGCCGTTGCGCGCGGAACTGCGCCAGCGTGGGTTGGCGCACGCGGCGCGTTTCTCGTGGGCAGAAACGGCGCGACAGACTGAAGCCCTTTACCGGCGCGTTTTGGAGGCGAGAAGAGGACAGTCATGAATGGAAAGCAACGCAACGCAGCGCCGCTGTGGGTTGTGGCGATCGACATCGTCATGATCAATGCGGCGATGGGACTGGCCTATCTTTTTCGCTACCGGCTGCAATGGTTTATCGACGTTGTCTTTGACGCTCCCTTTTCTGCTTATCTCCCTTTCTGCGCTTTGTTTACTGTCACCGTCCCCATGGTATTGTGGTTCGAGAAGGCCTATACCCACTGGCGTGGACGGAACTGGATGGATCAGGTCTTCCAAATTATGATGGCCGTAGCGACCACTCTTGTATTGGCGCTGGCGTTGGCCTTTGCGTTCCGCCCCCTTGTCTATTCACGGTTGTTGCTTCTGGAAGCCGGCTTCTTTGTAGTCGTATTGATCTCTCTTGGGCGAGCGTTGGCGTTGGTCGTGCAAGCACACCGGCGTCGTAAGGGGATCGGCGTGCGGCGCATCGTCATTGTTGGGGCCGGCGAGGTGGGCCGGCGGGTGATGCGCACCCTGGTGGCGCGCCCGGACCTGGGCTATCACATCGTCGGCTACGTAGACGACAACCCCGACAAGGGTGAGGGCGGGTTGGGGCGGATCAAGGGATTAGGCGATCTCGACAAACTCCCCAAGATCATCGACGACGAAAATGTGGATGAAGTCATCATCACTCTGCCCTGGACGTATCAACGCCGCATCTTGAGCATCCTGCGCGAGTGTGAGAGGCGGCAAGTCGCTGCCCGGCTGGTGCCTGACCTGTTCCAGATGAGCCTCAGTCGCGTCGAAGTGAGCGACCTGGGCGGTGTGCCGCTCATCGAAGTGCAGGAAATCGCCTTTAGCAAGACCGCGTTGATCATGAAACGCGCGATGGACATTGTGGGGGCGAGTCTGGCGCTGCTGCTGGGTTGGCCGCTTTTTCTACTCATTGCCCTGGCGATCAAACTTGACTCGCCCGGGCCAGTGTTGTTTACCCAGGTGCGCGTGGGCAAAAATCACAAGCGGTTCACAATCTACAAATTCCGCTCGATGCGCGTGGGTGCTGAAGATGAGCTGGAGAGTTTAAAAGAAGCTGTCGAGCATAACGACATCACATTCAAAATGCGCGATGATCCGCGCATGACGCGGGTGGGGCGCTTCCTGCGCCGCTTCAGTCTGGACGAACTGCCGCAGTTCATCAACGCTCTCAAGGGGGATATGAGCCTGGTCGGCCCGCGCCCGCCGATCCCCGCCGAGGTGGAACAATATCAGCCCTGGCATCTCAAGCGCCTGGTTGTGCCGCCCGGCCTGACCGGCTTGTGGCAGGTTAGCGGTCGAAGTGAGTTGACCTTCGACGAAATGGTGTTGCTCGATCTGTATTACATCGAACATTGGTCGCCGTGGCTTGATTTTGCCATCATTTTTCGCACCTTCCCCACACTGCTGTTGGGCAACGGTGCATATTAGCGAAAAATTAAGGTAACGAGGGAAGATGTATGCATTTATGGGAACTCGCCGCTGAAGAACGGCAGGCTTTGCTTGATTTTGTTCGTGCATTGGTGCGCACCTCCAGTTTTTCCGGTCACGAAGGTGCAGTGGCGGCATTGATTATGGCTGAAATGCGCCGTCTCGGCTTTGACGCCGTGTGGATGGACGACGCGGGAAACGTCATAGGCCGCGTGGGGCCACAAACCGGCCCCACGCTGATGTTTAACAGCCACATGGACACGGTCAAGGTGACCGACCCGGCAGCCTGGCGCGTCGATCCGTTTGGCGCGGAGATCCAGGAAGGGCGTCTCTATGGGCTAGGCGCGTGCGATATGAAGAGCGGGCTGGCGGCGACCGTGTACGCCGCCGCGCTCTTGAAAAAGCGCGGTGTCTTGTTGGAAGGCCCGGTTTTGGTAGCGTGCGTTGGTCTGGAAGAACCCTCCGAGGGTACGTGCACACGGGTTTTGTTTGAAGAAGACCATCTTCACCCGGACTGGGTGGTGATTGCCGAACCGTCGAATCTCCAGGTCGTGCGTGGACAGCGTGGGCACGTGGAAATGACATTGAGCGTTAAAGGCCGTTCGGCGCACTCTTCGGCTCCGGAATTGGGGCGCAACGCCATCTACACCGCTGCGCATTTGGTTTTCAATCTGGAGATTCTCTCCGGTCAGTTGGCAGACGACGCCTTTCTGGGGCCAGGGATTCTGGCCGTCACCGAGATCCGTTCGCACGGCGTGAGTCGCAATGCCGTTCCCGACCTTTGCGAGATGACGCTGGACCGTCGCCTGACCGTCGGCGAGACAGAGGCGCGGGCCTTGCTCGAAGTGCAGCGTATCGTCACCCGCGAAGGCGCCGACGCCGAAGTGAAAGTCATCGAAGAAGAAGTGACGACGCATACCGGCAAGACCTATCGCGTGCGGCGGGCCTCGCTGCCGTGGGCTTTCGAGGAGCGCCACCCGCTGGTCAAAGCGATGCTCCGGGCCGCACAGACGGTGGGTTTGCGCCCGACATTGACGCGCTGGCATTTTGCCACGGAGGGCGTCTATACCGCAGCCGTGGCGCAGGTGCCCACCGTGGGCTTTGGACCGGGCAATCCTGCGTTGCCGCACACGATCAACGAGTACGTTGAGGTCGAGCAAATCCACGCTGCCGCCCAAACCTACGCGGCGCTGGCGCTGCAATTGCTCGGCAAGAAGTAAGGCGCAGAGCGAAAACTGGGGGTGGGGGTTTGGGGGCGGGTCACCGCCCCCAAACTCTTACATTCCCCTATAGATTGGAGGATGCGTGTGGTCGGTTTTACTATTGATTCAGCGATTCAACAGGCGATTGACGCCGGGCAGCCGGTGGTGGCGCTAGAATCGGCGTTGATCACGCATGGGTTTGCTTATCCCGCCAACCTTGACATCACCCGGCGGATGGCGGAGGCGGTACAGGCCGAAGGCGCTGTCCCTGCCGTCATCGGGATATGGCGCGGCGCGGTATGCGTGGGGTTGAGCGACGCGCAGGTGGAGACGCTGGCGGCGGATGCGACCGCGTTCAAGGTGAGCGTGCGCGATCTGCCGTTGACCGGTGCTCGCGGCGTTCACGGCGGGACGACGGTGGCGACGACGACGCTGTTGGCGCACCGCGCCGGGATTCGCGTCTTTGCGACGGGCGGCATCGGCGGCGTGCATCGTGGACACCCGGAGGACATCTCCGCCGACTTGCCCGTGCTGGCCTCCACGCCGTTGATCGTCGTGTGCGCGGGCGCGAAGTCCATTCTCGACTTGCCGCGCACGCTGGAATACCTCGAAACGTGGGGCGTGCCGGTGCTCGGCTGGCAAACCGACGAGTTCCCGGCGTTCTACAGTCGCACTTCTGGTCTGGCGGTGGATCGGCGCGTCGACAGTGCGGCCCAGGTGGTGGATATCTTCCAGGCGCAGCGGGCGCTGCGTCTGGCGCAGGGGCTGCTGGTCGCAGCGCCCATCCCCGCTGTGGATGAAATCCCCGCCGCCGAGATCGAGCCGCTCATTGCCCAGGCCGTCGCCGAGGCTGACGCGCAAGGCATCACCGGCAAGGCCATCACCCCGTTCATCCTCGCGCGCATGGTCGCGCTCAGCAATGCGCGGACGAAACACGCCAACGAAAGCTTGTTGGTCAACAATGCCCGCATCGCCGCTCAGATTGCGGGCGCTGCCGCGCGTAGTTTGGCGCGTTAAGGGAAACAAGCGAGGAGCTATGTGCGGGATTTTTGGTA